>DASYSL010000154.1:0-48124 GCA_036003365.1 Candidatus Eiseniibacteriota bacterium
CTGGCCCGATCTTTCGGGCGACTGGGGACAGGTGGCCAAGTGGCTGGGGCTGTCGCGGATCTTCCCCACGCTTTCGGCGCAGACGCGCTATTCTCACCGCGTCGACGCCGAAGGCCTCTACCAACAGGCCCTGAGCTCGCGCACCACGTCGACCAACTGGCAGCCGCTCCTGTCGTTGAACGGCACCATGAAATCGGGCTTGCAGACCACGCTCGCCGCCGAGTACACGTCATCCCTGCGCGAGGACTTCCGCAACGCGATCGGTTCGGTCAACGCGGGGTCGGTCGACACGAGGCAATCGAACATGACGGTGCGCTGCGACTTCACGAAGACGCTCAATCCGGGGAGCACGTTCAAATTCCTGGGCATCTTCGGCACCAACCTGAAGAGCAACATGACTCTCGCCTGGCGCAGCTCTTTCAACAAGCGCAAGGGCGGCACGAGCATTCCAGGTCAGACGCGCGTCGGCAGCGCGACCAACAACGACCGCATCGATTCGTCGCTGAGCGGCACCTATTCGTTCAGCCGGCAGGTGAACGGCACCATCGGCCTCGGATTCAACCAATACCGCGACTTCACCCGCGCCGTGTACGACATCAGCAGCTCCGATCAAACCACGGGCAAGAACCTCACCCAGCGAAGCCTGCGGCTCGAAGCCAGCGCGCAATTGAGCTTCTGATGCCGGACGCCGGGTGAAGCGAACCGCGGCCGCGCTGATGCTGTTGTCTCTCCTGGCGCTCGCGGGCTGCCAGAACGCCACCACGCCTTCGTTCGACGAGGCGCGCGCCTGGGCCGACCTGGAGAAGCAAGTGGCCTTCGGGCCGCGCGTGCCGGGCACGGACGCGCACCACCGCTGCCGTGAGTGGCTGGTGCAGGCGCTCACCGAGGCGGGCGGCCGGGTGACCGTGCAGGCAGCCGTCGACAGCGCCTACCCGGTTCCCGGCATCGACACGCTCTACAACATCCGCGCCCGCTTCGGCGCCGAGAACGCGCCCTACGTGGTGCTGGGCGCGCACTGGGATTGCCGCCCGTGGGCCGATCGCGAGACCGACCCGGCCAAGAAGGCGAAGCCGGTGGACGGCGCCAACGACGCCGCTTCGGGGGTGGCGATTCTGCTCGAGATGGCGCGCCAGATGGGCAAGACGGCGCCACCTCTGGGGGTGGAGCTCGTGCTCTTCGACGGCGAGGACGCGGGCAACGACTCGACGCCCGAGACCTTCTGCCGCGGCTCGCAGGCCTACGTGGCCCTGCTCGGGCATCCGCGTCCGCTGCACGCCATCGTGGTCGACATGGTGGGCGGGAAGAGCCTCGCGCTCCATCCCGAGGTGCAATCGATGGAGTCGGCGCCCAATCTCGTGGACCGCCTGTGGGCGGGAGCCAAGACGGTGCATGCGCCGGCCTTCCTGCCGGGCGCTCGCTTCCAGGTCTACGACGACCACATCCCGTTCATCCGCGAGGGCATCCCGGCGGTCGACCTGATCGACCTCGACTACCCGGAGTGGCACACCGCGCGCGACCTGCCAGCCAGCTGCTCGGCGGCGAGCCTCGGGCAGGTGGGGCGCGTCCTGCTCTGGCACCTCTACACGCTGCAAGTCTCCTCGTAGGGAAGGTCTGGCGGAGCGCTCCGCCCGCACTCGGAGCTCGACGAATTCCCGCCCCTGGCCATTGTCGGAGCATTGGGTATACTGCGTACGGGCTCGACCGCACGGGGTGGGGCGGGCCGGGAATCCGCTTGCCAAACTCTCGCTGACGACGTAAGTTACAGGCGGTGAGTGGATCCGTCCGGGCCACTCGCTTGTCGTTTCTGGGGATGGTCCCGCGCTTCTGCCCGCCGTTCGAGGTCCGTCGCAGGCATGGACATTCGATTCGAAGTCATCGAGTTGGCCACGCCGCTCGCGGATGAGTTGGGTTTCGAGATCGTGGACGTCGAGTACGTCCCGTCCGGCGGGCGATGGACGATCCGCGTCTACCTCGATCGCCCCGGCGGCATCACCTTGGACGATTGTGCCCGCTTCAGCCGCCGGCTGGGGGACCTTCTGGAGATGAACCAGACGCTCCCGCACGCCTACGTCATCGAGGTTTCATCCCCGGGAATCGAGCGGCGGCTGAAGACGAGCGACCACTTTCGCCGTTTCGTCGGGCGCCGGGCGCGGATCGAGACGCACGAGCCCTGGGAAGGCCGCCGTCATGTCGAGGGCGCGATCGCCGCGGCGACCGAGTCCGAGGTGACGCTGGCTCTCGACGAGGGCGGCAGCTGGACGGTGCCCCTGACCGGAGTGCGCGTGGCGCGCCTGGTCGTCGATCCATGGAACGGTCGGCGCTCCGCCGAGGGGTCGAATCATCATCAAAGGCAGCGCAAGCAGAAGAAGCGCCGGCATCAATAGGCAACGAGGAGTGGAATGAATTACGAGATCTTGGACGCCCTGAGCCAGATCACGCGCGAGAAGAGCGTCGAGCGGCAGAATCTCATCGAGACGCTCGAAGCTGGCCTGGTCTCGGCGGGGCGGAAGAAATTCGGGCCCACGGCCAACATCCAGGTCGTCTTCGACAACACGACGGGTGGCATCTCGCTGTTCCGCGTGCTCGACGTCGTGGAGACGGTCGAGGACCCGGTGGCGCAGATCGCGCATTCCGAAGCGCGCGTCATCGACCCGGGCCTCGAGGTCGGCTCGCAGCTCCGTTATCCGCTCTCGCTCGAGGAGTTCGGCCGCAACGCCATTCAGGCCGCCAAGCAGGTGTTCATCCAGCGCGTGCGCGAGGCCGAGCGCGAGCGCATCTTCCAGGAGTTCGCCGACAAGGTGGGCACCTTGGTGCGCGGCGTGGTGCAGCAGGTCGACCGCGGCAACGTCATCGTCAAGCTCGAGCGCTGCGAGGGCTTCCTGCCGGCGCGCGAGCAGATCCCGCGCGACCACCATCGCCAGAACGACTACGTGCGGGCCATCGTGCTCAACGTCGACAAGATGGCGCGCGGTCCGCAGGTCATCCTGTCGCGCACCCATCCGGACTTCCTGCGCCGGCTGTTCGAGGCCGAAGTGCCGGAGATCGCCGAGCGCATCGTCGAGATCAAGGCGGTGGCGCGCGAGGCCGGGGGCCGCTCCAAGATCTCCGTCTACTCGCACGATCCGCGCGTCGACGCGGTGGGCTCGTGCGTGGGCCTCAAGGGCTCGCGCGTGCAGTCGATCGTGCGCGAGCTGGGCGGCGAGCGCATCGATATCGTGCCCTGGTCCTCGGATGCCGGCATCTTCGTGTCGCGCGCGCTGTCGCCGGCCAAGGTGCTCGACGTGCGCGTGATCGAAGCCGAGCGCCGCTGCCAGGTGGTGGTGGCCGACGACCAGCTTTCGCTGGCCATCGGCAAGGGCGGCCAGAACGCGCGCCTCGCGGCCAAGCTCACGGGCTGGAAGATCGACCTCATCTCCAAGAGCGAGGACGTGAAGCGCCAGGAGGCCGAGCGCGCGCTGCTCATCCCGCTCGCCGAGATGCAGGGGCTGGGTCCCAAGCTCATGGAGAAGCTCCTGGCCTCGGACATCGAGACCGTGCAGGAGCTGGCGAATTCGAAGATCGACGACCTCACCGAGATCGAGGGCGTAGGCGAGAAGACGGCGGAGAAGGTGCTCGAGGCGGCGCGCCGCTGGCTCGAGCTGCACCCGCCGCAGCCCCCGGCCGAGGTCGAATTCACGCCTGAGATGGAGAAGGACGAGGCCATGGCCGCGGTGCAGGCGCTGGAGACCGCGGTGGCCGGTGCGTCGATGCGCGACGAGCCCCCCGCGGAGGTGCTCGAGATCGAGGACATCGAGGTGGCCGAGGACGAGGAGCGCGTGCCCGACGAAGAAAAGCGGGTGCCCGACGAAGAGGAGCGGGTGCCCGACGAAGAGGAGCGCGTGCCCGACGAAGAGGAGCGCGTGCCCGACGCTCCCGAAGCTCGTGAGGCCGAGAGCGAGGAAGAGGCGCCCGGCCCGGCGAAGCGCGAGGAGGGAATCGAATGAGCGCTGCCGGGAAGAAGCTGCGCGTCTACGAGATCGCCAAGGATCTCAAGATGTCGAGCGACGCGGTGGTCGAGATGATTCGCGCCTTGGGCGTCGAGGTGCGCGGCCACATGAGCACGGTCGATCCGTCGATCGTGGGCCAGCTGCACGACAAGATGGCGCGCGAGAAGGAGGTCGTGAAGGAGGACCTCCATCGCAAGCATCAGCAGGCGGAAGCCAAGGCGATGGCCGCGCAGCAGGCGGCGCACGCCGCGCGCGAGGCGCGCGAAGCCGCCGCACGCGCCGCCGCCGAAGCGCAGGCCCAGGCTCAGGCGGCGGCTGCCGCCCAGGCTCAGGCCCAGCGTGCCGCCGAGGAAGCCGCGCGGCGCGAGGCCGAGCCGGCCAGCGCCGCCGCTGCCAGTGCGTCGGCCGAAGCGCCGACCGCTGTGCAGGCGCCGGTGGTCACGGCGCCGCCGCGTCCCGCGCCTCCGGTGCGCGTGCCCGCGCCCGGATACAAGCCGCCGCAGCCGCGCCCGCAGGGTCCGCGTCCCGGCGGAGGTCCGCGCCCTGGCGGTGGCGGACCGATCACGCGCGCCCCGGCGCCGGGCTACCGGCCTCAGGGTCCGCGTCCCGGGCCCCAGGGCCCGCGTCCCGCACCCGGTGGCGGCTTCGCTCCGGCGCCCGGCATTCCGCCGGCCCCGCCGCGCGGCGATCGCGCGCATGGGGGCGGCGGCGGACCCGGCGGTCCCAACCAGCGCCGGCGCGACAAGAAAAAGAAGAAGCCCGTGGACGAGCGCATGGTGCTCGAGAACGTGCGCAAGACGCTCGCCCAGATGGACCAGGGCCGTCCCGTGCGCCGGCGCCGCCGCGACCGCGCGGAAGGGGACGGTGACGCCGCTGTCGCCGAGGCCAAGAAGGTCATCCGCGTCACCGAGTTCCTCACGGTGGCGGAGCTGGCCGCGCAGATGGGCGTCAAGCCGCAGGAAGTGATCGCGGCCTGCCTCGAGCTCGGCTTGATGGTCAACATCAATCGCCGCCTCGACAAGGACATGATCGCCGCCGTGGCCGACGAGTTCGACTTCGACGTCGAGTTCGTGACCGAGTACGGCGCCGAGCAGATGGCCGAAGAGCCGGTGAACGAGGCCGCCCTCGTGGCGCGCCCGCCCGTGGTCACGGTCATGGGCCACGTCGACCATGGCAAGACGTCGCTGCTCGACTACGTCCGCAAAGCCAACGTGGTGGCGGGCGAGGCCGGGGGCATCACGCAGCACATCGGCGCCTACCAAGTCGAGGTCGAGAACCGGCGCATCACCTTCCTCGACACGCCGGGCCACGAGGCGTTCACCGCCATGCGCGCGCGCGGCGCGCAGGTCACCGACATCGTGGTGCTGGTGGTGGCGGCCGACGACCGCGTCATGCCGCAGACGGTCGAGGCCATCGACCATGCCAAAGCCGCCAACGTGCCCATCATCGTGGCCGCCAACAAGATCGACTTGCCGGCCGCGAACGTGGACATGCTCAAGCAGGAGCTGACGCGTCACAACCTGATCGTCGAGGACTACGGCGGCACGGTGCCGCTGGTGCCCATCTCGGCCAAGAAGGGGACCAACGTCGACAAGCTGCTCGAGATCATCCTCCTCCAGGCCGACCTGCTCGAGCTCACGGCCGATCCGACGCGCCGCGCCAAGGGCGTGGTGCTCGAGGCCAAGGTGGAGCAGGGGCGCGGCATCGTGCCCACGGTGCTCATCCAGCAGGGAACCATCAAGGTCGGCTCGCCGTTCGTAGCCGGCACGGCGCACGGCAAGGTGCGAGCCCTGCTCAACGAGCGTGGCAAGACGGTGCAGGAGGCCGGGCCATCGGCGCCGGTCGAGGTGCTGGGCTGGGACTCGCTGCCGCAGGCCGGCGACACCATCTCCGGCGCGGCCGACGAGCGCGAGGCGCGCGAGATCGCCAACAAGCGCCAGCAGCTGGCGCGCGAGCAGGAGCGCCGCGCCGTCAAGCACGTGACGCTCACCGATCTCTACACGCAGATCAAGGAAGGCGCGGTCTCGGAGCTTCGGCTCATCATCAAGGGCGACGTCGACGGCTCGGTGGAAGCGCTGGCCGACGCGCTCGGCCGCCTGACGACCAATGAGGTGCGGGCCAACGTCATCCACCAGGGCGTGGGCCAGATCTCGGAGAGCGACGTGCTGCTGGCCGCCGCGTCGGAAGCGATCATCGTCGGCTTCCACGTGCGCCCCGACCCGCGCGCGCGAGAGATGGCCAACCGCGAGAAGGTGGACATCCGCCTCTATCAGATCATTTACGAGGCGGTGGAAGAGGTGAAGAGCGCCATGTCGGGCCTGCTCAAGCCCGAGCAGAAGGAAGTGGTACTCGGCTCGGCCGAGGTGCGGCGCGTCTTCGAGATCACGCGCACCGGCCGCATCGCCGGCTGCATGGTGGTGGCGGGCAACATCCCGCGCAGCGCGCGCGTGCGCCTCATCCGCAACCAGGACGTTCTCTGGGAAGGGCGCCTGGGCTCGCTCAAGCGCTTCAAGGACGACGTGCGCGAAGTGGCTTCGGGATTCGAGTGCGGCATCGGCCTCGACGGCTTCGACGATCTCCAGGAAGGCGATCTGATCGAGGCGTTCCAGGTCGAGGAAGTGACGCGCACGCTGAGCTAGGGCGCGATCCGTGTTCGTGGTCGTCGTGCGCTGCGAGCTGCACCTGCCGGCAGCGCGCTCGCTCAAGGACAAGCGCGCGGTGATGAACCGCCTCAAGGACCGCCTGCGCCACGGCAACGCGGCGGTCGCCGAAGTGGAACATGCCGATCTGTGGCAGCGCGCCGCGCTCGGCCTGGCCGTGGTCAGCGGCAACGCGACCCACGCCGATGAGCTGGCCGATCACCTGCGCGCCATCGTGGAGCGCGAGGTCGAAGTCGTGCTCCTCGATTGGACCGTCACCCGCTCCTGATCTCCTCGCGCCGTTTCGCGCGGCGCCCGATTCGACTCCGCCAACCTTCGGAACTCCACCCATGGGACGTATTCGACCCGAGCGTGTCGCCGAGCTGATCCAGCGCGAGGTGGTCGAGATCCTCGACCGCCATCTGCGCGATCCGCGCATCCACGGCGTGACCGTGACCGACGTCGAGGTTTCTCCCGACCTCAAGTACGCCACCATCTTCTTCAGCACGCTCGAGGGCGGCGAGACGCGGGCGCAAGTGGTCAAGGGTCTCGATCGCGCCGCCCCGGCGGTGCGGCACATCCTGGCGCCGCGCCTCGGACTGCGCGAAGTGCCCGAGGTGCGTTTCCGCTTCGACGAGTCGCTCGAGCGCGGGCAGCGGGTCGAGGAGCTGCTGCGCAAGCTGCGCACCGGCGAGCAGATCGAGGACGAGGTCGTGAAGGACGAGGCCGGGAAGGACGAGGCCGGGGAGGACGAGGGCGTGAAGGACGAGGCCGGGGAGGACGAGGGCGGGGAGGAAGGCGAGTGACGCCGCAGGCCACGATGCTCCTGGCACAGAGCCGGGGCGCTCTCCTCAAGCTCGACAAGCCGGAAGGACCGACGTCGCACGACGTGGTGCACGCCGTGCGCCGGCATCTCGGCTTGCGGCGCGTGGGGCACGCCGGAACGCTCGATCCGCAGGCGACGGGACTCCTGGTGGTCGGCGTCGGGCCGGCCACGCGGCTCCTAGGCTTCATCGCGTTGCAGGACAAGTTCTATCGCGGCACGCTGCGCTTGGGCGTGGCCACGGATACGCTCGACGCCGCCGGGCGTGTGGTCGCCGAGAAGCCGTGGCCGCGCGATGAGCGAGGCCTGCGCGAAGCCGCGCGCACCTTGGTGGGCGAGCGCATGCAGCGCCCGCCCATGGTGTCGGCGGTCAAGGTGCACGGCGAGCGCCTGTACAAGATCGCGGCGCGCGGCGAGGAAGTGGAGCGCCCGGAGCGGCCGGTGCGCGTGAAGCGGCTCGACATCCTGAGCGTCGATCTCGAGGCCGGCCACGTCGGCTTCGAGGTCGAGTGCTCGAGCGGCACCTACGTACGCGTGCTGGCCGAGGAGTGGGGCGCGGCGTTGGGCACCGTGGCGCACCTCGATTCGTTGCGCCGCGTGCGCGTCGGCGCCATCGACGTCGAGGGCGCATTCCCGGCGGCGCGCCTGGCGCCCCGCGGCACGCATCCGGCCGGCAATCTGGCCAAGCGGCACGAAGCCTTTCCCACGGATTGGCGCGGCCTCGAGCAGGCGCGATTGCCGTGGGAGATGGCCTTGTCGCATCTGGCGCGCCGCCCGCTCGACGCGCGCGAAGCGCGCGATCTGGGCTTCGGCCGCGCGCCGCGCTCGCGCGGGGAGCGCGGGCTCTTGCGATTGGAAGACGAGAACGGCGTGATCCTGGGCGTCGCCGAGGGCACGCCGCTCGGCCTGCCGCTGCGCCTGCGCTGCGTGCTTTCCGGAAGCGACACGTGAGCGAGGCCAAGGAGCACGCGGTCGCGGTCGGCGTCTTCGACGGCGTGCACCGCGGGCATCTGCGCATCTTCGAGCGCGCCCGTGAGCGGGCGCGCTCGGCAGGGGCCGGCTTCGCCGTCGTCACCTTCGAGCCGCACCCCGATGCCGTGCTCGGCAAGCGCGTCCCGGAAGCGCCGCTCACGCCGGTGGGCGAGAAGCGAGAATTGCTGGAGCGCGCCGGCGCCGACCGCGTCGAGGTGCTGCACTTCGATCGCGTCATGGCCGGGCTCGAGCCCGAGGTCTTCGTCCGGCGCTATTTGATCGATGGGCTCGGTCTCATCCACCTCACCGCCGGCCAGGACTTCGCGCTGGGCAAGAATCGCAAGGGGACGCTGGCCTACCTCGCCGACCTCGGCGCGCGCTGGGGCTTCACCGTGGACTCGGTGCCCTTGCTCATGGATCCCGACGGGCCGGTGTCGAGCACGCGCATCCGTCAGTTCTTGGCGAGCGGCGATGTCGAGAGCGCGGCGCGGCTTCTCGGACGCCCGTATCGCATCGAGGCGCAGGTGGTGCGCGGACAGGGAATCGGCCGCGACCTGGGATTCCCCACCGCCAATCTCGAGCTGCTCGAGCATCAGATGATGCCCGGGGACGGCATCTACGCGGTTTGGGTCACCACGCCGGACGGCGCCCGCCATCCCGGAGCCATGTCGATCGGCAAGCGCCCCACCCTGGGCGACGTGCCACACGCCGTGGAAGTCTTCGTCCTCGACTTCGAGGGCGATCTCGTGTCGCGGCCTCTCGCCGTCGATTTCGTTTCGTGGCTCCGTGAGGAGAAGCGCTTCCCGGACCTCGATTCGCTGAAGCGCGCCATCGCCGACGATGTGGTCGTCGTGCGCGATCGCCTGGCGCGGGCCGCGACCGGCGTATCAGATCCTGCCTGAGCTCTCCGGCTCGGCTCGCCCGAGCCAAAACGAGAAGGCCATCCGACTTTCGAGCGGCAACCCGTCCCCGCAGAGTTGACCTCTTACGACCCTCAACGCGCTTTGACGCGCGTTTGTGAATCGATTCACAAACTGCCCCCAGGGCGAGCTCGGAGTCACAAACCTGCCCCCGGGGCGAGCTCGTGAGACAGATCACGAACTGCCGCCGGGGGCAGCGCCATCGCATCGCCAGGTTCAGCGCAGGCGGATCAGTGCCTCATTCCACTCTCCTTGTGGGGTGCGCAAGCGCACGAAGTACATGCCGGGCGGCACATCGGGGCCGCCGGATTGACGACCGTCCCAGCTCACGGTCTGCGCTCCGGCCGTGAAGACGCGATCGCCGGAGAGATCGGCGATCTGGCGGCCACGGACGTCGTATACGCCGAGATGGACCGGCCCCGGGCTCTCGAGCGCGAAGGAGATGTGCGCAGCTCCCCGCGTGGGATTCGGTCCCACTTCCGTCAGTCCGCGATTCGCTCCCAAAATGCGGAGCGGCAGGCTCGCCCTTGCGCTCGTCGAATCCACCAGCGCTCCAGCCGGCACGGGACCCGAAAACGGAACGTCGCCCAGCGATTTCATGTACTCGACGAGATCGGATTTCTCCTCCGGCGTGAGGCCGAGGCCGAACAGCCGGTCGTAGTGATCGACGACGTCGCCGAGCGTGGCCAAGCGGCCGTCGTGGAAGAATCCGCCCTTGGCGTGCGTCCACAGTCCCTTGAGCGGCGAGGTGCGATAGCGATGGTCGGGCGCGCGATCGGCCTGGAAGTTGTCGACGCCGACCTCCTCGCCCGTGTGCATGTTCCAGCCCGGCTCACTGTAGAGCTCGTCGGTGTGGCAGGAAGCGCACTTCGCCTTGCCCGTGAAGAGCTCGTCCCCGCGCTCCACCGCGGCCTCGTCGAGGCTGCCCGCGGGCGGGGCCGGCGCGCGCAGCACCAGCTGGTACACATGAAGACCCGGCAGCTTCGGAGTGATGCGGTCGTCCTCGTTGGTCACGTGTCCGGAGTGGTTGCGCGCCGCGACCGGGAATTGTGCCGCGTTGTCGAGTCGCGGATCGAAGAACGTGCCCTTGCCATGCATCTCGAGGTTGGCCACGAACGCGTTCCAGTAGGTCACGGAGCCCCAGCCGGTCCACGTGTGCAGGTTCACGCCGGCCAGCCCGAAGGCGGGCGGAATGAGAACCGCCGCCGTCTTCCCGTCCGGCCGGAAGCCCTTGCCGTCGAGGAAGAGCTCGGCGTCGAACTTGCCCGGACCCCAATGCGAGAGCACGTCCTGCACCGTGGCCACGTCGGTGCCGAGGAAGTCGGCGACCGGCTGGAGATGCGGCGCCAGCAGCACGATGGCGCCCACGTTGAGATCGCGGTTCGCCCAGCCGTCGAGCCGCTGCCCGACTCCCGGCGCCACGGCGTCGTTCACCGTCGAATGGCAGAGCGCGCACTGGATCCCGACCGATTTGAGATGCGGTCCTTCGAAGAATCCCGTCAGGCCGACCACGGCGTTCTGGCGCAAGAGCTCCAGCGTGACGGCGGGATCGTCGAGATGGACGCGTCCGTTGCGCAGGGCGGCGAGGGTCGAGGGGGGCAGCGCGTCGGAGTCCACCTTGAGCCCGAGCCCGAGCGCGGCCCGTGGGCTGAGCCCGTCGCCGACGCCGCCGAAGCGGCTGCCGGCGATGGCCTCGTTCAGGCCGAGCACGCCGCCCCAGAAGTCTTCGTCTCCGAAGGTGTCGTAGCGGAAAGTCTGGCGGCCTTCTTGAATCAGCTGTTCGGCGCTCTGGAGAGCTTCGTCGTGCGGAGGCCCCGATTTCGAAGCGGTCTGGCTGAAGTCGACGCTCTCGGCTCGTCGAGAGGGCGCAAGGGCAAAGCCGAGGAGCACCACCCCGCAGAGCAGGGTGAGGAGCAGGGAAGCCCCCGTGGGAGAACGCATGACGACACCTCCCGATGAGCGCGGGCAGGCGGGGCACCTGTTAGTCGCGGGAGGGTCTTTCTTATTACAATGCTGATTAGTTAATTTTGCGGCCCCTGGGCGGAGGCGCGGAGCGGGCGGGGAGGCCGTGAAAAACGCGAGGGCAAAAGCCCCTAAAAGCCCGCCAATCCTGTCATGGGCCTAGCTTTACGCCGCCCGGCCTCATCTGTTAGGTTAGCCACCGTTGTACAAGAGGAAGAATCCGGCTCGGGGCCGCGAGAGGTTGCACTCGGTCTCCTGGGCCTTTCCCCTGCGCACGAGCGCAAGGAGACCTGCAACCATGACGCTGACCAAAGAGAGTAAGCAGGCGATCATCGACAAGTTCCGGCTGCACCAGGAAGATTCCGGCTCACCCGAAGTTCAGATCGCCCTCCTCACCGAGAAGATCCGCTACCTCACCGATCACTTCAAAGTGCACAAGCGCGACCACGCGTCCCGGCGTGGGCTCTTGCGCATGGTGGGTCAGAGACGGCGCTTGCTCGACTACCTGAAGGGCACCGAAGTCGATCGTTATCGCAAGGTCGTCAAGGACCTCGGCCTCCGCAAGTAGCGCGCGGCCGACTTTCACCCGCGAACGTTCCCCTGGGGGGAATCGTGTCCGCGAGCCCGGTCCCCGTTGGATCGGGCGGATGTCAAGGCAAGGGAGAAAATGGAAAGAACGGTTAGTGTAGAGCTCGCAGGTCGTACGTTCAGCATTCAGACCGGAAAGGCAGCAAGGCAGGCGGGAGGATCCGCCTGGGTGCAGTACGGCGGCACCGTGGTGCTCGCCGCCGCGACCGCCGACAAGAACCCGACGCCCAAGCGCGGCTTCGTGCCGCTCACGGTGGACTACCGCGAGCGCACCTACGCCGCCGGCAAGATCCCCGGCGGCTTCTTCAAGCGCGAAGGCCGGCCGACCGAGAAGGAAGTGCTCTCGTCGCGCCTCATCGACCGCCCCATCCGGCCGATCCTGTCGAAGGAATTCCCCTACGAGATGCAGATCATGTGCACGGTGCTGTCCTCCGACCAGGAGAACGACGCCGACGTGGTCGCGCTGTGCGCCGCCAGCGCGGCGCTCCAGCTCTCCGACATTCCGTTCGAGGCCCTGCTCTCGGGCGTGCGCGTGGGCAAGGTGGACGGCCAGCTGGTCGTCAACCCGACGTTCGCGCAGCTCGAGGAGAGCACGATGGACATCATCGTGGCCGGCACCGACGACGACATCGTCATGGTCGAGGGCGGCACGCGCGAGATCAGTGAGTCGGAGATGCTCGAGGCCCTGCGCTTCGCCCAGACGCAGATCCGCATCCTGAACCGCCTGCAGGAAGACCTGAAGCGCACCAACGGCAAGCCCAAGCGCGCGCTGGTTAAGGGTGTCGACTTCAGCGAGCTGCACAACGCCGTGCGCCAGGAGTTCGGCGGACGCATCTGGGACGCCTATCAGATCGCGGGCAAGGAAGAGCGCGGCAAGGCGATCGATTCGATCAACATCGAGGCCCAGGTTCTTCTCGGCGAGCGCCTGCCCGAGTTCGCGCCCTACATCGGCGAGGTCATCCACGACGTCGAGCGCGATTCGATGCGTCGCATGGTGCTCGAGAAGAACGTGCGCGCCGACGGCCGCACACCCGACCAGATCCGCCCCATCCGCGCCGAGGTCAGCGTGCTGCCGCGCACCCACGGCTCGGCGCTGTTCACGCGCGGCGAGACGCAGGCGCTGGCGGTGAGCACGCTCGGCACCTCGACCGACGAGCAGCGCATCGAGGAGCTCGAGGGTCAGTCGTGGAAGTCGTACATGCTGCACTACAACTTCCCGCCCTTCTCGGTCGGCGAGGTGCGGCCCATCCGTGGTCCCGGCCGTCGTGAGATCGGCCACGGCGCGCTCGCCGAGCGCGCCATCGAGCCGGTGATCCCGGTCGACAACGTGTTCCCGTACACCATCCGCATCGTGTCCGACATCCTCGAGTCGAACGGCTCGTCGTCGATGGCCACGGTGTGCGCGGGCAGCCTCTCGCTCATGGACGCCGGCGTGCCGATCAAGGCGCCGGTGGCGGGCGTGGCCATGGGCCTCATCCGCGAGGGCGAGAAGTACGCGGTGCTCACCGACATCCTCGGCGCCGAGGACCATCTCGGCGACATGGACTTCAAGGTGACCGGCACCAGCGAGGGCGTCACCGCCTTCCAGATGGATTCGAAGATCGGCGGCATCGACTTCAAGATCCTGGCCGAAGCCCTGGAGCGCGCGCGCGACGCGCGTCTCTACGTGCTCGAGGTCATGGATCGCTGCCTGTCCAAGCCGCGTCCGGAAGTCAGCGTCTACGCGCCGCGCATCGCCGTCATCCACATCGATCCCGAGAAGATCCGCGAGGTCATCGGGCCGGGCGGCAAGATCATCAAGCGCATCCAGGAGGAGACCGGCGCCCAGATCGATATCGAGGACACGGGCGAGGTGCGCATCGCCGCCTACAATTCGGAAGGCGGCCGCCGCGCCGAGCAGATGATCCGCGACATCACGGAAGACCCCGAGGTCGGCCGCGTCTACGACGGCAAGGTGCGCTCCATCGTGTCGTTCGGAGCGTTCCTCGAGATCGTGCCCGGACGCGACGGCCTGTTGCACGTGTCGGAGATCGACCACAAGCGCACGGCGCGCGTCGAGGACGTGCTCAAGCTCGGCGACATCGTGCCCGTGAAGGTGATCGGCGTGGACCGCGAGGGCAAGATCAAGCTGTCGCGCAAAGCGCTGCTCCCCGAGCCCGAAAAGGCGACGGCCGACCGGGCTCAGTAGACTCTGTAGAAGCGGCCTCCGACGGGCCCGCCGAGCCTCTGTGGCTGGCGGCCCCGGAGGCCGTATTCTCTTGGAAGTAGCCCGCCGCCCCTGATCGCACCCCGCATGGAGCTGCCATGAATGCCCGCGCCGACGATTGCCACCCCAAGCGCACCCAGCTTTCCAACGGGCTCACCATCTTGAGTGAGGAGCTGCCCGGACGCCGCTCTCTGGCGCTCGGCGTGTGGCTCAAGACGGGGGCCCGCGACGAGCCGCCGAGTCTCGTCGGCGTGAGCCACTTCCTCGAGCACATGCTGTTCAAGGGCACCGAGAACCGCAGCGCCTACGAGATCGCCAACAGCCTCGAGTCGCGCGGCGGCCAGCTCGACGCGTTCACCACGCGCGAGTACGTGTGCTACTACGCGCGCTGCCTGGAGGAGCACGGCGACCTCGCGCTCGACGTGCTCTCGGACATCGTCGGCCACTCGACGCTGCCCGAGGACGAGATCGAGCGCGAGAAGAGTGTCGTGCGCGAGGAGATCCAGTCGTACGAGGACAATCCCGAAGAGAAGGTGGCCGACGTGCTGGCCGAGGGGCTGTGGGGCACGGATCCGCTCGGCTGGCCGATTCTCGGCACGCTCGAGAGCCTCGAATCGTTGCGCTCCGGCGAGGTGCGGCGCTTCTACCGACAGCGCTATGGCCCGCGCTCGCTGCTCATCACGGCGTCGGGCAAGGTGGATCATGCTTGGCTCGTCGATTCGGTGGGCCGGCTGTTCGATTCGAGCGGCGGCGACGGCTCGCACGCCGGCGGCCCGCCGCGGGCGCTCTCGCCGCGCATCACCTACGTCGAGCGCGAGGTGACCCAGACCTATCTCGCGCTCGGCCGGCCTGCGGTGCCGCAGGGCGATCCGCGGCGCTACGCGCTCGCCGTGCTGAACGCCATCGTGGGCGGCGGCATGTCGTCGCGTTTGTTCCAGAGCGTGCGCGAGACCGCGGCTCTGGCGTACAGCATCTATTCGAGCCTCGATTTCTTCCGCGACGCGGGCACCCTGTCCATCTATCTCGGCGTGCGCCCCGAGCGCGCCAACGAGGCGCTGCGCCGCGTGGCCGAGGAGCTGAACCGCTTCCGCCGCGAGGGCCCGAGCGAGGAGGAGATGCAGGCCGGCCGCTCGCAGATCCGCGGCAATTTGATCCTCGGGCAGGAGAGCGTCACCAATCACATGACGCACCTCGCCATGGACGAGCTCTACCACGGCCATCACGTGCCGCTGGACGACCACCTCGAGAAGGTCGCGGCGGTGACCACCAAGGAGGTCACCGATCTGGCGCAGGAGTATCTGCGTCCGGAGAGCTACACGCTGGCCGCGGTCGGCCCGGAGAACGCGGGCAACGAGCTGGTGAAGGCCTGGCCCCTGTAGGCTAGGGGGCGGCTTTCCTCTGGAAGAGGGCGGGGCGGTGCCAGTGCCAGCCCGCCCAGAAGCCGAGACAAGCTCCGCCGAGGGCGCCGAGGAACCACCCGTGCGAGCGCAGGAGCGCGAGCACGACGCCGGCCAGGAGCGCCCCGGCGAGCGTGAAGATCGCCACGCGAAACATGAGCCACATGAGCCACGCCAGCCCGGCGCCGAGAGCCGCGAGCACGAGGGCGAGCCACAGCACGTGCTTCTGCCAGCCCACGAAGAAGCCAATCCCCGCGAGCACGATGAAGAGGGTGACGGGAAACCACAGGCGCGCGCCGGTGCGTTGGGGCTTTGCTACCGTCATGGGTCACCTCGGCCCACCATCCTACACCTTTGCTGTCAACGCCTCTCGAACAACACGAAGGGCTGATAGCCCGGTCGCTCCATGAAACGCGGGTCGTGGGACAGCGAATCGGCGAGCGGGCGGTCGCGCTCGCCCGCGGGATCGCCGGCCGGCCACAACGCGATGAAGCGGTAGCGCGCCCGAAACGCCGGATCGCGGCTCAGCTCGTAGGTGCTCCACCAGCAACCGAAATCGTCGCGATTACAAAGCCGCGGATAGAGCTTGACCGTCGCGTAGACGGGAACCCCGGGCGGGATGGCGCGCGCCGCGCGCGCGGTCCGGTCGGCGGGGGGCGCAGGAGACGTGAAGTAGGTCCGGGTCATGGCGAGAGACGGCAGCGTGCCCGCGAGCACGATCACGGCGAGGGCGCGTGCCGTGCAGATGCGAATGGTGGCGTCCGCACGCGCCGCGACCCGAAGCGCGAAGAACAACGTGCCGAGGGCCAGGAAGGTGGCCGGCAGATTGGCGTAGTGGCCGCCCTTCATGAATCCCAAGCGCGACATCAGGATCACGCCGAGTCCGGGCAACGCGGGCAGGCTCGCCCAGTCGCCGAACGGCGGCAGGTACAGATAGGGACGCAACAGATCCTTCAAGAACACAAGGTTCTCGTGCGACGCGAGCCAGCGGGCCACCTGGACCGGATGCGTGAGCATGCCGACGAGCGCCGCCGACGCGGTCGGGCCCCATTGGCCGAACATCGAGACGAAGAAGCGCTTGGGATCGGTCCACATGCCGGGCGAGGAGAAGGCGGGGATCACGAGCGACAGCACGACGCCGAACCACGCGATGCCGAGGACCGCGATCGCTGCCGACGTCTTCCACCCGTGGCCGCGCATGAGCGCCCACACGCCGAGGAGCACGAGCGTCACGCCCACCTCTTCGCGCACGCCGAGGGCCGCGAGCGCGAAGATCGCAAACCAGCCCCAGCGCCGCCGCTCCATCGCCCACACCATGGCGAGCACGAGCACGGGGAGGAAGTTGGCGTCGAAGAAATCAGTAGGGCCCGTCCACATCAATCCGGTCATCGCCACGGTGGCGAGGCCGAAGAGCGCGGCCGCCACGCGGCCGGTGCGCGGCGCCAGAAGCGCGTACACCGGCACCGGCACGAGGGCGATGGCCAGCGCTTGTGCGGCGAGCAGCACCTGCGGGTCCGGCCACAGGGAATAGAGGGGCGCGAGCACCAGGAGGGTCGGCGAGAAGTGCACGGCGAAGTGGCTGCCCAGCGTCCCGTCCAGAGTCTCGTGCGTGTTGGCGAAGGGATGGCCGTGCAGCAGCGTCCAGAACGACTGCCCGTAGAGCGCCGACTGCGAATAGTCGCCGACCGCCTGGAGGCGCGCGTGGGCGACGATCACGGAGACGGCGGTGTACGCGATCGCGAACCCGAGCAACACGAGCGGCATGGCACCGCCGAGTGCGCGCTCGAGACGCTCATTGGAGGTACGGGGCGAAAGTGCCACCCCGAGCGCCAGCGCCGTCGCCACGACGATGATCAGCGTGTCAAAGGCGGTGGGTCGGCTACCCAGGAAGAAAGAAGGCGCGTAGGCCAGCGGGACCAGAAGCGCCCAGACGAGAAGCTCGCGGCGCGGAGATCCCGTCGTACTCAGACCAGGCTCTCCGCCCGAACTCCGGCCTTGGCCATGCGGTCGCAGGCTTCGCGCAGGCGATCCTCTTCCTCGCACAGGGCCACGCGCACGTAGCCCTCGCCCGAGGGACCGAACCCGATGCCCGGCGCCACCACCACGCCGGTCTTGGCCAGGAGATCGGTGGTGAACGAGATCGAGTCCTTGGCATCGGGCGGGATCGGCAGCCACACGTACATGCCGCCCTTCGGCGGCTCGATGCGATAGCCGAGGTGCGACACGCCTTCGAGGAAGACATCGCGGCGGCGACGATAGAGCGCCGCCATGTCCTGCGTGTAGGTCATGGGGCCGTCGAGCGCGGCGATCGCCGCCTTCTGCACCGCCATGAAGATGGAGAAGTCCATGTTCGACTTGATGCGCGCCAGGTTGGCGATCAGGTCCTTGTTGCCGGCGCAGAAGCCGATGCGCCATCCCTGCATGGAGAACGTCTTCGAGAACGAGTGGAACTCGATCACGTTCTTCTTGTCACGATCGAACTCGAGCAGCGAGTGCGCGCGGTAGGAGGGATCGAGGCTCAGGTCGCAATACGCGATGTCCGACACGGCCACGAGCTCGTGGCGCCGCGCGAAGGCGACGATCTCCTCGTACAGCGCCGGCGTCTCGGTGCCGCCGGTCGGATTGTGCGGATAGTTCACGGTGAGGAACTTCGCCGCCTCGGCCGCCGCGTCGGGGATCTCGGAGAGCACGGGATGGAAGCGGTGGTCGGGCGTGAGCGGCACGTCGATCAGCTTGGCCTGGCACAGCGCCACCGCGCCCAGGTACGCCGGGTAGCACGGCGTGGTGAGCAGCACCGAGTCGCCCGGGTCGAGATGGGCGAGGAAGAGCTTGACGATGCCTTCCTTCGAGCCGATGAGCGGCAGCACTTCGGTCTTGGGATCCACGGTCACGCCGAAGCGGCGCTCGTACCAGTGCGCGATCGCGTCGCGCAGCTCGGGCATGCCCCCGAACGCGGGGTAGCGATGATACTGATGCACGGGGTCGTCGAGCGCGTCCTTGAGCGCCTGGACCACGTGCGGTGCCGGACGGCGGTCCGGATTGCCCACTCCCAGATCGATGACGTCCACGCCCCGGGCGCGCGCGCGGTCACGCTCCATGAAGACCTGCGCGAGGATGTACGGACCCAGATTTTGCAGGCGCTGGGAGGGCTTGAGCATGCGGGCTCCTTGCGGTGTATAAAGGTCGTGCGCGATGGCCGCCGAAGGTCGGCGCGCCGCCGTTATTTTAAGGGGATGTGAAGCCGCCGACCAGAGGCTCTCGGAAGGCGATCCCCGGCCGCTTCAGGAGATGCGATTGAAAGCACCGCGACCCCACGCCGTTGGATTCGTGCTCGCTCTCGCCCTGGGAGTGGCCGCCGCCTGCGCCGACCTGGCCGCCTTCGCGGGCTCGGACGACCAGGCTCTCGGCTTGCCCCAGGGCGTCCGGGCGCTCGGCCCGCCGGATTCGATCGCGGCGCGCGGGCTGCGCGGACGCGGCCAGCCCTTCGGCCCGGGCGAGCGCTGCCGCTTCACGGTCGAGTACGGCCCGGTGAAGGCGGGCACGGCCACGCTCGAGGTCCTGCCCATGGTGCAGCGCGGCGAGCACACCTGCTATCACCTCGCCTCCACGGCGCAGTCGGCGCCCTTCTTCGATTCGATCTACCGCGTGCGCGACCGCATCGACACCATGGTCGACGCCCAGCGCTTCGTCACCTACCAGTATCAGAAGGTGCAGAACGAAGGCGGGTACCACGCCGAGCAAAAGGCGGCGTACGACCCCGAGCACGGGCGCGTGCGCTACGCCGACGGCACCACGATGACCACGCCGCTCCATGCGCTCGACGTGCTGAGCGCCTTCTACCGCGCGCGCATCGAGAAGCTCACGCCCGGGCTCTCCATCTACATTCCTCATCATTCGGACCGCAAGTCGTTCTATCTCGAGGTGCACGTGGTGCGTCGAGAGAAGGTCGAGGTGCCCGCGGGCTCCTTCAACTGCGTCGTGGTCGAGCCTCTGGTGCGCGACGCCGGTCCGTTCAAGAACAAGGGCGGCCTCACCGTGTGGCTCACCGATGATGCGCGCCATCTCCCGGTGCTCATGAAGAGCAGGGTGCCGGTGGGCTCGGTCGATGCCGTGCTGCAGTCCTACACGCCCGGCGGCATCCCGCCGACGGGCGGAGCACAAGCCAGCTCCAGCGCCGGTCTCTAACGTCGTTCTTTCAGCGGAAGGTTCCGCAATGGGCCGCTATCCCGAAGCCGATCTCTCCAAGCTCCGCCTGATCTCGGTGCGCGACCGCCCCACCAAGGTTTCGGTCGACGATTTCGCGCGCCCGTCGGCGGACGGCCGCGAGGCCGAAGCGCTGCTCGCGCGCATGCCGCGCCAGCTCGGCGCCGAGAAGCTGCGCGAGACCGTGGCCGCGATCGTCCAGGCGCGCGTCTCCGGGCGGCCAGTCGTGGTTCTGGCCGGCGCGCACGTCGTCAAAGTAGGCGTGTCGCCCTATCTCGTGGCCTGGATGGAGCGCGGCATCGTCACGCACCTGGCGCTGCACGGCGCGGGCGCCATCCACGACGTGGAGATCGCGCTCTTTGGCGGCACGTCGGAAGACGTGGAGGAGCATCTTCAACAGGGCACCTTCGGTCTGGTGCGCGAGACCGGCGAGTTTTTCTTTGCCGCCGCCGCCGAGGCGCGCGAGCGGCGCGAGGGCCTGGGCGAAGCGCTGGGACGAAAGCTCGAGGAAGCGCGCGCTCCGCATGCCGACGTGAGCCTCCTGGCCGCGGCCTGGCGCGCCAAGATTCCCGCCACCGTGCACGTCGCGCTCGGCACCGACACCGTGCACGCTTTGCCGATGGCGGACGGGGCCGCGGCGGGGGAGACGACGCTGCGCGACTTCCGCATCCTCGCCCATACGCTGGGCGAGGCGCGCGGCGCGACCGTGCTCAACCTCGGCTCGGCCGTGGTGCTGCCCGAGGTCTTCCTCAAGGCGCTCACGGCGGCGGTCAACCTGGGCGCCTCGCTCGAGGGGCTCACCACCGTGAGCCTCGACCAGATCCGCCACTACCGCCCGCGGGTCAATGTGCTCGAGCGGCCCACCCGCGCCCCCGGCGCCCGGGGCCTCGAGCTGGTCGGCCAGCATGAAATCGTTCTCCCTCTCCTGGGCGAGGCGGTGCTCGCGGCGTGGTCCCGGATCGGTACGCCGATTGCTAACTTGTGAATTCGGGAAATCCACTCGGAGCGGGCCAACTTCCCGTCCGCGAGGCGGTTGACAGGTTGCGAACCCACCGCCTAGCATTGAAGCGCTGGGTGTATGTACCCAGCCGTACTGAAGGACGGAGGTAGCTCGGGCGCATCTTGCTAATGCCTCGATCCAACGAGCCTGCACCCGCTCCGCGGATCACGATTCAAATCGCACGCGGAAAACCGAGGCCGCACCGCGTGTTTCGTTTGCGCCAGAGCTCCGTAGGAGTGGACCCCCCCGGGTTTCCGCTGCCTGACGCGGCAGTGGCTCGGGGTTTCGCATAGGCAGCATCGCGCCGATCTGCGGCGCTGGTGCGCTGTGCGCCGTCCGGAGGTCGTTGCATGTTGCCTTTGCTTTCCGGCTGGGTGATTTCGCGGCGGATTGGGGCAGTTTCGCTCCTTCTCGCGCTCGCCGCGGCCTCTCCCGCCCTGGCCGCGAACACCAAGCCCCCTGCGGGCCCGACCATCCCCGACTCGGCGTTCACCCGTCCCACGGCCGCGGATTCCGTTTCTTATTTCGTGGAGCCCTATCCCTACCGAATCGCGCCCGGGGATCAGCTGTTCATCGACTACGGCGTTTTCCTCGAAGGCCATGAGATCACGGCCACCGTCCTGGTGCGTCCCGACGGCATGATGAACTTGCCGTACGTAGGCGAGGTGCGCGCCAGCGGGCAGTCGACCGTGGAGATGGACTCGACCCTGGCGCGGCTCTACTCGAGGATCTACGTCAACGCGCGCATCACGACGTCGTTGAGCCAGATCGCCGGCAACCTCGTCTACGTGATGGGCGAGGTGCAGCGCCCGGGCAGCTACCCGATGCAGCCCAACACGAGCATTCTGGGCGCGGTGGCGCAGGCCGGCGGCTTCACCAAGGACGCCGCCTCGGGCGACATCCTGGTGGTGCGCCGCGCCGGTCCTTCGACGGTGGGCGTGAAACGGGTCAACCTGAAGCACTTCCTGCAGCACCGCCGTGGCAACCCGGACATCGTTCTCCGGCGCTCCGACATCGTGTACGTCAATCGCACGGCGATCGCCGACATCAATCTGTTCGTCGAGCAGATGGTGCGGCCGATCCTGAGCATCGGCGACGCGTACGCCAAAGCCTGGACCATCGTGAACATCGACCGCGTCTTCCCCGAACAGACCCAATCGAGCTTGAAGCCATGAACGGAAAGCCGACCGAAGCCTCCGCCGGCCGCGGCACCAGCATCCGTGATTTCGTTGCCGTCATCTTCCGGCGCAAGTGGATCATCCTGTCCGTGTTCGCGATCACCGCGGCGGTCACCGCGGTCACCGTGCTCACCCGGCCGACGGTGTGGGAGTCGACGGGCAAGATCCTGGTCAAGCGCGGCGTCAAGGACAGCATCTACGGCAGCTATGTGCGCACCCTGTCGTGGGCCGAGGACCTCTCCTCCGAGGTCGAGACGGCGCGCAGCACGGTCGTGCTGCAGCGCGCGCAGGCGGATCTCGACCGCCAGCGCGCCCAGGATCACAAACCGCGCATCGTGATCAATCCGGTGGCGGTCGAGGTGGCGGTGCAGGGCGAGTCGAACGTCATCGGCATCTCGTACCGCGATCTCAAGCCTCAAGTCTGCGTCGAGGTGGCGAACGCCGTCATGCAGGCCTACATGGGCTACCGCCACGACGTGTACACCACGCCCTATCCCGATCAGTTCTTCCAGGCGGAGAGCACGCGCACGCATGACGAGATGCTTTCCCTGCAGGAAGAGCGCCGCCTACTGCTCAACAAGGCCGGGCTCACGGACGGATCGATCGATCTCACCCAAATGCTCACGGTGCGCAGCTCCGACCGGCTGGTGGCCGACGACCTGACGCGCGAGGAAGCCCAGCTGCGCGCCGAATACGAGCAGTGGAAGCGGATCGAGGCGCACCCCGATGCCGAAGTTCCCAGCAGCTCGGGCGGCGAGAGTGTGATCCAGGACGTCAAGCGCGAGCTGATCATCGCCCAGCTCCGCTACACCGAGGTGGCCAAGGTCTATCAGCCCGACGTGCCGCAGGTGCAGGCGGCCAAGGCCAAGATCGACGAACTGCAAAAAATGCTGAATGACGAAGTGAAGAGCCGCGTGCTGGCGGCGCAGATGGCGTGGCGGGCCAAGCAGGCGCAGCTGGCGGCGGCCGAGGGGCGCCTGGGCGCTTCGTCGTCCCGAGTGGCCGCCTTCCCCGACGCCGACGCGCGACTGCAGGAGCTCGATCGCCGCATCGCGACGCTCAAGGACTCGTACCACGACCTCGTCAAAGCGGCGCAGGAAGCACGCGTGAACACCTCGACGGAGCCGTCGTGGACGGTGCTCCTGCTCTCGCCGGCGGGCGCTCCTTATCCCAAGAACACCAAGGACTACGTGCGCGTCGCGCTGGCGCCGGTCTTCAGCTTGATCGTCGGCCTGGGCCTCGCGTTCTTCGTCGACAGCATGGACTCGAGCGTGAAAACGCCGCGCGAGGCCGAGACGGTGCTCGACTTGCCGGTCCTGGCCACGCTACGCGAGCAGCGGAAGCGTTGAACTCCATCCTTGAGATTGCACCCGTGACCCTGCATCGGAGCCACGCATGAGCCGGATCCTGGATGCCCTGCGCAAAGGCGACACCGACCCGCGGTCGCCCGCCGCGCGCGCGACGGAATCCCCCCGCGACGCCTATCCGCACGACGAGCCGCACGCGGCGCACGCTTCGCACGCCGCGCAGGCCCTTCCTGCCGAGACGTCCTTCGACGCCGCGCGTTCCGAGGAGCCGGCGTGGATGGGCGAGCCCTTGCCGGGATTGCCCGAGGACTTCCGCCGCGAGCTGGCCGGGCTCGGGCTCACGGTCGATGCCGCGCTCGCCGGACGCAAACCGCGCGTGATCCTGGTCACCGGCTCGGTCGAAGGCGAAGGCGTGACCACGGTGGCTTCGTGCTTCGCGCGCGTGCTGGCGCAGGACCCGTCCAAGCGCGTGCTGCTCGTGGACGGCAACGCCCGGCGCCCCGGCGTGGGCCTCTTCTTCGGGCTCGCGCCCGTGCCTGGCCTGGCGCAGGCGCTGGCCGGCGGTGCGCGTCCCGAGGATTCGCTGCGCGCCGTCGAGCGCGACAACCTGCACGTGCTCGCCACTCTCCCCGAGGAGATGGCGGGCGCGCATCTGTTTCCTCAACCGCTGGTGCGGGCACTCCTGAGCCGCCTGGCGGCGCCGTACGACTACGTGATCCTCGATGCGCCGCCCGTGCTCGAGGCTCCCGAGACCGTGGTGCTCGGCGGCGTGGTGGACACGTCGCTGCTCGTGGTCCGGGCCTCCAGCACCAAGGGCGGCGTGGTACAGCGCGCCGTCGACACGCTCGCCAAGGCCGGCGTCCCCGTGCTCGGCGTGGTCCTGAATCGCCGCCGCTTCGACATTCCGGAGAAGATCTACCGGCGCATCTAGCACCCAGAGGACGCGCCGGGGTGAGGGAAGCAACGACACACCGGAAGGACCGTTCGTGACCCTGCGGAAGCCCCCGACTCAGGCCGTGGCGTGTCCGGTCAGATCCTAAAGAACGTCTCACGCGGCTCTTTCTACCTCACGGCCGAGCAGCTGGCGGCCCTGGTGGCGGGCGTGGCGTATTCGGTGATCGTGGTGCGCTGGCTGGGTCCCGGAAGCTACGGCCTGCTCAATATCGGGCTCGTCATCGTCGGCCTGGCCACCATGGGCACGGGCAACTTCGAGCTCTATCTCGAGCGTTTCTCGGCCGAGTACGAGACGCGCGGACAGATGCACGTGCTGCAGCGCGCGCACCTGCTCGCGCTCCTCATGAAATGTGTGCTCGGCATCCTCGTGGGCACCGCGCTGATCGCTTTCGCCCACCCCATCGCCCTGAGCTACGGCAGCGTGGTGACACAGACCACGCTCTTGACCCAGGTCATCCAGCTCCTCGGCATTCTCGTATTCTTCGAAGGACTGACGGTGACCGGTCGCGCCGTCCTCTTCGGGCTTCAGCGATTCGGCTGGATCGCGGGCATCTCGATCGCCCAGCAGGTGCTCAAGATCGCCGCCGTCGTCTTCCTGTGGTGGAAGGGCAAAGGCTTGCTCTATCTCTCGGCGATGCTGGTCGCCGTGGGAGCCTTGCAGGCGGTCGCGCTGACCATCGCGGCCATGGTCCTGGTCCGGCGCGGCCGCGCCGCCGTGGCGCAGGATCGCCCGGCCGCCGCCCTGGCGCTGGCCGAGGCCGACGCGCCCGAGATCGACGTGCCGTTGCCGGCCGATCCCTTGCCCCAGGCGAGGTCTTTGGTCAGTGGGATCGTCCGCTACACGATGCCACTCTACGGCGCGCGTGCGGCGTACCTGGCGAGCCAGAACCTGAGCAAAGCCGTGCTCGCCGGCTTCATGCATCCCGTGCTCTTCGGCTACTTCTCCTTCGCGGTCACCATGATCGAGCGCTTTGCGACGTTCATCTACGCGCTGCCGTTCTCGATCCTGCCCTCGCTCACGCAGCTCGAGGCGAAGGGCGATCGCGCCCGCTTCGAGCGCCTCGTCGACAAGGGTTTCCGCCTGGTGTCGACCGCCGCCTGCGCCGTGGCCACCGCGGTGGCGCTCTGTGCCGAGCCGCTCACGCGTCTGGTCGGCGGCAGCGCGTATTTGCCGGCGGTGCCGGTGCTGCGCGTGCTGGCCATCGTGCTCTGGCTGCGCACCGCCCACGAGCCCATTACCATGGCGTTCTACGCGCTGCGCCACACCGGGCGCGTGCTGGCCATCGGCCTCGGTCGCCTGGGGCTCGAGATCGGCGCCATCTTCGCGTTCGTGCCCCTGTGGGGAATTCGCGGCGCGGCCTGGGCGGCCGTGCTCGGCGCCGGTTTCTGTCTTGCCGCCGCACTGTTCTTCCTGGCGCGCGAGCTGGGGCAGGCCTCGCGCCGTGCGGCGGTCGTGGCCAAGACAGGCGCGCTCGTGGCCCTCGCCGGTCTCGGCGCACGCGGCCTTGCCGCGGTGCAGGCGCCCGTCTGGGTGCCGATCGCGTTCACTCTCCTGGTTTGGGTGCCCCTCTTCCTCGCGTCCGTTTTCGTCGCCGATCTGGTGACCGAGGACGATCTCTCACTCGCCGCCGGCATGGACATTCGAAAGCCGTGGCTGCGGCGCCTGCGGGATCGGGTCGTGTCCGCGAGCCTCAAGCTCTCGCGCGCCGTAGGCGCCAAGCGGCCCGGCGCCCTGGCCACCGTGGAAGGGAGCTGACGTGCGCCCGCTCGTCGTGGTTCCCGCCCACAACGAAGAGCAGTGCCTGCCGCACACGCTGGCCGAGCTGGCGCGCGAAGCGCCCGGGCTCGACGTGGTCGTCATCGACGACGGCTCGCGCGACCGCACGCGCCACGTGGCGCGCGAGGCGGGCGCCAAGGTGATCACGCTGCCGGTGAACCTCGGCGTGGGCGGCGCCCTGCAGACCGGGATCCGCTATGCGCTCGAGCGCGGCTACGACGTGGTGGTGCAGTTCGATGCCGACGGGCAGCACGATCCGCGCGATCTTCCCAGGGTGCTGGCGCCGGTGCTCGAGGGCCGTGTGGATCTCTCGATCGGCTCGCGCTTCGTGAGCGACGATCCGGCGTACCGTGCCGCTCCCATGCGCCGCGCCGGCATGATGCTGTTCTCGCTCGTGACTTCGCTCGCCATCGGCCGCCGCCTGAGCGACACGACCTCGGGCTTCCGCGCCTACAGCCGGCGCGTGATGTGGCTTTGCCTCGACTACTTTCCGCAGGACTTTCCCGACGCGCCGCTCCTCATCTGGCTGGCGAGGAACGGCGTGCGCTGGACCGAAGTGCCGGTGACCATGCGGCCGCGCGTGGCCGGGACATCGTTTTACACGTTCACGCGCAAGGCCTACTACCCGTACAAGACGCTCCTCGCCTCGCTGCTCGCCTGCTGGCGCGCGCCGCGCAAGGAGGAGCCCAGCACATGACCAGAGCCCAGCTCATCGCCGCTCTCATCGCCGCCCTGGTGGCCCTGGTCGTGCTCGAGCTGGTGCGCCGCCGCCGGCTCTCCGAGGATTTCTCGCTGCTCTGGGTGCTGGCCACGCTGGGCGCCACGATGCTCGCCTTCTGGAGCGGGCTCTTGACCGGCATCACGCACGCGCTCGGCGCCAAGTACGAGACCTCGACGATTTTCTTCTTCGGCATCCTGTTCGTGCTCGTGATGCTGCTCTACTACGCCGTCAAGCTGACGGCGCTCATCCAGGAAGTGCGGCGTCTGGCGCAGGAGGCCGCGCTGTTGCGTCTCAAGGTGGAAGAGAAAGTGGGCGACGATGCCGCGACGCGCCCCGGGAGGAGTGCGTGAAAGGGCGTTCGTGGCAATTGCTCATCGGGGTCGCGGTCGGCGGGGCGCTCTTTCTCTTGGCCATGCGCGGCGTCGATCTGCCGCGCCTCAAGGACGCGCTCGCGCATGCCAACTACTGGCTCCTGGCGCCCATCATCGGGCTCACGCTGCTCGCCTTTTACGTGCGCGCCGTGCGCTGGGGCCTGCTCCTGCGCACCGTGAAGTCGGCGATTCCGGCGTCCAACTTGTTCTCGGCGACCATGATCGGCTTCGCCGCCAACAACCTCCTGCCGGCCCGCCTCGGCGAGTTCATCCGCGCCTGGGCGATCGGGCGCTCGGAGCGCATCTCGCGCTCGGCCGCCTTTGCCACCGTGGTGGTGGAGCGCATCGTCGACGTGTTCGCGCTGCTCTTCTTCTTCTGCCTGGCGCTGCTCCTGCATCCGTTCACCGAAACGGTGCGGCGCGCCGGCTGGATGCTGCTCGGTGTCAACGCCATCCTGCTCTTCGTGCTCGTGCTGGCCGAGCGCCATCCCGAGCGCGTGTCGGCGGTTTCGGGCTGGGCCCTCGGGCACTTGCCGGGCAAGATCGGCCGCCGCGTGCACGTGCTGCTCGACAACTTCGTGGTCGGGCTCGGCGTGCTGCGCCAGGGCCCGGCGATGGGCGGCGTGATCGCCTACTCGCTCCTCATGTACGGGCTGACGCTGGCTTCGATCCAGGCCGCGCTCATGGCGTTCTCGTTCCACGTGCCCTGGTACGCCTCGATCGTGCTCCTGGTCTCGACCTCGCTCGGCATCATCGTGGCGCCGACGCCGGGTTACGTGGGCGCGATGCAGGTGGCGTGCGTGTGGGGGCTTTCGCTGTTCGGCGTCGACAAGAGCCGGGCGTTCTCGTTCTCGCTCTATTACCACGTGAGCCAGTTCCTTCCCATCACGGTCCTCGGGCTCTGGTACCTGGCCCGTCAAGGTCTCTCGTTGAGCGATGTCGCCGGCGCGGCGGGAAAGGAGGCGAGCGAAGCGGCATGAGCTAATGAAGGGTCCGGACCTCGGGCTAGGCGGTTGAGGAGAGGGCGCCTCTCCGCCGAGCTGTCGCCGAATGGCGTTCGTCCGGGCCCGCAAATGAAGCACGTGAACAGTGGGTCCACGAAGCGCCGGACCCAAACGACCGTCTTGAAACGGAGAAATGGGTCCATGGAGTGCCGGACCCACTCCCCTGGAGCGGGTCAATGGTCCGGATCGAAGTGAGACCACTTCGCTATTTGAAAGTGGGAACGCTCGGGAAAGAAGCTTAGCGGCGGTACGCGCGCAGCAGCTTGAGCACGGCGCGCGCCACGTCGTCCACGTCGCCGTCGTCCATGCGCGGGTAGAGCGGCAGCGTGACCAGTCTCGGATAGGCGTCTTCGGCGATCGGGAAGCGGCTCTCTTCGAAGCCCGGACGCCCGCGATAGAAGGGGTGCCGGTGGACCGGGATGAAGTTCACGGTGGTGCCCACGTTCTCCGCGCGCAGCGCTTCGAGGAATCGCGGCCGATCGACGGTCAGGCGGTCGAGCCCGAGCAGCACCACGTAGAGATGATGCGCGTGCTCGATGCCGGGACGGGTCGTGAGCCGGCCCAGCGCGGGCTCGTCCGCGAACCACGCCTCGTAGCGCGCGGCCAGCGCGGCGCGGCGCGCGTGGAACTCCGGCCAGCGCTCGAGCTGCACGAGCCCGATGGCGGCGGCGAGGTCGGTCAGGTTGTACTTGAATCCGGGAGCGGTCACCTCGTAGTACCAGGACCCCGAGGCGGCGTAGCGCTTCCACGCGTCCTTGGAGATGCCGTGCAGCGACAGGATCTGCGCCTTCTCGAACAGCTCGGCGTCGCCGGTCACCAGCGCTCCACCCTCGCCGGTCGTGATGTTCTTGATGGCATAGAAGGAGAAGCAGGTGACGTCGCCGAGCGAGCCGACGGGGCGCCCGTGGTAGCGCGCGCCGATGGCATGCGCGGCGTCCTCGATGACGCGCGCACCGCGCTCGCGCGCGAGCGCCACGATGGGATCCATCTCCGCCGGGTGGCCACCGAAGTGCACCGGCATCACGGCGCGGGTGCGCGGGGTCCAGGCGCGCGCCACTTGCGCGGGATCGAGGTTGAGCGTGTCGGGCTCGACGTCGACGAGCACGGGCGTAGCGCCGACGTGCAGGATCACATTGACCGTGGCGGCGAAGGTCCAGGTCGAGGTGATCACCTCGTCCCCGGGGCCGATGCCCGCGGCGGCGAGCGCCAAGTGGAGCGCGCCGGTGCACGAGTTGAGCGCCAGCCCATAGGGCGCGCCGCCGAAGGCCGCGATCCTCTTGCCGAACTCGATCGCCTTGGCGCCGGTGGTGATCCAGCCGGAGTCGAGCACTTCGTTCACCGCCTGCTTCTCGCGCTCCCCGATGGTGGGCAGGGCGACGGGCAGGAACGTCTCGCGCACCGGCCGGCCGCCTTCGAGGGCCGGCTTGAGATCGAGTCCGGCCAGACGCTCGGAGGCAGCCGGCAGCACGGCGCCGCTCATTTCGAGACCTCGCGATGACCGTTCAGGGCGCGCACGTTGTGGAAGCGGGCCTCGTCGGCGTCGACGCGCTCGCGCTCGAGGTAGGCGGCGATCTCGCGCACGCCCTGCTCGAGCGAGTGCTGAGGACGGAAGCCGAAGCGGCTCGCCAGGCGGCGGAACGAGACCCGGTAGGAGCGCGGATCCTTCACGTCCTCGATCGCCAGGCGGGTGCCCGGGAACGCGGCCGCGATGGCCTCGGCCAGCTCGCGGATGCGGAAGTTCTGCTCGTCGGAGCCGACGTTGTACGTGCCGGCGGCCTCGGCGGGCGCAGGCTCGAGCGCCAGCGCGCAGGCGAGCCCCACGTCGTCGACGTGCACCTGGGGGCGCCACTGGTCGCCCCCATGCACCTCGAGGCGTCCGGTGGCGCGGGCGCGCGCCGTGAGCAGGTTGACCACGAGATCGAAGCGCATGCGCGGCGAGGTGCCGTAGATGGTGGCGAAGCGCAGCACGGTGAGCGCCGTGTCCGAGCCCGTGAGGCGCGTGCGCAGAATCTCCTCCGAGCGCAGGTTGGTCTCGGCGTAGAGGGAAACGGGCGCGGTGCGCGAATCCTCGTCGAGCCAGTCGTCGCCGGAAGCGCCGTACACGGAGCACGTGGAGGCGAACACCAGGCGCGGCACGCCGAGATCGCGCGCGGCGTCGGCCACGGGCACGCTCGACTCCTCGTTGACGGCGCGGGTGTACGCGGGATCGAGCGCGCACAGGGGATCGCCGACCAATCCGGCGAGATGCACCACGGCCGCCGCACCCGCGAAGGCGCGGGCCAGGGCTTCACGGTCGCGCACGTCGCCGCGCTGGATGGACAGACGCGGATCGCGCGCGCAGTCCGCGAGCGACGCATCGCCAAAGAGGAAGTTGTCGAGAACGCGGACCGGTTGGTCGCGATCGAGTAGACGGCGGACCAAGACGGACCCGACGTAGCCAGCCCCCCCGGTCACGACGACGGGAGGGCGGCGAGAGGAATCGACTTCGTGCACGCAGGGCCTCCTGACAGGCACATCGAGACTACCCGAGCGCGCGCGCGTGTCGCAAGACCGAGCGCGGCGGACGCGAGCTTGAGCGCCGCCGATCGGCGCCGCGCCAGCGCGACGTGGCTCGGACTCGCGCTCGCGGCGACGCTGGTGGCGGCGTTGCCGCGCTTCGGCGGCCTCATCCTCCCGAGCAAGAGCGCTGCCGGAGAGCTGTGGTGGTCGCTGCCACGCCTGCTGCTCGTGGCGCCGGCCCTCGCCGTCGGTCTCGGCGTGGCGCCTCTGCGGCTCCTGGGTGTCGCGAGAGGCGCGGTCGGCGTGGCGCTCGGCATGGTCGCCGCGCCCCTCGTGTGGGCCGCGGTGGGCGCGGTCGGGATCGCGAGCGGCCACGATTTCGCGGTCACCGGCCGGGTCGCACTCCTTCTCTCGGGCGGGCTCTGCTTCATGGTTTCGAGAAAGCGCCGCAGCGAGAGCGAAGCCGCCGCGCCGCCCGAGGCGAACGCGCGCGCACTGCGCTACGCCGGGCTCACGGCGCTCTTCGTGGCGTTGTTCTTTCTCGCCAAGCCGGTGCTCGCCTACCGCTCCGACGGCTGGTTTCACGCCGCCACCGCGTATCGCATCGAGAGGGTCGGCCTGCCGCCCGACGATCCCTTCCTCGCCGGTCTGCCGCTCGGCTATTTCTGGGCCTTCCACCTCGCGCTCGGGCTTCTGGGCGGCGCAGCAGGCGTCACGCCGTTCGCGGCCGGCGCGGCGATCAGCGTGATCGCGGCGTTCACCGTGGCGCTGTGGCTGGCGCTCCTGGCGCGTCGACTGTGCGGTCCGGCGGCCATGGCGCCGGCCGTCCTCCTCGCCGTGCTCGGGCTCGATCCGCCGGGCTGGCTCGCCTGGTTCGTGCAGGGCGTGACGGGATCGGAGAAAGGGCCCGCCGTCCTGGCGCGCGCCTGGCAGCACGGCGCCGGAAGCACGATGAACGCGATCAGCATCGGCTACCCGCACATCAGCGTGAGCTTCCTGCTCGACAAGTTTTTCATCGTCACCGGGCTCGGCCTCGGCTTCGCCGCCGCGCTCGCCTTTGCCTGGGCGCTGCTCGAAGCCGGAACCGCGCGCGCGCACACAGTGCTCGTGGTGGGCGGACTGGCCGCCGCGAGCGCGCTCTTCCTGCACAGTGTGATCGGGGCCTCGGTCCTGATCGCCGGCGCCGGTGCGGCGGTGATGGCGGTACTCCTGCCCGCCGCCGCGCGGCTCGCGCCGCGTCGCGCACTCGTGGTGATCGCCGCGCTCGTTCTCGCGGGCGGGGTCGCGCTGCCCTATCTGCGCCTGTGCACGGCGGCCAAGGCCGATCCGCCGGCGACTCTCGGGTTCCATCTCGATACGGCCTGGACGTGGCTCGCCTGCGGCGGCTTCCTGCTCGCGCTCGCGGCGCGGGAGGCGGCTGCCTGGCGGCGCGAGGGGAGCCAGCGCGACGAGCGCGCGCGCTTCCTTCTCTATTTCGGCGGCTTCTTCGTCCTGACGCTGTTCGTCACCTTGGTGAGCCGCAACGAGAGCAAGTTCTTCGGCGTCGCCACGCTCCTCCTTGCGGTGCCGGCGGGGGGCGGCTGGGTGCGGCTTCGCGGCACGCGGGCGGGCCGGCTCGCGTGGGCCGTACTCCTGCTCGGCTGTGTGCCCACCTTCCTGCTCGGGCTCTCGGGCTTCGTCACGCAAGGCGACCAAGGCATCGACGCGCGCGTCACGCCGCCCGCCGACGACCGCGAGATGTACGCGTGGATCGACCGCCACGCCGCCCCCAACGCCGCCGTCATCGAGCTGGTGAGCCGCCCCGACGGCGAGGTGAGCCGCGATGCCATGGTGCACGCGCGCCGCGCTCTCCTGTGGAGCGGACCGGAGCACGGCAGGAACTGGGGGTACGCGCCCGAGGCCGTCGAGCCGCGCGCCGAGGTCGTGCAGGCGCTCACGCGCGGGACGTGGAGCGAGCGCGAGACCGAGACCCTGGAGCGTCTGCAAGCCGGCGGGATCTCCGACATCGACTTCCTCGCGCCGGCGCCGGCGCGCGCGCCCGCGCCGTGGGAGAAGGTGACGAGCAACGCCTCGTGGACACTCTATCGCTGGCCCGCGCCGCGACGCCTGGCCGGGGCCCGCCGATGATGGCGCCGGCGCGCGCCACGCGCGATCGCAGCACTTTCGGGCTGGCCCTCGCCCTGGCGGCGCTGGCCACGCACGCGCTCGCCATGCTCGTCTTCCTGCCACGCGTTCTCGACGACGCGGCGCGCGTGATCGCCCTGGTCCTTCTCCCGGGATGGGCGGCGACCCAGCTTCTGTTCGCGCGGCGCGGGCTCGGGCGCTTCGAGACCATCGCGCTCACCATCGGACTCGGCGCGACCCTCGCGTTTCTCGTGAGCTTCGGCGCGCGCGTCACGCACGTGCCCACGGAGACGGCGGATCTCGTGCTGGCCGTGCTCGCGGTCGTGGCGCTCGCGCCGCGCCGCGCCGCCGCACCCGTTCCGGCGGTGGAGCGCTCCGCCGCCGCCTCGGCGCCCGCCGGGGCGCCGGCCCCGAACGCGAGGACGCGCTCATGACGCGCCACCGCGTGGCCTGCGTGGCCGGAGCCCGGCCCAATTTCATGAAGGTGGCGCCGCTGCTTCGCGCCATGGCCGATCATCCGCGCCTGGAGCCACTCTTCGTGCACACCGGCCAGCACTACGATCTCAACATGTCGGGCACGTTCCTGGACGAATTGGGACTACCGGCGCCCGACGTGCATCTGGGCGTGGGTCGCGAAGCCGACGGCCATCCGACGGCGCGCATCATGGACGCGTTCGCGACGGCGCTGGGCACGCTCGCGCCCGATCTCGTGCTCGTGGTCGGGGACGTGAACTCGACCGTAGCCTGCTCGCTGGTGGCCGCGCAGCGCGGCATTCCGGTGGGCCACGTCGAGGCTGGGCTTCGAAGCTTCGATCGCACCATGCCGGAGGAGATCAACCGCCTGGTCACCGACCGCGTGTCCGATCTCCTCTTCGTCACCGAGCAGAGCGGCATGGCCAATCTCGAGCGCGAAGGCATCGCCGCCGAGCGCGTGCACTTCACTGGCAACACGATGATCGACACCTTGACCCGTCTCCTGCCCAAGATCGACCAAGCTCGCGCCGCGCTGCACCTGGGGCTCGCGCCCAAGAGCTACGCCGTGGTCACGCTGCACCGGCCCTCCAACGTGGATGCGCGCGAGGAGCTGGTGCCGCTCGTCGATCTCCTGCGCGAGACCGCCGCGCGCCTGCCGGTCGTCTTCCCGGTGCATCCGCGCACGCGCGCCAGCCTGGAGTCGTTCGGGTTGTGGAGCGCTCTCGCCGAGACGCCGGGCCTGCACGCGCTCGAGCCGCAGCCGTACACGGAATTCCTGTCGCTCGTGAAGGACGCGGCCCTCGTGCTCACCGACTCGGGCGGCATCCAGGAAGAGACCACGTTTCTCGGCGTGCCGTGCATCACGCGCCGCCGTTCCACGGAGCGGCCCTCGACCGTGGATCTCGGCACCAACGTGCTCGTGGGCGACGATCTCGCGCGGGCGCGGGAAGAAATCGCGCGCGCCACCAACGGTCACGCCAAGAAAGGCACGGTGCCGCCGTTGTGGGACGGCCATTGTGCCGAGCGCATCGTGGCCATCGTCGACCAATGGCTCGTGCCCGTGAGGCAGCCGTGAGCGTCGCGCCCGCGCCGCGCCCGGCCAAGGAGACGACCGTCGTCTTCCTCTGCGACACGCTCGAGATGCCGCCGCGCACCGGCTATCAGATCCACGTGACCTCGCTGGCACGCGCCTTCGAGCGCCGGGTGCCGTCCGTGGCTTTCGCTTGGGCCGGTACGGCGGAATCCGCGCCGTGGCTCGCGGCCTTGCCTGCAGCGCGTGCGCCGCGCGGCCGGCTGGCGCGCAAGCGCCGCTATGTCCAGGACGCGGTGGCGTGGATCGAGGCTCACGCCGCGCCCGGCTCGGTGCTCTGGGTGCGCGGCTATTCCACGGCACTCCTCCTGCTTCCGTTCCTGAGTGCCAAGCGCGAGAAGCTCGGCCTCACCGCGCTCTACGACGCCTCGAGCTTCGAGATGCTCGAGGCCGGCACGCTGGCCGGCCGCGCGCGCGGACTCATGGAGGAGAAGCTCTGGGGCGCTTTCGACCGTGTGCGCACGCTGAGCGCGCCGATGCGCGACTACCTGGTCGAGAAGGGCGTGCCCGCCGAGCGCGTGCTCATCGTGCCCGTGGGCGCCGAACGACGCGAAGCTCGGTGGAGGCCGCACGCGGCCGCGCCCAAGCTGCTCTACGTCGGCGGCGCGGCCGACTACCAGGGCTTGGACGCACTCATGCGGGCCATGGAGATCGTGGCGCGCGAGCGCCCCGACGCGCGGCTCTCGGTCGTGGGGCCCGAGCGCCTGGCCGGCGCGCCGGACAACGTCGAGTTCACCGGGCGCGTGCCCCACGATCGCGTGGCGTCGTTCTATCTCGAGCACGATCTCTTCGTCCTGCCGCGTCCGCGCACGCCGCTCACCGACCTGGTCGTGCCCATGAAGCTGCCCGAGGCCATGTCCTTCGGCATGCCCGTCCTGGCCACCGACCTGGGCTCAGTGCGCTGGGTATTGGGAGGAGAGGAAGCGCAGCTCGTGGCCGACAACGAGCCCGAGACCCTGGCGCGCGGCGTGCTCCAAGCCCTCGCCGATCCGGCGCGGCTCGCGGCCTGGGGTGCGGCGGCACGCGAGCGCTCCGAGCGATTCTCGTGGGACGCCATCGCCGACGAAGCGGTGCGCGCGTTGTTCGGAAACGCGGTGCGCGCGTGAAGTGGCCGACGCTAGGAGGGGATGGGCGCGGCGCGGAACTGCTCGGCATGGGCAGCCGGACCGATCTCCGCGTAGAGCTCGCAGATCTGGTCCACGATGCGCGGCCACGAGTACTCGGCGGCGCGGGCGCGCAACGTGGCGACGTCCCAGGCGCGCCGCGGAGCTTCGTCCATGGCGCGGGCGAGGGTCTGGTCGTCGCCGGCGGGGACGAGCAGGCCGTAGCGCTCGTCGCTCACCACCTCGGTGGTGCCGCCGACCGCGGTCGCGACCACGGGCTTGCCGCAGGCCAGTGCTTCGAGCGTGACCAGCGGCGTGCCCTCGTTGAAGCTCGGCAACACCAGAACATCGGACGCCTGCAGCCATTGCGCGGTGGTGACGTGATCGACGGCGCCGAGGAAGCGCACGCGCTCGCCGAGGCCCGCTTCCGCTGCCTGGCTCTTGATCTCGTCGAGCAGCGGTCCGTCGCCGGCCAGGACGAGCACCGCGTCGGGTCGCGTCGCGACCAGGCGAGCGAAGGCTTTGACGAGCACCGCATGGCCCTTCACGGGCAGGAAGTAGCCGACGCACATGTAGACGGGAGCGGCCGCCGGCAAGCCGAGGCGGGCGCGCAAGGACGCGACATCTGCGGGCCGGAAGAGCTCGATGTCGACGCCGTTGGGAATGTAGCGCCGGCGCCTGTCGCTCACGCCCAGCTCGCCGGCAATGCGCGAGAGATCGCGCGACACGGCGATCAGGCGCGTGGCGTGGCGGATCGTGAAGCGCGTCCAAAAGCGCACATGGAAGGGGCCCTTGCGGGCGACGGTGTGGAGTCCTGTGCCATGGGCCGTGACCACCGAGCGGCGGCGCGTCACGAGGCCGACGAGCACCGCCCCCATGCCCATGGGGTAGATGCGGTGGCCGTGCAGCATGCTGACGTCGCGGCCGTGCGTGAGGAGCGCCCACAGTCCGATGAAGAGGAGCTGGAGCGGCTCGGTGATCGGCCACAGCATGGGCACGTGGAGGTAGGGGGGTCGCAGCACGCGCACGCCCACAGGATCGGACTCCTTCGTGGCGCGGGCCGCGTTGGCGCGGGCGAAGGCGCGGGCCTCGGCGTAGCGGCGAAGCGGCGGCAGCACGATGCGCGGCGCCAGGACGGTGACCCGTCCGCGCCGCGCCAGATCGACGGCTTCGTGGTAGACCGCGACGCGCACGCCGCCCGACAGCTGATCGGCGGGCAAGAAGTCCTCGGCGAGATGCATCACGTGGAAGCGATGGTTGGGATTCACGGGAAGCCCAGTTCTACCGTTTCGTCGCCGATGATTCAACCGAGGAGTGCGGCGTGAGCCTCGCCCCCGACCAAGAGCTCGAGAGGCCCGGCACGGGGAGCGACCCGGCGCGCGACGCGCAGGCGCTCGCTTTCCGCGTCGCGCACAACGCCGGCCTGCTCGCGGTCTCCAACGTGCTCGTGCGCGGGCTCGGCATGGGCATGATGATCGTCCTGGCGCGCTATCTGGGGCCCGCGCACTACGGCACGTACCAGCGCGCCGAAGCCTTCGTCTATCTCTTCAGCATCGTGGTCAACCTGGGGCTCGACATGATCCTCACGCGCGAGGTGGCCAAGCACCGCGCGCGGGCGTCGGAATACTTCTCGGGCATCCTGGTGTGCAAGGCGATCACCGGGCTCATCGCCTACGCGATCATCCTGAGCGTGGCCCAGGCGCGCGGCTACTCCGGCGATCTCATGTGGGCGATCCGGATTTTCGGCTTCATTCTGCTCCTGAACTCCCTGTCCGAGACCTGCGGGGCCGTGATCCAGGGCGTCCAGGAGATGCGCTTCATCGCCCTGGCGCACCTGGCCGCGCAGGTCGTCTTCCTGAGCGTCGGGCTGGCGAGCGTGCTCACGCACCGTAGCCTGCACTGGATTCTGGGCGCGCTGGCGCTCGGCGCCATGACCCAGCTCGTGTTCTCGTCTCTGGTGCTCAGGCGCTCGTTCCACGTGCGCTGGTCCTTCCCGGGTTTCGCCACCGTGCGCTTTCTCCTGCGCGAGTCGCTGCCCTTGGCGCTCGCCGCCAGCTTCGTCCTGGTCTACCAGCAGATCGACGCCGTCATGCTGGGCGAGTACAAAGGTGACGCCGAGGTCGGCCTTTACAAGGCGGGTGCCAAGTTCCTGCTCATCTTCTCGGTGATTCGCGACGCGCTCATGGTGTCCATCTATCCGGTCTTCGCCTCGCTCGCCAAGAGCGAGCCCGGACGGCTGAGCGCGCTCTTGAGCAAGGTCGTGCGCTACCAGCTGGGGATCGGTTTCTACTTCATCCTCTGCTTCGTCCTCCTGTCGCGGTTGGCGCCCGTGCTCCTCGGGCCCGAGTTCCACCATTCGGCCGCGATGCTGCCCATCCTGGGGTGGATCCTTCTGCCGCAAACCATCAGCATCGCTTGCGGACGGGCACTCATCGCGAGCGGTCGCCAGAACCGGCTCCTGATCTCGACCAGCACCTCTCTGGGCGTCAACATCGGCCTCAATCTCATGTGGATCCCACGCTTCGGCATTCTGGGCGCGGCCGCCGCCAGCGTGGTGAGCGAGGTCGTGGTCGCCTACTTGAACATGCGCCTCGTGCGCAAGGAGATCGGGCACACCCACTTCACGCGCGAGCTGTGGCGGCCGGCCCTGGCTGCCGCGCTCGCCGGCGCCACCATGTTTCCGCTTCGTAGCTTGAAGCTCGTGATCGCATTCCCGCTGCTCGGGATCTTCTACCTGGTCGCGCTCTTCCTGCTGCGGGCCGTGACGCGCGACGAAGTGGTCCAGCTGCGCACGCTGCTCGTGGCCTGGCTCGCCGCGGCGCGCCGCCGGAGCAAGCTGCCGGCCAAGTGGATGGCGCGCGGCGCCTGGATCGAGGACGGCGAGCCGTGAGGCTCGTCATCTGGCATACCGATCCCTATCCCACCGCTCCCGGCGTCTATCTCGGCGCGTTTCCTCGCTTCGGCCACGACGTCACCTGGGTGATCGCGACCGAAGGGGATCGCCACCAGACGCTCGTCCGCCACGAGGGCCGGGTGCGGGTCATCGACATCCAGCGTCCGCGCGACGTGGGCGGCCCGCGCCCATGGAGTACGGTGGTCAACCGCTGGAACAAGCTCGTGCGCCTCTTCGCCAAGATCGCGTGGATGCGCCGCCTGCTCGCCGAGCGGCCGGACGTCTTCCAGGTGCGCGAGCTCATTACCGAGGGCACGATCGCGCTGCCGCTGGCGCGCAGCCAGCGCGTGCCCTTCGCCTTCCAGTGGGATTTCCCGCACTACGAGGCGGCGCTCTTCGAGATGGCCCAGGCCGGGAGCAAGAACGTCTGGCGCGCTCTCCACCTGCGCTGGGTGATCGCCATGCGCGCCCACATCCTGCGCGGCGCCGATCTCGTGCTGCCGATCTCGGACGGGCTCGCGGAGATCGCGCGCGATCGCCATGGCGTCGATCCTGGGCGCATCGTGCCGTTTCCCGTCGGCGTCGCGGCCGACAGCGTGCGCCGCGCGCGTGAAGGCACGCCGCATCCACGCGCGGCCGGTCTCGCCGGGCAGCCGGTGCTCTGTTACCTGGGCAACCTGGATGCCGTGCGCCAGCCCTCGTTCCTGTTCGACATCTTCGCCGCCGTGCTCGAGCAGGTCCCGGAGGCCTGGCTCCTGCTCGTGGGCCGCGCCAACCCCGGCGTCGAGCGACTGCTCGCCGATCATCCGGCGCGCGAGCGCATCGTGTTCACGGGCTACGTCGCGCACGCCGACGTGCCGGCGACGATCGCGCAGGCGCGCGTCGGTTTCTATGCCGTGCCGCTCACCGATCCCTACGGGATCTACCGCACGTGCTCGCCGCTCAAGGTGGTGGAGTACATGGCGTGCGGGCTGCCGGTGGTGGCGTCGCGCGTCGAGGACGCGGAGAAGATGCTGGGCGAGAGCGGGGGCGGCGTGTGCGTCGAGAACGTGCCGCGTCTCTTCGCCCGCGAGATCGTGGGCTACTTGCGCGACCCGGAGCGGGCTCGCGCCGACGGTGAGAAGGGGCGCGCGTACATCGAGCAGCATCGCGTCTTCGAAGCGTTGGGTCGCGAGGTGGAAGCTGCCTACGAGCGGCTGCTCGCCACCGGACGCCCGGCGGCCTCATCGGCGACGCGGCTCGCGGCCGCGACCGCCGCGCCATTGTCGCCAAGTTGACAGCCCGCACAGGTCCACTCACTCTGCCGGCCATGCCGTCGCGACAAGGACTCCTCTGGCTGCTCGTGGTCCTCGCGGCGGGCCTCGCGCTTCGCCTCTTCTGGTACATCGGTCCCTACACGACCGATTGCTTCGGCAACGCGCAGTTCGCCTATCAGGTCGCGACCGGCACCTTCGACATCTCCAAGGAGTACTACGCGGCCAACCGCATCGGATTCCTGTTCCCCATGGGATTCACGGTGTGGGCCTTGGGCTTGGCTCGGTTCGCGTACAGCGTGGTCGGGCTCCTGTGCTCGCTGGGCTGCGTCGGGCTCGCATACGTGCTCGGCACGCGCGCTTACGACGAGAAGACCGGCCTGGTCGCGGCCGCGATCCTCGCCGTGGTCCCGCTCGAGATCTTCTGCTGGAGTCCGCTGCTCGTCGACGCGGTCACGCCGTTCTACTGGAGCCTGAGTTTCGGTCTCTTCTATTTGGGTCTCGTCGACGACCCGCCGGCGCGCCGGCCCGTGCTGCTCCTGTTCTCGAGCGGCTTCGTGCTCGGGCTCGCGACCTACACGCGCGAGCACGCCCCCATCGTTTTCCTGGTCATGGCGGCGTACCTCGTGGTGCGGCGCGCGCGGCCGCCGGCGCGCGTGCTGTGGGTGCTCGCGGGCTTCGCCGCCATGGTGGCGATCGGCGAGGTCTATTACTACGCCGTCTCCGGCGTGCCGTTCCTGCGCGTGCAGCGGTTGTGGCAGCACTTCGGCCCGGGGACCGGCGGGGCCGAAGCGGGGGCCATCGAGATCGGTCACTTCCAGGGCCTGCGCCCCTGGTTCCTGCAATCGATGCTCACCGCGCCCGACTACTTCGGGTTCGTGTTCTGGGCGGCCTGGATCGCGGTGGCCGTGTTGCTCGCACGCCGCGAGCGGCGGGACGCCTTCCTGCTGACCTGGTTCCTGGCTTTGTGGATCGCGATGGACTTCCTGCTGCGCACCTTCGTGCGCATGCTCGCCTACCCGCCCTACATCAACGTGCTCGACCTGCCGGGGGCGCTGCTCGTGGCGCGACTGCTCGCACCGCTTCTCTGCGGCGCGCGGCCGGCGAAGCCTTGGGCCGGCCTCGTCGGTGTCGTGCTGGCCCTGGGCGGAGGGGCAGCCCTGTTCGCCCGGCGAGCGCTCGATTCACAAGTCGAGGCGTGGGCCGCGAACGCCGGATCCTGGGGCCACGCGCATGTCCACGATCCGCGGTTCGTCACCTTACCCATCCTCGTCGGCTCGGGGGCGCTCGCCGCCGGGCTCATGCTGGCGCTGCGCGCGTTGCCGCCGTGGCGCTGGCGGCCGGGGTGGGGGACGGCGGGCCTCGTGTGTCTCATCGTGAGCTCGCTCTTCATCACGGGCCCTGGTGTGCGCTGGCGCCGCGCCGAAGCGACGCCGCTTCGCGACATGGCGCGCATCGTCGAGAGCGATCGCCAGCCGGTATCGTTCACGAGCCTCTGGTCGGCCACCGGACTCAATTTCTTCCTCGGCTACCGCTCGAATTTTCGCCGCTACTGGAACCGCTGGGAGTCGGTCACGCCGCTCGCCGGTCCTGCGGTCACCCTGCAGGAGATCCCGGCTTCGGCCGAAGCACTCGCCGAAAGCTCGTATGTCCTCGTGGACAAGGGGCCGATCCGCCGCGCGCACGAGGGCCATCCCGCCGTGCCCGACGTGGTGCCCCAGCCCGCGTTCCTGGATGCGCCGCCCGCCACCTGGCGCGTGCTCTACGACTCACCTGATTATGCGCTGTACCGCGTGCTGCGGTAGCCGGGAGTCGCCCGCTTCCCGAGCGCGGAAATGGGCCCTGGATGGGCTCTTCCACGTGGCAGGGGCGGCTCGCGATCTGGTAGCATCAGGGTGGTTTTTCCGACGGTTTCCCGTGTCCCCGCGCCCTGCCCGAGGAACCCGCTTGCATCTCTCCGTTCGGCATCGTTGCTCGGCTTCCCCGGTCCATCGCTTGCCTTTGTCCCGCACCCTCCGGAAGGCCTAGCCTCGCCCATGGGACTCGCGACCGAAGCGCGCCGATGGCTCGCCGCACTCCCTCCCGAAGTCGGGGAGCGCGTGGGCTCGATCGCCGCCTGGGCGCCGCGTGACATGCTCTACGGCAGTCGCTTCCGCCGGGTGCGCGCCACGCTCGCGGCCACCGAGCGGCGCCCCGCGGCCGATCTCGCCGCCTGGCAGGACGCGCGTCTGGCCGAGCTCGTGGCGCTCGCCTACGAGCGCGTGCCGCACTACCGCATCGCCATGCAGGCCCGCGGCCTGCGCCCCGAGCACGTGAAGGGCGTGGCCGATTTGCCGTTGCTTCCGCTGCTTTCCAAGGAGGATGTGCGCCGCGACCCCGATGCCCTCCTGGCGCGCGGTGTGCCGCTCGGGCGGCGCGAGCGCGTGTCGACGGGCGGGACGAGCGGCGCTCCGCTCACGCTCTGGATCGATCGCGGTCGCTCCTCGACCGAGTGGGCGTTCATGACCTGGCAGTGGGGTGCGGCCGGCTACGAGCTGGGCGCGCGCCGCGCCGTCTTGCGCGGCCAGCGGGTGCGCGCGCAATCGGCCGAGCGCTTCTACGAGTGGAATCCGCTGCTCGACGAGCTCGTGCTCTCCACGTTCCATCTCTCCGCCGAGACCCTGCCGCGCTATCTCGAGTGGATCGAGCAGTACCGCGTCCGTTTCCTGCACGCCTATCCGTCCTCGGCCGATCGCCTGGCCCGCCTGCTCGAGGAGAATCCTGCGCTCGAGCGGCCGCGCTTCACGGCCGCCCTCGTGGGCTCGGAGAACCTCTATCCCGAGCAGCGCGAGCGCATCGAGCGCGTGCTCGGCTGCCGCGTGCTCGCCTGGTACGGACATAGCGAGAAATGCCTGCTGGGCGCGGGCTGCGAAGTCTCCAACGAGTACCACCTCTTCCCGCAGTATGGCGTGCTCGAAGTGGTGGACGACGACGGCCGTCCGGTGGGGCCCGGCGGCACGGGGCGCATCGTGGGCACCGGCTTCATGAACCGCGTGATGCCGTTCCTGCGCTACGTCACCGACGACGTGGGCACGCTCGCCGAGGGCCCGTGCGCCTGCGGCCGCGCCTACCCCAGGCTCACGCACATCGAGGGCCGCTCGTCGATCGAGCGTTTGTACGGCGACGATGGACGCTCGTTCTCGCTCGGCCACATCAACTCGCACGCCGACGTCTTCCGCAAGGTGCGCCGCTTCCAGTTCGTGCAGGAGAAGCCGGGCGCGGTACTGGTGCGGGTCGAGTCGTCCAACGGCTTCACGCCCGAGGACGGACGCCGGCTGGCCGAGGAGTACGCGCGCCGCGCCGAGGGGTCGATCCAGTTCGCGGTCGAGATCGTCGACGCGCTGCCTCTCACGGCGCGCGGCAAGTTCAAGTTCGTCGAGCAGAAGTTCCAGCCCGAGGAGAGGTTCTAGCCGTGTGCGGCCTGTGCGGCGGGCGCTTCGCGACACGCGGCCAGGGACAGGAGTCCGCGCTCGCACTGGTCAAGCGCATGGCCGACATCCAGCGCCACCGCGGTCCCGACGACGACGGCTTCCAGGAGAGCGGCGATCTCATCCTCGGCTTCCGCCGGCTCTCGATCATCGACCTGGACGGCGGCCATCAGCCGGTGTCGAACGAGGACGGCACCGTCTGGGTCATCCTGAACGGCGAGATCTACAACTATCGCGAGCTGCGCGAGGGTCTGGTGGCGCGCGGCCACCGCTTCAAGAGCGCCGGCGACAGCGAAGTCATCGCCCATCTCTACGAGGAGAAGGGCGAGCGCGTTTTCGAGGACCTGAACGGCATGTACACCATCGCCGTCCTCGACGTGGCGCGACGCCGCCTGGTGCTGGCGCGTGACCGTGCCGGGGTGAAGCCCCTGTACTACGCGCGCTGCGGCGCCGACTTCGCGTTCGCCTCCGAGATCAAGGCCTTGCTCGAGCATCCGGGCTGCCCGCGCGAGCTCGACGAGCGCATGCTGGCGCCCTATCTCGCCACCCAGTACGTGCCCGGCCCGCGCACGCTCTTCGCCGGCATTCGCGCCCTGGCGCCGGGGCATCGCCTGATCCTCGACGAGGGCCGCGATCCAGTGGAGGAGGCCTACTGGCGCCTGCCGTCGCTCGATCCCGCACAGCTCTACGAAGACCGCGAGGCGGCCACGCGCGATCTCGCGGCCCTGGTGCGCGAGGCGGTGCGCATGCGCCTGGTGAGCGACGTGCCGCTCGGTGCGCTGCTCTCGGGCGGGCTCGACTCGAGCATCGTGGTCGGCGTCATGGCCGAGCACGCGACCGGCCCCGTGCTCACGGTGTGCGTGGGCTACGAGGGCGGCGGCGCCATGGACGAGCGCGAAAAGGCGCGCGAGGTGGCGCGCCACTTCGGCACGCAGCACCACGAGATCGTGCTCGGCGTGCACGAAGCGCTCGATCTCCTGCCGCGTCTCGTGTGGCACAACGAGCTGCCGGTGGCCGAGCCCTTGATCGTGGCCTCGTACGCGCTCTTCCGCGAGGCGCGTCGCCACGTCACCGTCGTGCTCTCGGGCGAGGGCGCCGACGAATTGTTCGGCGGCTATCGCCGCTACCGCGCGCTCTCGGAGCTGGGTCGCTGGCGCTCGGTGCTGCCGCCCGCGGGCTGGGCGGGATGGGCGGCGCTCAAGGGCGGGCGTGGGCCGTGGGCCGATCTCGGCAAGGTGGGACAGGCGGCGGCGCAGGCGCTGCCGGCCGAAGCACTGTGGGAGTGGCAGAGCGTGTTCTCGCGCCGCGAGCTGTCGCGCCTTCTCGGCCGCCCCGATCTCGCGTTGTCGTCCGGCCCTCTGTGCTATCGCACCGTGGACGGCTTCCGCGACGATCTGCCCAACGAAGAGATGGCCAACCAGCTCATGGGCATCGAGATCCAGAACCGTCTCGTGGACTTCATCCTGGGGCGCGCCGATAAGATGTCCATGGCCAACTCGCTCGAGCTGCGCACGCCTTTCCTCGACTATCGGCTGATCGAGATGTCGCGCAGGATCCCGGCGCGCTGGAAGCTCTCGGCCACGGGCGAGAAGCTGATCCTGCGCGAGGCCTTCCGCGATCTCTTGCCCGAGCGCGCGCGCCGCCGCGGCAAGCAGGCGTTCCAGTCGCCCTACGCGTCGTGGCTGCCGCACCTCTCGTCGGCGCTCGTGCCCGAGAGCCGGCTGGTCAAGGACGGCTGGATCGCGGGCGCGGCTCTCGACGCATTGCGCGTGAGCTGGCCGCGCTCGGAGCGCCGCGCCAAACAGCTGTGGACCGTGCTCCTGCTCGAGATGTGGTACCGCCTCTTCCTCTCGCGTGAGGAGATTCCGGCGCTCACGCCGCCGGTTGCCCGCGTGGCCGAGCCCGTGTCGTGATGGCGGACGTGCGGCCGCGCGTTCTGGTGATCGGCCCCTTGCCTCCGCCGGCCGGCGGCGTGGGCATGCAGGTCGAAGCCATCCTGCGCTCGCCGCTCGCCCAGCGCTGGAAGGTGGACGTCTTCAACACGTCCAAGCCGGGCCAGGAGGGGAAGCCCTCGACGGTCACGCTCCGCGACGTGATCTGGGCGCAGCTCCATCTCGGGCTCTTGCCCTTGCGCTTGCTCGAGCGGCCGCAGGTGGCGCTCGTCCAGGCGACCGCGGACACCGGCTACTTCCGCGATCTGGCACTGCTCCTCGAATGCCGGCTCAGCGGCGTGCCCGTCGTGCTGCACTGGCACGGCACGCCCGACTCCGAGCAGTTCCCCGGGCGCTCGCGCTGGCGGCGCGCGCTCTTCGCGCTCGGCACCAAGCTGTCGCGGCGCGTGATCATCCTGTCCGAGGCGTATCGCGATTTCTTCGCCGGCTTCATTCCCCAGGGCAAGCTCGTGGTCGTGCCCAACTTCATCGACGGCTCGCGCTTCGCGACGCCGCCGCGCACGACGACGGAGCCGGTGACCGTGTTGTTCGTGGGCCGCGTCGGCCCGCAGAAGGGTGTGGACGTGCTGCTCGCGGCCTTGTCGCGCGCCCGCGCCCAGGGCGCCGACGTGGGCGCCGTGCTCGTGGGGGCGGCGGAGTCGCCGGAAGCGTGGGCCGAAGTAGCGCGCCATGCGCTCGTGACCAGCGGCGTGGTGCGCCTCACCGGCGCGCTCGCCGACGAGCGCGTCCAGGAATACGCCGCGGCCGACGTCTTCTGCCTGCCCACGCGTGCCGACTCCTTGCCGCTCGCACTTCTCGAAGCCATGGCGGCGGGGTTGCCGTCCGTGTGCTCGAGCGTGGGCGCCATTCCGTGGGTGCTCGAAGACGGTCGTGCGGGTGTCCTCGTCCCGCCTGGCGACGTCGACGCGCTCGCCTCCGCCCTGGCTCGGCTCGCCGGTGACGCGACCTTGCGCCGCGATCTCGGCGCGCGCGCCCGCGCGCGCCAGCAGGCCGAGTTCGATGCGGTTTCGGCCGCGCCGCGTCTCGAGGAGGCGCTTCGATGGACGCGCCCGGCGTCTCAAGGTAGTGTCGCGCCGATGTCCGTTCCCGACCCCACCACCGCGAAGCCGCTCCCGTGAAGCAGATCGTCCAGAACTATCGCACCGGCGACCTGCGCTCGACCGACGTGCCCGCGCCCGCGTGCCGCTCCGGCGGCGTGCTCGTGGCCAACCGCGCCTCGCTCATCTCGGCCGGAACCGAGCGCATGAAGGTCGAGGTGGCGAAGAAGAACCTGCTCGGCAAGGCCATGGAGCGCCCCGACCAGGTGAAGAAGGTGATCGAGAGCGTGCGCCAGCAGGGCCTCCTGCAGACGTACGAGAAGGTGATGAACAAGCTCGACACGCTGACGCCGCTCGGCTATTCGTGCGCCGGCACCGTGATCGAGGTGGGGAAGGACCTCACCGAGTTCCAGGTGGGCGATGCGGTGGCCTGCGCCGGCGCCGGCTACGCCGTGCACGCCGAGATCATCTCGGTGCCGCGCCAGCTCGTGGTGCCGGTCGCGGCCCAGACGTCGTTCGAGCGCGCCTCGTTCACCACGCTCGGCGCCATCGCCCTCCAGGGCATCCGCCAGGGCGAGATCCGCCTCGGCGAGGACGTGGTGGTGATCGGCCTCGGCTTGGTCGGCTTGCTCACCGTGCAGCTCCTCAAGGCCAACGGCGCGCGTGTCATTGGCGTCGAGCTGGACCAACGCCGCGCCGAGCTGGCGCGCATGCTGGGCGCCGACCGCGTGGCGGTGGGCAGCTCGGCGGAGGTGGCCGAGATGGTGCGCCAGGCCACCGGCGGGCGCGGCGCCGATGGTGTGCTCGTGACCGCGGCCTCGGCCTCGAGCGGGCCCGTCGAGCTGGCAGGAGAGCTGTGCCGGGACCGCGGCCGCGTCGTGGTCGTGGGCATCACCAAGATGGATCTGCCGCATCGCCTCTACTACGAAAAGGAGCTCACGCTCCTGCTCTCGCGCTCGTACGGGCCCGGGCGCTACGACGCGAGCTACGAAGAGGGCGGCGTCGACTATCCCCTCGGCTACGTGCGCTGGACCGAGCGCCGCAACATGGAAGAGTTCCTCCATCTCGTCGAAGAGGAGAAGGTGCTGGTCGATCCTTTGATCACGCACCGCATTCCGTTCGCCGAATCGGAGCGCGCCTACGATCTCCTCACCGGCAAGTCGCACGAGCCGTATCTCGCCATCGTGCTCACGTATCCGGAAGTCGGTGACAAGCCGGCGACCCGGGTCGAGCTGAGCACGAACGGCGCGCGGCCCGCCGCGGCCGCGCCGGCGGCGCGCACGCGCAAGGCCGGCGAGCCGGTGGGCGTGGGTTTCCTGGGCGCCGGCAACTTCGCCACCTCGATGCTCCTGCCGCACCTCAAAGGTAGAAAGGACGTGCGCCTCACCGGCGTGGTCACGCCGAGCGGGCTCTCGGCCAGGAACGCTGCCGAGAAATTCGGCTTCGGCTTCGCCGCCTCCGCCACGGAAGAATTGTTGAACGATCCGGCGACCGACGCCGTGTTCGTGGTCACGCGCCATCATCTGCACGCCACCCTCGCCGAGCGCGCGCTGGCCGCCGGCAAGGCGGTGTTCGTGGAGAAGCCGCTGGCCACGACGCGCGAGGACCTGGCGCGCGTGACGCATGCCGCGGCCGCCCCCGGCGCGCGTTTGATCGTCGGCTTCAACCGGCGCTTCGCGCCCCTTGTGGTGCGCATGAGCAAGCACTTCGACCGCCAGGGCGCGCCGCTCGTCGTCACCTGCCGCGTGAACGCCGGCTATCTCGGCAAGGAATCCTGGTACCAGGATGCGCGTGAGGGCGGGGGACGCATCCTGGGCGAGGTCTGCCACTTCCTCGACCTCGTGGTCGCGCTCACCGGTTCCACGCTCACCCGCGTGTCGGCGAGTGGGCTCAAGGACCGCGCCGGCCACTGGCGGCCGGACGACAACCTGGTGGTCAACGCCGAGTGCGCCAACGGCTCGGTGGCGAGCGTGATCTACGCCGCCTCCGGGGACCCCACCATGCCCAAGGAGCGGATCGAGATCCTGGGCCAGGGTCGCTCGGCCGCCCTCGACAACTACCGCACGCTCACATTGTGGTCGGGCAACCGCTCGCAATCGGTGAAGGCGCTCTCGGTCGACAAGGGTCACGCCGCCGAGATCGCCGCCTGGATCGAATCCCTGGTGAAGGATGCGCCGCCACCCATTTCCTGGGCCGAGATCGAGAACGTCTCTTCCGCCACCCT
>DASYSL010000155.1:0-10113 GCA_036003365.1 Candidatus Eiseniibacteriota bacterium
GACTCATCTCGGCGAGGAGGCGGAGCGCGCGCACCGCGTCGTCATCCTCGACCAGGGCCGCATCGTGGCGGAAGGCGACCCCGCTTCGCTCAAAGCCGGAGTCGGCGGCGACGTGCTGGTGGTCGAGTGCGCCGATCCCGAAACCTTCACGTCCGAGATCCGCGCCCGCTTCCCGGACGTGCGCGCGAGCGCCGTCGAGGGCGCCGTGCTGGTCGAGCGCGAGCGCGGGCACGAGCTGGTGCCCAAGCTGGTCGAGGCGTTTCCCGGCCGTGCGCGCTCCGTCACCTTGCGCCAGCCCACGCTCGAGGACGTGTTCGTGCACGTGACCGGCAAGCGCTTCCGCGTGCGAGGCTCGACATGAGCGCGGGCCTCGCCGCCATCGCCGTCCTCTGGCGGCGCGATCTCTTCCATTTCGTGCGCGAGCCGATGCGCGTGGTGGCTTCGGTGGCGCAGCCGCTTCTCTTCTGGATCTTGCTCGGCGCCGGATTCGGTTACGGCGTGCACACGGCGGGGGGGAGCTACTCGAAGTTCTTCTTCCCGGGCATGGTGCTGCTCGTCGTTCTCTTCGCCTGCATCTTCTCGACCATCTCGGTGATCGAGGACCGCCAGCAAGGTTTCCTGCGCGCCGTGCTCGCAGCACCTGTTCCGCGCTGGGGCGTCGTTTCGGGGAAAATCCTCGGCAGCGCGACCCTTGCCTTCCTGCAGGGGCTCATCGTTCTCGTGCTCGCCGGTGCTGCGGGATTGCGGCCGGGCCTCGGCGGCGTGGCGAGTACTCTTGTCGTGACCTTCGTGACCTCGTACGCATTTGCCGGATTGGGAGTCGCGCTCGCCTGGCGCTCGGAGACGACGGCCGCGTTCCACAGCGGCATGACGTTCCTGCTTTTGCCGTTATGGATGCTGTCGGGAGCGGTGTTTCCGTTCGCCGGCCTTCCTCCCTGGCTCGCCTGGGTGGTGCGCCTCGATCCGGTGACCTACGCGCTGGCCTGGATGCGTGCCGCGTTGGGCAGCCCAGCGGAAGGGGATCCATCGCTGCCGTTGGCCGCACTCATTACTTGCGGATTCGCCCTCGCCGCACACGTGCTGGCGGCATGGACGGCCCGCAAGAGCACGCCCAAGGCCTGATGTAACGCGTTTCAGTTTCGCAATGCCGGGCCGTTTCTTGCCGCCATTCTTTGCAAACCAGATGAACCGCGATGTTGACGCAGTTGGCAAATGGCGGCGACAATTGTTTGCCCGAACTACCCGTCCGGAACCCCCGCCGGCTGCCGCGCCCCTCCCTCCCAAGGAGGCCGCCATGGGGTTTGTTGTCTCGTCACTTCGTTACGTGCTCCCTCTCGTAGTCGCCTTCGCTCCTGCTTGCTTGTTGGCGTCGGTTGCGGCGCTGGCCGACGGGGAGATCCGCCATCCGCAAGCGGGCAGCCATGTGACCGTCTCGTCGGACACGATCGGCGTCGGATTTCTGGCCACGAGTGCCGACCCCAACAAGGTGCACGTGGGCGGCGTGTGGGATTTCGACACGCCGTACTACGCCGATGACATCTCGGGGACCGACTCCTCGCAGTTCTGGACGTTCGTCCATTCGAACGTGAGCCACGATTCTTCCCAGTTCCCCACGCCCCAGAGCCGACCATTCTGGTACTACGACTGGGGAAACAACATCAACGCGGGCGATCACAACCTGTGGATGAGCAGGATCGGAAAGCGCGTGTTTCGGCGTTCCGGGTTGGCGGGTGTGTGGCACGAGGACGATCTGTCCACGGTTCCGGACACGGGGACGGTCTCGCCCGGCTTCGCGCACAACATCACGGGATCGGGCTCCGCGTGGTGCGGGCTGCGCCTGAGCGGCGATCCCAACGCACCTGTGGATGCGTACACGGGCAATGCATACACCTCGGCGCTGCAATTGAATGATTTCCTGGGCAGCGGCGCCCTACCTTCCAGCCACTATCCCGGGTACGCGTCCCAATGGGACCAGCTTCTCTACCGGGATTTTCCTTACGATCCACAGTCTCCCGGCACGGTCGCGTTCGACTATCGCGCGCAGCTGGATTCGGTGGCCACGGGCGATCCAGGCGGCGCCGGATGGTTCACCCCGGATCCTTCCAGCATGTCCAATTTCGTCTACGGGACGACCACGGCGACCGCGCCCGTGGATTCGTTCGAAGTCTGGGTCGGGGCGCCCAAAGAGTCCGGCGTCTACGACTCGGCACACCGTTATCTCTCGGACACGATCGATTTCAGCCTGAGCGGCGCCGATGCGCCGGCGATGATCTTTTCCGTCACGGGCGTGAGAACGGCCTCGCCGGCTCCGGCCATTCCGGGGAACGCTTCCTGGAGCACGGTTCGCGTCGTCTTTCGCGTCAAGACCAACCGCTATTTCGACGACGAACACCCGAACAACGGCCCTTCAGCGACGGCTTGGAATTCCACAACCGGTGCCGTCGTGATCGACAACGTGAACGTGAATGGGGCGGTTTCCGACTTCGAGACGCGGGGGCAGATTCTTCCCCGATTCACGTGGATACCGCTGGGCGGGCCGAACGCCTCGGTGAGCGAAAACTCGCCCTCGAATTCATGGATCACGACCGGCAGGGAAGCGGCACGCTACGGACATGTACACAATCTCGCGAGCCTGCCATTTGCCCCGGTCTCGGGGGGCTGCAGCCTTGCGGGCAATATCGCGGTGCAATCGAACCACGACGACCCGAATCACTACTTTGTCGCCGAGTCGCACAACATCATGGTGAGTCCGACGATCTGTCTCACCGGACCGCGAGCCGCGGACCAGGGGATCCCGCCGACCCTGCGCACGGAAGCGTCTTACCTGAAGGTTGTCTTCGATTTCTACACAGGGAAGGACAATGTCAGCGAGACGGGAGCGCTCTTCCAGGAAGCCGTTCGTTTCATGGGACCTGCTCCCTACGTGCAGTCCGCTGGTCCCAAGTCGCCGGCCTGGAATGCTTTCGTCCGTCCCGGCTTCGATTTCACGTTCGACGCCGACTCGATTTGCATGGCCTTCGATCCGGGCGACGACCTTGCCGCGTACACCGACCTTGCACATACCGATTCGCTACAGGTCTGCATCGAGAACTGGGCTCGCTGCGCGCGGTTCTCGGCCACGGCATGCGGTCAGGTAGACGGCAACTACATCGACAACATCCAGGTGCAGTTCGTACGTAGCCAGCCTTTCACCGGCGTCGACCCGGGTGCGCCGACGCTCGACTTCGTGCGCGGGGCTTATCCCAATCCCTCGCGCGACGGCTCCGCCACGGTGAAGTATTCGCTGTCGCGTTCCGTGCCGGTGACGATCCGCTTCTACGACCTCCGCGGCGCGCTGGTTCACGAGGCATTGCTGACCGGCAAGCCGGGTGAGAATCAGTACCGCTGGGACGGTACGATGCGGTCCGGAACCGCCGCGGCATCGGGCATTTACTTCTATCGCCTCTACGCCGACGGCGTGGAGTTCCGCAACAACCTGCAGCGCGTGGTCTTCGTGGGACAGCCCGCGCGCTGAGTCTGCCCGCATGGCCAAAGCAGCCTGAGTCGCGCATAATCGGGCCCCATGGCCAACGAGCTCGAAGATCTGCTGCGCACGCACCGTGACGACTTGAAGAACCGCTGGGCGGCGCGCGTGCGACAGAACAGCCGGATCTATGCCGAGCGCCCCCAGGCCGAGATCGAGAACAGCGTCGATCACGCGCTGTCCGCGGTCATCGCTTGCGTGGGGGGCAAGGGCCTCACCGAGATCGGCATGTACACCGCCGACCTCGCGCGCCAGCGCCTGGAGCACGGGATTCCTCAAGCCGAGACCGTGGCTTCGTTCCTCATGGGGCGCGAGCTGGTGCTCGATCTGGTGCATGAGCACATTCCGGCCGAGCGTTTCATCGAATCGGCGCACCGCGTCAACGACGCTTTCCAGCGCGTCATCTCCTCGTACGGGTCGTCGTTCTGCGCCATGTGCACGGCGCGTCAGGACGAGCGCCGCCATCACCTGCAGCGCCATCTCGAGAGCCTGAGCGAGCGCTCGCAGGACGCCATGATCCTGCTCGACGAGCAGCATCGCATTCGCGCCTGGAACGCCGGGGCCCAGGGGCTCTTCGGCTATACGCCGGAGGAGGCGACCGGGAAAGGACTCGAGCTCCTCCTGCACGAGGACCGCCTGGGGGAGCTTGGCGGCGTGTGGCCGGCGCTGGCGCGCCGCGGTCATGTGCGCTTGGCCGAGGCGCGGGCGCGGCGCAAGGACGGCTCGGCCGTGTGGGTGGACGCGGCCTACACCGACGTGCGCGCCGAAAGCGGCGCCACGCTCGGCACCTGGGCCGTCTTCCGCGACATCACGGCCAGCAAGGCGATCGAAGAAGAGAAGCTTCAGGCGGAGCGCCTGGCGCTCATCGGCACCATGTCCGCCAAGCTGGCGCACGAGGTGCGCAATCCGCTGAACTCGCTGGTGCTGGGCCTCGACCTGGTGCGCGACGATCTGACCGTCATGTCACGCAGCGACGTCGCGCAAGCCGCCGAGGCGCTCGATCTGCTCACCTCGATCGAGGACGAGCTGCAGCGCATCCAGCGCACGGTCGAGCACTATCTCCGCTTCGCTCACCTGCCGCGGGTGCAGCTCGAGCCGGTTCTCCTCGACGACATGCTGGCGGAGCGGCTCGAATTGATGCGGCCTGATTTGCAGAAGGGCCAGGTGAAGCTCGAGCTCGAGCTCGCCGCCGGTGACGCCGCCATCCACGCCGATCCCGCCCAGCTCTGGCAGGCGGTGCTCAATCTCGTCCGCAACGCCATGGAAGCCATGCCCTCGGGCGGTGAGCTGCGCGTGCGCACGCGAGCCAGCGACGCCCGCGTCGAGTGCGTCATCGAGGATACGGGGAGCGGCATGACGTCGGAAGCGCGCTCGCAGCTCTTCCGGCCCTTCTTCAGCACCAAGAGCGGCGGCACGGGCCTGGGCATGGCGCTGGCACGACAGATCCTGCAGGAGCACGGCGCCACCATCGAATGCGACTCCCAGGTCGGCGAGGGAACGCGCTTCAAGCTTTCCTTTGCGCGGGTGGCGCGCGGGGTGGCCGGATGACCGCGGCGCGCATCCTGGTCGTCGACGACGACCCCACGCTGCTCAAGATGCTCGAGCAGACGCTGGCGCGCGCCGGCTATCAGGTGACGACGTCGCCGGACGCGGAATCGGCGCTCGGCCGCCTCGACGAGGTCGAGCCCGAGATCGTGGTCACCGATCTCAAGTTGCCGGCCATGGATGGAATCGAGCTCCTGCGCCAGGTGCGCGCGCGCCGCCCGGGCTGCGAAGTGCTGGTCATGACCGGCTTCGCCACCCTCGAGCGCGCAGTCGAGGCCATGCGTCTCGGCGCCTACGACTTCGTCGAGAAGCCGATCGACCGCGAGCGGCTCTTGCGCACCATGGCGAAAGCCCTCGAGAAGCGCTCGCTCGAAGCCGAGAACACGCGCTTGCGGGCGCGCCTCGACGAGGAGGGGGGAGTCCCGCGCCTGGTGGGGACGAGCCCGGCCATGGCGGCGCTACGCGAAATGATCGAGCGCGTGGCCGCGGCCGACGCTCCCGTGCTCATCACCGGGGCGAGCGGCACCGGCAAGGAAGTGGTGGCCGACGTCCTCCATTCGCTCTCGCCGCGCGCCGCGGGCCCGCTGATCAAGATCTCGTGCGCCGCGATTCCCGATCATCTTCTGGAGAGCGAGCTTTTCGGCTACGAGAAGGGCGCCTTCTCGGGGGCCGTGCAGGCCAAGCCGGGACGCTTCGAGCTCGCCAATCGCGGCACTCTCTTCCTCGACGAGATCGGCGAGATGCCGGGGGCCATGCAGGCCAAGCTCCTGCGTGTTCTGCAGGACGGCACCGTGCAGCGGCTGGGATCGACGCGCGACATCCACGTCGATGCCCGCGTCGTCACCGCCACCAACGTGGACATCGGGCGCGCCCTCGCCGAGGGACGCTTCCGCGAAGATCTCTATCATCGGCTGAGCGTGTTCGAGATCCATGTGCCGCGCCTGGCCGAGCACGCCGAGGACATTCCGGTCCTGGTCGAGCACTTCCTGGCGCGCTATGGCGGGCGGCGCCCCATGCCTCTGGATCGAGTCTCTCGCGAAGCCATGGCCGCGCTCCTGCGCCATCCCTGGTCGGGAAACGTGCGCGAGCTCGAGAACGTGGTGCAGCGGGCCGTGGCCATGGCCGCCGGGCCGGTGCTCGAGGAGACCGACGTGCATCTGGCGACTTACGCGGGCCGCGCCGGGGGCGTTCCCGGACCCGAGGCCGGCGTGGTGATTCCGCATGGCACGACCATGAAGGACGCCGAGGATCTGCTCATCGAAGACGCCATCCGGCGCGCCGGCGGGAATCGCGAGCGCGCCGCCAAGCTGCTCGGAGTCTCGTCGCGCACCCTGACCCGCCGCGCCCAGCGCTCTCACGAAAGCGACGGAACCGAAGACGCATAGCCACCGGACAACCTGTCCGGTATCTCCGACGAAGCGTCCTGCGCATCAAACTCTCAGAGCTCTAACTCATTGTCTGGCTGTATCTCGGGGGGCGGCACCCTTCCTGCAATGGAAGCCTGCGACTCGAAGGAGGAGGGCGCATGGTCCGCGGTTCGCTTCGCTGGAGCAACGATCCCGATCGGCCGCATCAGTTCGTCGGGGTGACCGGGTCCGGCCACTGCGTGAATTTCGACCAGGCCGCGGCGGGCACGGCGCCGAGCCCGATCGAGACCTTGGCTCTGGCGCTCGCCGCATGCTCGGGCTTCGACGTGATCACGATCCTGCGCAAGAAGCGCCAGCAGGTGACCGGCTACGAAGTGCGGGTCGAGGCAGAGCAGCGTGTGGGGCCCCCGGCGGTGTTCACAGGGATTCGGCTCACGCACGTCGTGCGCGGACACGCCATCGACCCGCAGGCGGTGGCGCAAGCGGTCGAGCTCTCCAAGGAGAAGTACTGCTCGATCGGCGCCATGCTGGCGCCGACGGTTCCGATCGACCACACGCTGGAAGTGTTGGAAGACGCATTCGGCCGCCCCGACGCGAGCCTGACTCGCTCGGCGGGCGCGACCGCTCATTGAGGAGGTGAGCGCGATGGGACGTCGAGGACCGAAGCCGGCAAAGCACGTGGCGATCGCGAAAGCCGCCCTGGCGCTCTTCGTCGAAAAGGGCGTGAAGGGGACGACCACGCGCGCCATCGCGAAGTTCGCGCGCACCACCGAGGCGAGCCTCTATCGCCACTACCCGGGCAAGGACGCGCTCGCGCGACACGTGCTGAATCAATGCGTGCACGCGCTGGAGATGGAGATCGAGTGCTCACAGATGGCGGGCGGCAGTCCCAGGGCCCGCCTGCGCGCCTTCCTGCATGCCTATGTGGCTTTCGCGCGGCAGCAACCGCTCGAGCACTCGTTCCTCCAGCAGGCGCACGCCTCGAACCTGTTCGCGCGCCTGGGCGAGAAGCCGCGCGCGCGCCGCGTGCTGTCGACACTCCTCGCCGAAGGGCAGGCGATCGGCGATTTCATGGCGGTCGATCCGCGCTGGCTGGCGGCGTTCATCGCCGGAGGGCTGGGACGCGTGTGCCAGGCTTCCTGGCGCCGTGGACCAAGCGCGCCGTATCAACTCACGCCCGAGGCATGGTGCGTGGTCGTCGAGAGAATGGTAACGTCCCCGCCGGCTGGCCACCTCGGTGGCACCGCCGCGGTCTACGCAGGCGCCGCGTTGAAGCAGGATCTCGAGCCGGTTCTGGTCGTGAACGGAGCCGTGGAGAACGGGAGATCGAACTCATGACGCACTCGGGTCGAATCAGTCTGGTGTTCGCCATTCTCGCCGTGGGAGCGGGAGGCGCGCTGGCGCAGGGAGAGAAGAAGCCGGAAGGCAAGGATCTGTTCCTGGCCGCCAAGTGCAACACCTGTCACAGCGTCACCGCCGCCGGCATCGAGAAGAAGAAGCCGACGGCCGAGGAAGCCGCCGAGGCCGCCAAGGTGGCCGACAAGGACGAGAAGAAGCCGCCCGATCTTTCGAGCGTCGGCCTGGACAAGAAGGCCGACTGGATCGCCAAGTTCATCACCAAGAAAGAGACCTTGGACGGCGAGAAGCACAAGAAGCTCTACAAGGGCACGGATGGGGAGCTGAACACGCTCTCGGCCTGGCTGGCTTCGCAAAAGGCGCCGAAGAAGAAGGGCGGCAAGTGAGGCCATGATGCTCCTGGCCGCGTCGGTTGCCCCGCCGGCGGAATTCAACCTGGGTTCGCTGAGCCCGCGGCCGGAGTTCTACTTTGTCTTCACCATCACGGCGCTGCTCATCCTTGCCCTTCTGGTGAGACCGGACCTCACTCGGCAGCGGGCGGGCAAGATGCTGGCGTTCGTCGCCTTGTTCGTCTTGCCCATCACCACGGGCTGGATGGGGTTCGCGGAGCATTGGGAGCGCTCCAAGACCAAGGAATTCTGTCTGTCGTGCCACGTCATGAAGCCGTACGGAAAAAGCCTGTACGTGGACGACAACGAATACATCCCCGCGGTGCACTTCCAGAACAACTACGTTCCGTCGGACCACGCCTGCTACACCTGCCACACGAGCTACGCCCTCTACGGCAGCATTCAGGCCAAGATGAACGGCATGCGTCATCTCTGGGTGTACTACACGCACTCGTATCCGGACACCATCAAGCTGTACCACCCGTACAACAACCGCGAGTGTCTGCACTGCCACGGCGGCTCGCGCAAGTTCGAGGCCGTGAGCGCGCACAAGGACACGGACACCACGTTCACCGCCATCGTGCAGGGCCGCGTCTCGTGCCTCGAGAGCGGATGCCACGACGTGGCGCACGAAGTGCACACTCTCAAGGACGCCGAGTTCTGGCCGGGGCCCAAGGAGAGATGATGGCGGCATTGACCGGGGTCGAGCGGCGCATCCGCTGGTCGGCGATCTTCCTGCTCGCCGGGCTCGCGGTCGAGGCGGCGAGCCTCCTCAAGGTGGCTGCCCTGTCGTTCGTCGTGTTCACGACGGTGGGCCTGCTTCTGTTTGCCGTGGGCGCGGCTCTCTTCCTTCTTTCGCTGCTGGAGGCGGGTCCGGCCGAGAAGACGTAGCTTCCTCTGGCGCAACCGCCTTCCATTTGCGAAACTACGGTTGAAGCCATCGAAACCGGCCCACGAAAAGGGACGCCACCCGCCGCGTCCGCGCTCTACGAAGGAGTCGCTCATGAGTTCCCAGACCGCTCCCCCCGCAACGGGTGAGGCGATCGAGATTCGCTACCGCGAAAAGATCGCGCACTGTCCCGTCGCCGTCGGCACCGAAAACGAGCCGGCCATGGACATCTCGACGCTGCGCTCGAGCACGGGGCTGATCACCCTCGACAACGGCTACGGCAACACCGGGGCCTGCAAGAGCGCCGTCACGTTCATCGACGGGGAGAAGGGGATCCTGCGCTATCGCGGCTACCCCATCGAGCAGCTGGCCGAGAAGAGCACCTTCGTCGAGGTCGCCTACCTGCTGCTGTTCGGCGAGCTGCCGACCAAGACGCAGCTCGACGAGTTCTCGGCGCGCATCCGCCGCCACACCATGCTGCACGAGAACTTCCGCCGCTTCTTCGAGGCCCTGCCCACCGACGCGCATCCCATGCCGGTGTGCGCGGCCGCGGTCGGAGCCCTGGCCACGTTCTATCAGGGTCCCGAGACCGATCAGCACATCCAGGACGCGGTGGTGCGGCTCATCGCCAAGATGCCCACCATCGCCGCCTACTCGTACAAGCATTCGATGGGCCAGCCGTTCATCTATCCGCGCAACGACCTCCTTTATCCGGCCAACTTCCTGCACATGATGTACGCCACCCCGTGCGAGTCGTACGAGGTCGATCCGGTGATCGCGCGGGCGCTCGACGTCATTCTCATCCTGCACGCCGACCACGAGCAGAACTGCTCGACGAGCACGGTGCGTCTGGTGGGCAGCTCGCACGCCAACATCTTCGCCTGCATGTCGGCGGGGATCAGCGCCCTGTGGGGCCCGCTGCATGGCGGCGCCAACCAGGAAGTGATCGAGATGCTGGAGCGGATCGCCGCCCAGGAGGGAAGCGCCGAGAAGTTCGTCGAGCGCGCCCTCGACATCTTGCTGATCCTGCACGCCGACCACGAG
>DASYSL010000156.1:0-13342 GCA_036003365.1 Candidatus Eiseniibacteriota bacterium
GGCGATGCGCCGCACGAAGAGCTTGCGCCCGCCGCGCGAGCTCCACAGGAAGTAGAGGACGAAGGCGAAGAAGAGAATGACGAACGAGGCCACGTTGACGCGCGGGGTATTGAACCATTGCGCGGTGGCGGTCACCGGCCCGAGGACCAAAGGCGTCGAGGCGCCGCCCGGGCCGAGCGCGGTGAGCTGATAGTAGACCGGTGTGCCGCGTGGCGCGTCGGTATCGTCGAACCCGCCGGCCTCGGCGGAAACCGTATCGAGATTGGCGAAGGGCCCGCTGGGAGAGGTTCCCCGCGACACGATGACGCTCTGGTCGACGGCGGGAGCTTGCCACTCGAGGTGGGTCGCCTTGCCGCCGTCGTTGGGAACGTCCGACGCCTTGGCCGAGCGAATGGGTTCGCCGGCCCGGCCCCGGACGCTGTCCGCCGGCGTCTGCGCGTGGGCGGAGACGGCGAAAAGCGTCAGGAATGCGATCGCGGCGGCTGTGGAGATCCGGCGCCGCGGGACGGGGCGCGGCTCAGGGGGGTTGCCGGAGCAGATTGGAGAGGGGCGCGAGGCCCTCGGTCTCATCCACGGCTCCTGCGGTTGAAAGTGGGTTCGATGCCGGTGCGCCTCCAGTCCGTGGTGGACCGGAGGCGCGCGGCGCATCAAAGCTTGAGAAAGTTAATCACTGGAAACAGGATTGTCAAGCGAATCGGGGCCTATAAGGGCCTTTCGAGGGGCGAGCCGGGGCCTGCCGGTGACGGTCAGCCCTCGATCAGCTCGACGTTGGCGCGCGGCACCACCGACACCTTGCCGTCGAACTCGGCGGCGAGGACGCGGACGTGCGCCTCGGTCTCGAGTGCCGCCAGCTCGGGCGGCAGCTCGGCCACCTTGCCGATGCGCCCGAAGAAGGGTTCGCGGATGCCGCGGATGAGCGAGCCGATCTCCATGCCCAGCGAGCGGCGATCGTCGGCGCGAGCCAGGGACTCGGCGGCGAGCGGCACCACGATCTCGGGGCGCAGCACGCCGGCGCGGATCTGGGTGGCGCCCGAGACCGAGGCCGGTTTGCCGGCCAGGCCCGAGAGCAGGCGGAAGGTCCTGTCGGCCATCGGCATGTGTCCGAAGCCCTCGGTGAGGACGAGCGTCAGGCCGATGTTCTCGGTGCCGGTGATGGCCACGCCGAGGTCGTAGCCCATGAGCTCGCGCAGGTCGCGGTCGTCGAAGCCGCCGACGATCACCGCCTTCACGCCCAGCGACACGGCCTTCTTGAGCAAGTCGAACGACACGTAGGAGCCGCCGATCACGACCTTGCCGCGGAGGTCGGGCGTGAGGCGCTCGGCCGTGAGCTTCTCGCTCGGCCCGCCCACCGCCACCGCCAGCTCGCCGTTGGTCTCGCCGCCCACCCCGAAGATGCCCTGCACGAAGGCGGCAGGAGCTTCGACCACGACGCCCTCCCCTTCCATCACCTCCACCACCACGCCATCGATGTAGGCGTCGACCTCGATGGGCATCGGCGGCTCGCGCAGGATCACCTGCCCCGTCACCTCGGAGCAGCTCTCGAGCACGCCGCTGACCGGCGAGGGCACTTTGGACTCGCCGAACCCGAACATGCCCTTGCGCTTGGCGATCACGTCGCCCTTGGCGAGGGCCGCGCCGATGCTGAGCGCCAGCACCTTGGGCACATCCACCGGATCACAGCCCAGCAGATTGGCCACGTTGACCGTCTGCACGTTGCCCGGGAGGAGCGTACGGGCCACCGGGTCGTTGGCGCGCACGCGGTCGCCGCGGGCGACCAGGACCTCGCCCTTGATCGGCAAGCGGCGCTCGCGCCGGATCACCGTGTGCTCCGAGACGCGCAGGCCGGGGGTGTAGGAGTGCGCCATTCTCTAGAGCTCCTTGGGATAGATGCCGAGCGTCTTGTTCCACATCCTCAGACGTTCGATCCGCTTCTTGGGATCGGCCGGCAGCTCGAAGGGCTGACGACCGCGAGCGTCGATGACGAGCCCCACGACGCCGCCACGCACCTCGCGCGTGACCGGCTTGCCCTTGCCAGCCCCGAGATCGAACCCGCGCTCGGGATCGGCGGTCACCTTGACGCGCGCCTCGCCGTCTTCCGGCAAGGGCAGGAGCGCCATGTCGCCGTAGCGCACCTCGGCTTCCTTGACACCGTCCGGCCCCTCGACGCGCACCTTGAGGCACGACTGCCCTTCCTTGCCGCGCCCCACCGGCGCGATCACGGTGCCGAGGCGAATGAGGCAGTCGCGGTCGAACACCTCGGCCGCCGCCTGCTCGTGCACCGTGGACAGGACGCCGAGCTGCGGCATCATGAAGATCGAGTCCACGGCCAGCTCGGTGAAGCCCTCGGGCAGGAAGGCGTCGATCATCATGAGCGCCGACTGCACGCGGCGCGGCGCGTGCGACAGCACGCCGCCCGATCCCACCAGAAGATCGAGGTGCGCGAGATTGACCAGCGTCGCGCCGGAATGGGTCTGGGCGAAGGTGTCGGAGATGGTGCGCTCCTGCTGCACGCCCTTGAGCCCCACCGCCAGCGATTTGTGCTGCTCGAAGGCGAGCCGGAGTGCTTCGCGCGAGATCGCCTGCTCGATGGCCAGCTCCTCCAGCGTCTGCGGGATGGTGGTCGGCCGGATCATCTTGTTCTTGATGCGATTGCGCAGGTCGCGCTCATCGACGTCGAACGGCACCCAGCGCAGGATGTTGGGCAGGCCGGCCTCGGCCATCACGTTGGAGATCGAGTAGGACATGCCGAGGTTGGCGCTCACGGTGCGGTTGAAGACATCCTGGAAGACCGAGAACACGTCGGTAGTGGCGCCGCCGATGTCGACGCCGATCACCGTGATGCCCTCGCGCTTGGCGATCTTCTCGATGATGAGCCCGACCGCGCCCGGCGTTGGCATGACGGGCACGTGGGTCCACGACAGGAGCTTGGGATAGCCCGGCGCGTGCTGCATCACGTGCTCCATGAAGAGCTCGTGGATCTCCTGACGCGCCGGCCCGAGATTCTCGTGCTCGAGCGTGGGACGCAAATTGTCGGTGACGCTGAGGGCCACGTGCGGGCCCAGGCGCTCCTCGACGAGATGGCGCGCGTCCTTGTTGCCGGCGTAGACCACGGGCAAGGAGAACTGGCTGCCCAGGCGCGCCTTGGGATCGGCCGCCACCAGGAGCTCGGCCAGCTCGACCACGTGCGCCACCGTGCCGCCGTCGACCCCGCCCGAGAGCAGGATCATGTCGGGTCGAAGGCTGCGGATGCGCTGGATCTTCTCGTGCGGACGGCGGCCGTCGTTGGCCGCGATCACATCCATGACGATGGCGCCGGCGCCCAGGGCGGCGCGCTGCGCGCTCTCGCCCGTCATCGACTTGACCACGCCCGAGACCATCATCTGCAGTCCGCCGCCGGCGCTCGAGGTCGAGAGATAGAGATCGACGCCGCGATCGCCTTCCTGCGGCGTGATGATGCGGTCGCCGTCCAGGAGGGTGCGCCCGCACAGCTCCTCGACTTCCTTGACGGCGTTGAGCACGCCGCGCGTCACGTCCTCGAACGGCGCCTCCACGGTGGTCGGCGCCTCGCCGCGCACCACCAGGCGGTAATGGCCGTCCTTCTGCTCGATCAGGATGGCCTTGGTCGTGGTCGAGCCACAGTCGGTCGCCAGGATGGAGCGCACCCGGCTGTCGAGCATCACGGGCGGAGCGCCATTCGCTTTCTTCTCGATCATGATTCCTTCTCGCGGCGCGCGCGCCGGGCTTCCTTCTCCCGCGCCTCGCGCGCGTCCGCCTCGGCTTCGATGAGCCGGGTCAAGCGTTCCAGATTCTCGCGATCCGCCATCAATTCGGTGAAGCGCTCGTACTGCGTCCACGGGAAGATCGCCTGGGCGAAGGGCTGGAAGAACACCATCGCCTGCGAGCCCACGAAGCTGAGCGGCCTCACGGTCTCGAGGAACAGAACCGCCGGCATTTCCATGTGCAGGCGTGCCACGCGCTCGGCGACTTTGACGAGCAGTGCCTCGTCCTCTTCGCGGAGCGTCATCGCGCCACGCCCTCGGCGCCGATCGCGCCGACGAGCTTGCCCAGCACCTGCTCGCGCAGTGGCTCCTCGGGCAGGAAGAGCGACATCCCGCCCGACCACCGGGCCGGCCCCTTGCCCGCGAAGCGCAGCACCGCGATGCGCCGGTTGGGCGTGAGCCGCCAGGCCGCGAAGCGCGGCCATAGGAGCCGCTTGGACGAGAGCCACGAGCGCCGCGTGATTCCCTGGCTGTCGAGCCGGTAATGCACCGGCACGGTGAGCGGCGAGAGCACGTACGCCGCCGCCACCCCCACGAGCCCCGTCCAGATCCAATCCCGGGCGATCGCCGCGGCGTACGTTCCCAGCGCCACGAAGAGGAGGGCCACCAAGACGATCGCGGCCGTCGATCCTCGCCAGGGCTCGGAGCGCCATTCGATCGCGCCCCGGCTCAGCTCTTCTCCGGCCACTCCCACGTCAGCTTGAGCTCGCGCGCCGCGCGGCCCTCGTCGAGCCGCGACACGGGCGTGGTGAAGGGCGCGTGCTTGAGCGTCTCCGGCTCCTCGGCGGCTTCGCGCGCGATGCGCTTCATGGCGTCCGCGAAGTGGTCGAGATTGTGGAGCGTCTCGGTCTCCGTGGGCTCGATCATGAGCGCTTCCTCGACGATGAGCGGGAAATACACCGTGGGTGCGTGCACGCCGAAGTCGAGCAGGCGCTTGGCCACGTCGAGCGTGCGCACGCCGTGCTTGCGCAGGTTGCGCCCCGACATCACGAACTCGTGCATGCAGGGGCGGTCGAACGGCAGCTCGAAGAGGCCGCGCAGCTTCTCCTTCAGGTAGTTGGCGTTGAGGATGGCCTCGCGGCTCACCTCGGAGAGACCCTCGGGCCCCAGGCTCAGCAAGTACGTGTACGTGCGCACCAGGACGCCGAAGTTGCCGTAGAAGCCGTGCACGCGCCCCACCGAGCGCGGGCGGTCGAAGTCGAAGGCGTAGCTGCCGCCCTTGTCCACCACCACCGGCACCGGGAGGTACGGCTCCAGCTCCTCGCTCACCAGAACCGGCCCGGCGCCCGGCCCGCCGCCGCCATGCGGCTGCGAGAAGGTCTTGTGCAGGTTCAGGTGGCCGAGGTCGAAGCCGACCTGGCGCGGCTTCACGAGCCCGACCAGAGCGTTGAAGTTGGCGCCGTCGAGATAGAGGTAGGCGCCCGCCTCGTGCACCTTGTCGGCGATCTCCCGGATCCGCGGCTCGAAGAGCCCGAGCGTGTTGGGCAGCGTGACCATGACCGCGGCGGTCTCGTCGGAGAGGGCCTCGGCGAGGGCGCGCGCGTCGATGAGCCCCTGCTCCGACTTGATCGAGCGCACCGACCACCCGACCTCGTGCGCCGTAGCCGGATTGGTGCCGTGCGCCGAGTCGGGAACGATGACCACCTTGCGGCGGTCGCCCTGCCCCTTGTCGCGATGACGGGCGCGCACCATGAGCATGCCCGTCATCTCTCCCTGGGCGCCGGCCGCCGGCTGTAGCGTGGCGGCGGCGAAGCCCGTGATCTCGCACAGCAGCTTGGAAACCACGTGCGTGAGCGCGAGCGCGCCCTGCGACGCCTCCTCGGGAGACAGCGGATGCAGCTCGGAGAAGCCGGGCAAGGCGGCCATCTCGTCGTTGATCTTCGGGTTGTGCTTCATGGTGCACGAGCCGAGAGGATAGAAGCCGGCGTCGAGGTGGAAGTTCAAGGTCGAGAGCCGCGTGAAATGGCGGATGACCTCGGGCTCGCTGACCTCGGGGAGGCGCGCCGGACGCTGGCGCACGGCCCACGACGGAATCGCGCGCGCCATCTTGGTCTCGGGCACGTCGCTCGCCGGCAGTCGCACCCCGCGGTGGCCTTCGCGCGACAGCTCGCAGAGAAGCGGCTCGACGATCTCGCCCTCGCCCATCACGGGCACTTCGCGTGTCTCGCTCATCGGGCGGCGACCTCCGGCACGCGGCCCTGGGCGCGCACGGCCTCGGCCATGACCCGTGCCCAGCGATCGATCTCGGCCTTGGTGCGCTTCTCGGTGACCGCGACCAGCAGGTGGCGCGACCACGCCGCATCGAAGCGCCCGAGATCCACGCCCACGAGCACGCCGCGCTCGTGGCCAAAGTGGCACACCTGTGCCGCCGGCACCGGCAGCTCGAGCACGAACTCGCGGAAGTAGGGCGCCTCGTAGGCCAGCGAGAGGCCGGCCTCTTCCTTGGCGCGCTGGGCGGCGTAGTGCGTTTTCTGGAAGCACAGGTCGGCCACCTGGCGCATGCCTTCCTTGCCGAGGAGCGCCAAGTACACGGTGGCGCACAGAGCGAGCAGCCCCTGATTGGTGCAGATGTTCGACGTCGCCTTCTCGCGGCGGATGTGCTGCTCGCGCGTCTGCAGGGTGAGGACGAAGCCGCGGCGGCCCTTGTCATCGACCGTCTGGCCGGCGAGGCGGCCGGGCATGCGGCGCACCAGCTCTTTCTTGCAGGCGAAGAAGCCCACCGCCGGCCCGCCGAAGGAGATGGGCACGCCGAGCGGCTGCCCTTCGCCCACGCACACGTCGGCGCCCCACTCGCCGGGCGGCGTGAGCTGGGCGAGCGACAGGGGCTCGGCGCACACGATGGCGAGGGCACCCGCGTCGTGCGCGCGCTGACACAGTGCCGGCAACGCATCGTCGACGATGCCGAAGAAGTTGGGATAGGCGAGAACCAGTGCGGCGGTGTCGCCGTTCAGCTCGCGCGCCACACGGTCGGCGTCGGCGCGGCCGTTGACCGCCGGCAAGACGACCACGTGGTCCGCGCCCGCGATCGTGCGCACCACCTGCGCGTAGTTCGGATTCAGGCCGCCGGCGATCACCACGCGGGGCCGCCCGGTGTGGGCGCGCGCCAGGAGACACGCCTCGGCCACCGCCGAGCCGCCGTCGTAGAGCGACGCGTTGGCCACGTCGAGGCCGGTCAGCTCGGCGATCATCGACTGAAACTCGAAGATCACCGACAGCGTGCCCTGCGCGACCTCCGGCTGGTACGGCGTGTAGCAGGTGAGGAACTCGGAGCGGAACACGAGCCGCGGCAGAGCCGACGGAATGTAGTGGTCGTACATGCCGCCGCCGAGAAAACCGATGGCGCCGCGCGCCGCGTCGTTGCGCGAGGCGATCTCGCCCACGTGCGCGCGGATCTCGAGCTCGGAGAGCGGGCCGGGCACCGCCAGCGGCCCCTTCTCCACGATGCCTGGTGGCAGGTCGCGCAGGAGCTCCTCGAAGCTCGTGATGCCGAGAGTCTCGAGCATCCGCTTCCGCTCGGCTTCCGAGCGGCCGACGTAGCTCATGAGTGAGCTTCCGCGAGGAGGGCGCCGTACGCCGACGCGTCGAGCAGCTGGTTCAGCTCGGTGGCCGCGTTCTTGGCGCGCAGCTTGATCATCCATCCCTTCTCGTACGGGGACTGGTTCACCCACGCCGGATTGTCGGCGAGCGCCGTGTTGACCTCGATGACCTCGCCCGAGACCGGCGCATAGAGATCGCTCACCGTCTTCACGGCCTCGATGACGCCGAAGGCGTCGCTCTGGCGCACCGTCTTGCCCACCTGCGGCAGCTCGACATAGACCACGTCCGAGAGCTGCTCCTGGGCCCAGTCCGTGACGCCGACGGTGACGACGTCACCCTCGAGCTTCGCCCACTCGTGCTCCTTCGTATACCGGAGTTCGCCGGGAACGTTGGCCATGTCGTCCTCTCACGCCCGCGGCTGGCTAGCCGCTGGCCTGCGCCTTCTTCGGCTTGGAGTGGAACGCGCCCTCGTAGAATGGGCGCGCCGTCGTGGTGGCGACGAGATCGGCGTTGCCGCTCTTCACGCCGAAGCGGGCGCCGTTCTTGGCGAGCGCCGGCGGCACGTAGCCCATGCCGATGCCGCGCTCCATGCACGGCGAGAAGCCGCCGCTCGTGACCGTGCCCACCGTCGTACCGCCGTCGACCACATCCATGCCGTGGCGCGGCACGCGCGGGCCCTCCACCAGGAAGCCGGCGAGCTTGCGCTTGAGGCCCTCGGCCTTGACGCGCTCGAGCGCCGACTTGCCGACGAAGTCAGGCTTGTCGAGCTTGACCGTCCAGCCGAGCCCGGCCTCGAGCGGGTTGGTGGTGCGATCGATGTCGTTGCCGTAGAGACAGAACCCCATCTCGAGCCGGAGCGAGTCGCGGGCGCCGAGCCCGCAGGGCTTGATGCCCGCCTTGGCGCCGGCACGCATGAGCCCGTCCCAGAACTCGTCGGCGTACTCGCACGGGAAGTACAGCTCGAAGCCGTCCTCGCCGGTGTAGCCGGTGCGCGAGATGACCGCCGTCGTTCCCCACAGCGGCACTTCCTGGAAGCGGTAGTAGGAAAGCTCGAGCACCGAGGACGGCACGAGGCCGCTCATCACCTCGACGGCGCGCGGGCCCTGGAGCGCCAGCTGGGCCACCTGCTCCGAGCAGTTCTCGAGGCGCACGTCCGCCGGCGCGAGCGCGGAGACGTGCGCCCAGTCGGCCGCGATGTTGGCCGCGTTGACGACCAAAGTGATCTTGTCGGCGTAGCGGTAGGCGAGCAGGTCGTCGACGATGCCGCCGTCGGGCAGGCAGAGCGGCGAGTACACGGCCTGGCCGGGCTCCGCCCCGGCGACCTGGTTGGTGAGCAGCTTGTCGGCGAAGGCGACCGCACCCGGGCCCGTGATCTCGAACTCGCCCATGTGCGACACGTCGAAGAGACCGACGGCGTTCCGCACCGCCTTGTGCTCGGCCACGATGCCCTCGTACTGGAGAGGCATCAGGAATCCGGCGAACGGGACCAGCTTCGCGCCCTGGGCGCGGTGATGCTCGACGAACGGCGTCGTGCGGAGGCTCATGTTCTCCCGGGGACGTCTATGGAGTGCGGAAGGCGGAAGCCAAAAGGCCGCCGATGTGCTCTCAGGCGGGCAGGGTAACAAAGGCCGCGCGCGGGTGTAAAGCGCGGCCCCGCCGAAAGAAAGCGCGGGCGACCCCCCTGAGGGATCGCCCGCGCGCGAGTGCGTGGTTCGGGAAAGCTTACCGAGGCGGCGGAAGCGCGAAGCCGAACTGGCCCTCGTCGCGCTGGTGCGTGCGGTCGCTCGGCTTGGGCAGGATGCCCAGCGAGACGAGCCCGCTCCGGTACTCGTAGCGAACGATGACCTGGGCGCAGGCGAAACGCTCGGGGTCGAAGTCCACCGCGTGCACCTTGTCATTCTGCGTGCCGCCCCAGCCGGTGCCCGGGTTCGACTGTGGTGCGGCACCGGCGTACGGCTCGGTCGTGCCGCGCGAACTCTCGGGACGCGGGCCAGACTTACGAACTTCGCCGCGACTCGCATCGTCACGGATCTGCCCCTCGTCCTGCCAGCCCTGATCCTGGCGCTCGCGGAACGCGGCCACGCGGATCCAGCCCATGTCCCCGTTCGCCTGGTCGGTGCGCGAGGCGTACGACTGCTCTTCGTCGATGAACGTGAACTGGGCGATCTTGTTCATGCTGCGCCTCCAGCCCTTCACCGTCATCGACTGATAGGGATCGAGCACGTACATGGGCTCGTTCGAGCTCAGCCGGCTCCTCTCGCCGTTGATCGCGTTCAATCCGTCGACCGAGATCACGAACGCGATGCGCTCATTGGTGGTGTTGCGCACCTTCACCTGATAGCCGGTGCCTTCACGGGCCTCGACGTACCAGCGGTCGGGACGCCACTGCGCAAAGTAGAGAGGCGCCTGCTTGTTCCCCACCTTCACGCTCACCTGAAGCGGGTTCTGCCCCGCCCAGGTTCCCGTGCTCACGCCATGCCCCAGAGGGAACTGGAACGCGGCCTCGGCGGCGGCTTGGAAGCCGACCGAGAGGGCTGCTACCGAGAGTACGAAGGCGCCGGATCGAATCCCGCGCGCCACGCTCTGTTTCATCGTCGCCACGCGCATGGTGCACTCCCCTTTCCGCAGTCGCTTCTTGGGCGGGTGAAGCGTTGTTGAGTCTGGGTACTGCAATAAACACACCGAAAGCGCGCCGGGCGCTCCGACTCGGAGGGACAAACAATTGTGAACCGGAAACGAGGTTCAGCCGGGACGCCCCGTTGCGAATTGCGAGGCGGGGCTCAGGGGAAGCCGGGCTTGTTCTGATAGATCTGTAAACGGTTTCCCTCGGGATCGTGGAAGTGCGCGTACCAGCCCCAATCTTCTTCGCCGATCGGGCGCGCGAACTGGACGCCGCGCTCGCCGAGCACGCGGTAGGTCTCGAAGAGATCGTCGACCTTGAGGGCGAGCCACAGCGCGTTGGCGCGCGGGAAAGGCAAGTCGACCGAAGCCTTGCTGCGCGATTCGGCGATCAGCTCGAGGGCCGTGGGCTCGAGCGCGAACTTCACCCAATCGACGAGCGGGCGGTAACTGCCGCCGGGATCGATGGGATCGACCGGCAGGCCGAGCGTGTCGCGATAGAAGGCGAGCATGCGCGGGAAATCGCGCACGCGGAGCAGAACGACGCCGGTGCGAAAGCGCACCTCAGCGGCCGGCGAGGACGCCGAGATCCTTCCCCACCTTGGCGAAGGCGGTCACGCAGCGCTCGACGTGCTCGTCGGCGTGCGCGGCCGAGAGCTGTACGCGGATGCGCGCCTGGCCCTTGGCGACCACCGGATACGAGAAGCCGATCACGTAGATGCCTTCGGCGAGCAGGCGGCGCGCGAAGTCGTGCGCCAGCTTCTCCTCGTAGAGCATGATGGGCACGATGGGATGCTCGCCGGGCTTGATGTCGAAGCCGGCCTCTGCCATGGCGGAACGGAAGCGCTTGGTGTGGCGCTCGAGACGGTCGCGCAGCTCGGTCGATTGAGTGATCAGATCGAGCACCGCGAGAGACGCCGCGGCGATGGGCGGCGCCAGCGTGTTGCTGAAGAGATAGGGCCGCGAGCGCTGACGCAAGAGCTCGATGATGGCCGCGCGCCCGGTGGTGAAGCCGCCCGAAGCACCGCCCAGCGCCTTCCCCAAAGTCCCCGTGACGATGTCGACGCGCCCGAGCACACCGGCGTGCTCGAGACTCCCCCGGCCCGTCTTTCCGAGGAAGCCCGAGCCGTGGCAGTCGTCGACCATGACCATGGCGCGGTGCTTGTCGGCGAGGTCGCAGATGCCGGCCAAGGGCGCGATGTCCCCGTCCATGGAAAATGCGCCGTCGGTGGCGATGACGATGTGCCGCGCGCCGCCGGTGCGCGCCTCGACGAGCTTGGCCTCGAGATCGGCGAGCGAGGCGTGCTCGTAACGGAAGCGGCGCGCCTTGCACAGCCGCACGCCGTCGATGATCGAGGCGTGATTGAGGCTGTCGGAGACGATGGCGTCCTCTTCGCCGAGCAGCGGCTCGAAGATGCCGCCATTGGCGTCGAAGCAGGCGGCGTAGAGGATGGTGTCGTCGGTGTGGAAGAAGCGCGCGATCGCCGCCTCGAGATCTTTGTGCACGCGCTGGGTGCCGCAGATGAAGCGCACCGAGGAGAGCCCGTAGCCCCACTCGTCGAGCCCGCGCTTGGCGGCCTCGAGCACGCGCGGGTGGCTCGACAGGCCAAGATAATTGTTGGCGCAGAAGTTGAGCACCGTGCGCCCGCCCACCTGGATCTCGGCGCCCTGCGCCGAGTCGAGGACGCGCTCTTCCTTGTAGGTGCCGGCGGCGCGGATGGCCTCGAGCTCGCCCTTGAGCTGCGCGGAGATCGTGTCCACGGTGATCCTCTCTAGCCTCGTGAGCCCGCGGGCTCGCGCACGGCGGCGCGCCCGGCCGCGGGAGTACCTCCGGCCTCGCCCCAGGGCACGAGGACGATCTTGCCGGCCTTCTGCTCGGCCAGCGTGCGCATCGCGTCCTCGAGATCGGCCAGCGGCATGACGTGCGTGATGGTCTTCGAGATGTCGAGACGCCCCGACTCGAGAAGCGAGGTCATCTGGTGCCACGTCTCGAACATGCGACGGCCCAGGATGCCCTGGATGGTGATGCCCTTGAAGATGAGGAGCTGGCTGAAGTCGAACGTCAGGTCTTGCGACGAGAGCCCGAGCAAAGACAAGCGTCCGGCGTTGCGCAGGGCGCGCAGCGACTCGACGATGACCGTGGGCTGCCCGCTCATCTCGCACACCACGTCGAGGCCTTCGCCCTCGGTCATCTGGCGGGCCGCGTCGACCCAGTTCTCGCGCTTCACCTGCACGGTGCGGTCGGCGCCGCAGGCGCGCGCCAGCTCGAGTCGGTAGTCGTTCACGTCGGTGGCCAGGATGGGCCCGGCGCCGCAGGCGCGCGCCACGCAGATGGCGAAGAGTCCGATGGGCCCGCAGCCGGTGACCGCCACCGAGCAGCCGGCAATCTCCCCCGCCAGGACCGAGTGCACGGCGTTCCCCAGGGGCTCGAGCGCGGCCGCCTGGTCGAGCGGCATGCCGCGCGGGATCGGCCAGGCGTTGACCGCGGGAATCGCGACGCGCTCGGCGTAGGCGCCCGGCCGGTCGATGCCGACGATCTTCATGTTCTCGCAGACGTGGCCGAGATTGCGGCGGCAGAGCCGGCAGTGGCCGCAGGCCACGTGGGTTTCAATGGCGACCAGGTCGCCGATCCTGTGGCCGCGCACCTGCGCGCCCATGCCCACCACCTCGCCCACGAATTCGTGGCCGAAGATGAGCGGCGGATGGATCTTCTCCTCGGCCCAGCGGTCCCACTTGTAGATGTGCAGGTCGGTGCCGCAGATGGCGACGCGCCGCACCTTGAGCAGGACTTCGTCGGGTGCGGGGACCGGTTCGGGGACGTCGGTGAGCTCGGCGCCAGGAGCGGGGCGGCTCTTCACCCAGGCCTTCATCGCGCCTCACTTTCGAGTTTCGGCATACGAGACTTCGCGGTGCTGCGAAGCAGCGGAGCGAGCGCGGCGCCGGTGTGCGACGCGGCGACGCGGACCACCTCTTCCGGTGTTCCCGAGGCTATCACGCGTCCTCCGGCCTGGCCACCCTCGGGACCGAGATCGATGAGGTGATCGGCCGACTTGATGACATCGAGGTTGTGCTCGATCACGATCACCGTGTTGCCGCGATCGACGAGGCGGTCGAGCACCTCGAGCAGCTGGCGCACGTCGTCGAAGTGGAGACCGGTGGTCGGCTCGTCGAGAATGTAGACGGTGTTGCCGGTGGCCGCGCGCGACAGCTCGGTGGCGAGCTTCACGCGCTGCGCTTCGCCGCCCGAGAGCGTGGTCGCCGACTGGCCGAGGTGCACGTAGCCCAGGCCCACGTCCTTGAGTGTTTCGAGCTTGCGCCGCACGCCGGGGATGGGGCGCAGGAACTCGAGGCCCTCCTCGACGGTCATCTCGAGGACGTCGGCAATGGACTTCCCCTTGTACAGAACT
>DASYSL010000157.1:0-9453 GCA_036003365.1 Candidatus Eiseniibacteriota bacterium
TCGGCCGGGGGTTGCCGGTGGCGCGGGCGCTGCCCGCGAAGACCAAAAGACTCAAGAAAACGACGGTGGCTAGCCGGCCCATGTCATCCTCCTTGTCATCGATAGTGCGCTTTGAGGCCGCCCCAGGTCGAGGGCTGGGTGGGCGTGGCGCAATACGCTGGCGGCGCCGAAGCGATGCGCGTCCCGTGCGAGTGCAGGACCAGGCACTGATCGGGAATGCCCAGACAGCCGGCGCCCGTGTAGGTGAAGCTGGAAGTCGTGACCATGTAGTACGAATCGCCGCTCACCGTGCCATCGGTCACGATGTCGATGTCGACCGTGCACCCGGGAATGAGCTCCCCGCTGCCCGTGCAGTGCATGTGAACCGTGGTGGCGTTGGCCGAGCCCGTGCACGTGATGTTGTAGGGAAGCGTCCCGGGATCACCCACCTCCTGGCCTACGCACACGGTGTCGGTCTGCGTGTTCGTGTTCTTGAAGGCGAGCGTCACGCAGTCGTACGAGGTGTCGACCGTCGTCCACACGCCCGCCCACTCCGCCGGCACGGGAACGCTCGCGGAACGGAGGACGTCGCGGAAGGAGGTGCTGCGCTCGGCCTGCGCGGACCCGGTGGCAATGAGGGAAAGACATAACGCCAAGAAGGTGTAACGAAGTTTCATCGTCTGTCTCCAGGAGAATTCGAAGGGGGTGAAAGCGCTCCGGCTCTGCGCGTGGGAACGTGGGGTCACGGACGGCGGAGCGTGGGGCGAGGGCCGGGTTTGAGAGTAGCACCCGCGGGGTTCCAAAAAGCACCGAAATCACGCAATTTCTTTGGCGGCGAGTTGAGGTATCGTGATCGGGCCCCCCGCCGCCGCCGGTACGCCGGCGGCCCCCCAGTTACCCACGGAGCCGAGCCATGGCCACGAAGCTCGAGAAAGCCCTGAAGCGCGAGATCCAGATCGAAGGAAAGCCCTACACGCTGATCATCGACCCGGAGGGTTTGCGCCTCATGGAGAAGGGCCGCCGCAAGGGGCTCGAGCTGGCGTGGCGTGACCTGGTGTCCGGGCAGGCCGGGCTGGCTGCCGCCCTCCAGGGGTCGCTCAAGGAATCCTAAACTCGCGTTAGCTTCGTTCCAGCTTGGCGATCACGACCGTGATGTTGTCGGGGCCGCCGCGCGCGCGCGCCAGATCGACGAGCGTGTGGCACGCGTCGTCGGGCAACTCTTCGCGCACCACGTCGAGGATCTCCTCGGGCGCCACCATGCCGGAGAGCCCGTCGGAGCAGAGGACGATCGTCGCCCCGTCCTTGAGCGCGACCGGCTTGGTGGAGACGTCGACCGGCGCCACGTCCTGTGAGCCGAGGGAGCGCGTGAGGACGTGGCTCGCCGCCTTGGCCGCCGGGCCGCGCCCGGCGCCCAGCTTGGCCAGCTCGTTGGCCACGGTGTGGTCGATCGAGAGCTGCTGGATGAAATTGTCGTCGACGAGATAAGCGCGGCTGTCGCCGATGTGCGCGAGATGCAGATCGCGCCCGACGATACTCACTGCCGTGCACGTGGTTCCCATGCCTTCGAGCGAGCGATCGGCCCGTGCCTGCTCGCGGATGACGCGGTTCGCCGTCTCGAATCCGCGCTCCAGCCGCTCACGGGCGGTGCCCTCGGCCTCGTACGCCGCGTGCACCTCGTCCACCGCCAGCCGGCTCGCGACTTCTCCGCCCGCCGCACCGCCCATGCCGTCGGCGAGGACGAGCAGGCAGCCGCGCTCCTCGTCGAACGCGTAGATGCCGAACGAGTCCTCGTTGTTGCTGCGACGGCAGCCCAGATCGCTCAGGCCCGCGGTGGTGAGCTTCCAGTCGCCTGTGGGGCTCAAGGAGATGACCCTCCCGTCGGCACGACGGCTCAGTTCGGAGATGGGGAACTCGATGACCGGCAGACCGCGTCCCGCGCCGCCGGACTCGCTGGCATCGCCGGCATCCTCGTGGTTTGCGGCCCCGAGGGGAAGCCCCCCGCGCGGCGCGTCTCCCGAGCCGGCACCGCGGCGCTCCAGCCACTCGACGATGGCGCGCGAGCTGCCGACGCCCTGCGCGTAGGCTTCGAGCTGCTCCTCGTCCATCTCCGCGAACAAGTCGCCCGCCTGCGACAGCTCGACGAGCGCGTGCACGACTTCCGGAAAGAACTGCGTGCCGGCGTTGGCCGTGAGCTCGTCGATGGCCGCCTCGGTGGAAAGCCCGCGCCGATACGGACGGTCGGAGGTCATGGCGTCGAAGGCGCCCACGGTCATGATGATACGGCTGCCGAGCGGAATGTCCTCGCCCTTGAGTCCGCGCGGGTAGCCCTTGCCGTTGGGCTGCTCATGATGCGCGTACACGATCTCGGGCGCGTTGCGGTAAAGACGGAGCGACGACAGCATGTCGTAGCCCACCTTGGGATGCGTGCGCAAGAGCGACTGCTCGTGCTCGGTGAGACGTCCCGGCTTGACCAGGATGTCGCGGCGGATCGCGGTGCGTCCGATGTCGTGCAGGAGGGCGGCGAACTCCAGCTCCTCGAGATCGCCGTCGGCCATGCCGAGGTGCCGGCCGACGCGCACGCACATCTTGGAGATGCGGTCGGCGTGGCCCCAGGTCAGCGGATCGGCGGCGTCGACGGCGCGCATGAGGGTGCGCACCATGTCGAGATGCGCGCGCTTGGTGCCGAGCCAGTAGACGAAGAAGTAGCGCGCCAGGAGGAGCGGCAAGAGGAAGAGACCGAGACCGGCGGGGCCGACCCGCACCTGGGTGAGCGCGACCACGTAGCCCACCGGGAAGAGCGCGAGCTCCGGCAGCGCACGCTCGCGGAAGTCGGCGAACGCGCCGCGCCCGGCGATGCGCGGGGCGCCCAAAGCGGTCGAGGCGGCTCCGATTCCCGTCTCGACCAGGAGATACGCGGCGCATGCCCCGAGGAGCGGCACGAGCTGGTTGAGCGAAGGCGCAAACTCGGCGCCCGTCGTGCCGCCGAGCGCGAGATAGACGATGCCCGCCGCACCGACGACGAAGATCGCCTGACCCACGCGGAAGAGGCTCGCCGGGGCGAGCGGCCGCCGCTCGGCCATGCCCATGATGGCGCGCGAGCCGAGCGCCACCCAGCAGGCGCCGCCCGGGCCGAAGAGCAGGATGGCGGCGAAATCGAGCGAGGTGGTGAGGCTCGCGGTCTGCGTGCCGCGCGGCAGCGGGATCGGCGACAGCGCGGCCACCACGGCGAGCGCGAACCAGAGGACCAGGCTCGGCAGCGCGAGCTCCGGTCCGCGCAGCGCGTAGGCGCCACCGTTCAGATAGACGAGATAACCGAGTCCGCCCAGGAACACCGCCCAGACGCAGAGCCGATAGCGGGTGTTTGCCGTTTTCACGAGAGGTCCCCCCTTCACGCCGCTTCGCGCGCCACGACCAGGCGCTCGAAAGCCGCCTTGTCGAGCGCGTGCGCGTACGCCTCGTCGGCCGCAATGACCTGCCGGCGGACGAGGTCCTTGAGCGTGGCGTCCAGGCTCTGCATGCCGCTCTGCCCGCCCGACTGGATCACCGATTCGAGCTTGTGCGCATTGCCGGTGCGGATCATCGACGAGGCCGCGTGCGTGTTGACCAGCACCTCGGCCACCAGCACGCGCCCCGAGCCGTCGGCCTTGCGCACGAGCTGCTGTGACACGATGAGGCGCAGGCTGTCGGCGAGCATGGAGCGGATCTGCTCCTGGCGCCGCGCCGGAAACACGTTGACGATGCGGTCCACGGTGCGCGTGGCGCCGCTCGTGTGCAGGGTGCCGAACACCTGGATGCCGGTCTCGGCCGCGGTCAGGGCGAGGGCGACGGTCTCCATGTCGCGGAGCTCGCCGATCAGGATCACGTCCGGATCCTCGCGCAGCGCATGGCGCAGCGCTTCGGAGAAGCTGGGCGCGTGGATGCCGATCTCGCGCTGGGTGACGACGCAGCCCTTGTGCTCGTGCACGAACTCGATCGGATCCTCGATGGTGATGATGTGGCCGCGGCGCGTCTGGTTCACGAGATCGACCATGGCGGCGAGCGTGGTCGACTTGCCGGAGCCCGTGGGGCCGGTGACCAGCGTGAGCCCCTTGGGCTGGTGCGTGTGGATGCGCACCGCGTTGGGGAGGCCGAGCGCCTCGAGCGAGCCCGGGCTCGGCGGCACGAAGCGGAACGCCGCCGCGGTGCCGCGCACGTGGCGATAGGCGTTGACGCGGAAGCGCCCGAGCTCGGGATCCTCGTAGCCGAAGTCGACCGAGAGCCGCTGCCCGAGGTCGTGGCGCTGCGTGTCGGTCATGAACTCGGCCAGGATCTGCTCCACGTCCTCGATCGAGAGGTCGCGGAAGCGCACGCGGTGCAGGGCGCCGTTCATGCGGATGCAGGGTGGCATGCCGCTGACCAGATGCAGGTCCGATCCCCCCTGCTGCACCATGAGCTCGAGGAAGGAATGGACGCGGTTCGACATCAGGCCGCCTCCGCCGCTTGACCGCCGGCCGGCGCCGCTTCGAGCGCCTGCAAGAGATCGGAGCGCGTCACGTAGAAGATGAAATCCTTCTTGTCGGCCGCCTTGAGGAACGCCTCGTTGGGATCGATGTCGCCCGACTGCACGAGGGTGAGCAGCGCCTGATCCATGAGCTGCATGCCGACCCGGCGGCCGGTCGAGATCGCCGAGTGGATCTGGTGCGTCTTGCCCTCGCGGATCATCTGCGCGATGGCCGTGGTCATGATCAGCACCTCGGCCACGGCGCGGCGGCCACGTCCGTCGGCGTTCCTGACCAGGTCCTGGCTCACGATGGCGCGCAAGTTGTCGCCCAGCGTGTGACGGATCTGCGCCTGGGCCTCGGTCGGGAACGTATCGACGATTCGGTGCAGCGTCTGGTGCGCGCCGCGCGTGTGCAGCGTGGCGAACACGAGGTGGCCGGTCTCCGACGCCTCGATGGCGGCGGCGATGGTCTCGGCGTCGCGCATCTCGCCGATCAGAATGACGTCGGGATCCTGGCGCAGGGCCGAGCGCACGCCTTCCTGGAAGCTTCGCACCTGGGCGCCGACCTGGCGCTGCACGACCAGCGACTTGTCGCTCTCGTGCAGGAACTCCACCGGATCCTCGAGGGTCACGATGCTCAGGTTGCGGCTCTCGTTGATCTCGCGGATGAGCGCGGCCAGCGTGGTCGTCTTGCCGGTGCCCGGGCCGCCGGTGATGAGGACGAGCCCGGAGCTGAGCGTGCTCAAGTGCGTGACCACGGGTGGCAAGCCGAGCTCGCGCAAGGACGGCAGCTTGTTGGGCACGACGCGACAGATGGCGCCGAGGCCGCGGCGCTGGCGGAAGAGATTGAAGCGGAAGCGCCCGAGACCCGGATGCGCGTACGAGAGATCGACCGAGCCCTCGCGGTCGAGCCGCTGGGCGAGGTCGGCCGGCAGGATCTCGGTCAGGAGCTGCCCGATCTCCTCTTCGGAGAGCGGCCGGTACTTGAGCTGGGTCAGATCGCCATCGAGGCGCACGAGCGGCGGCAGGCCGACGGTGAAGTGGATGTCGGAGCAGCCCTGCTCGCGAGCCAGCTGCAGGAAGGCGTCGATGCGTGGCATGTCAGCTTCCCCCGCCGAGAAGCGAGATCTCGCGCTCGAGCCGCATGCGCAGCGCGTCGGCGCTGGGCGGACGGCCGTTGGGGTCTTTGCTCATGACAGCCATGACCAGGTTCGAGAGCCCGCCGGGCAGGCCGCTCACGCGGCGCGCAAGCGGCTCGGCCGCGCCCTCGAGATGCTGGAACAGCACCTTGACCGGGGTTTCGGCGACGAACGGCTTGGTGCCGCTGAACAGCTCGTACATCACCACGCCAAGAGAATAGAGATCGGCGCGGTGGTCGATCTTCTCGCCCGAGATCTGCTCGGGCGCCATGTACTCGGGCGAGCCGATCAGGATGCCGCTCTTGGTGAGCCGCGAGCCGGCGAGGTCGGGCGTCGAGGCGAGCCCGAAGTCGAGGATCTTGGTCAGGTCGCGCTCGCCGACCAGGAGATTGCCGGGCTTGATGTCACGGTGAATGACGCCTTGGGCGTGGGCCGCACCCAGGCCTTCGCAAACCTGGACGAGGATGGGAAGCGCCCGGCCCACAGGCATCGCGCCGCCCTGCTCGAGCATCGCGCCCATGTCGGTGCCGGCGAAGTACTCCATGGAGACGGCGTGCGCGCCGCCCAGGTCGAGGAAGTCGTGGATGCGGATCACGTTCTTGTGCGTGATGCGCCGCGTCAGCTTGAGCTCCTGCACGAAGCGCTGTGCCATGGTCTCGTCGGCCGAGAGCTGGGGATGGAGGATCTTGAGGATGACCTGATCCTCGATGGCGGAGTCTTCGACCAGATAGACGACGCCGAATCCGCCGCGCCCGATCTTTTTGACCACGCGATAGCGCTCGAGGAGCAGCGTTCCGGCCGGCAGCTCGCCATAGTTGAGGATCGTTCCCGGCGCCGGCGTTCTCTCGCGGGCCGGCGGGCGCGGAGTTGGGCTCGCCACCGGCGTCGTGGGCGGAGCGCTCATCGGCCGCGGCGTAGGCGGGCGCGAGAGCGACGGCATGGGCATGGGCGTGCGCGAAGTGGCCGGCATGACGTCGAAGCCGCCGGCGGGCGTGGCGGGCATGGCGGCGATCATGGGTCCGTTCTCCGAGGGCACCTTGGCCAGCGCTTCGCGCAGAAGCGCCCGCTCGGAAGGGCCCAGATCGGCGTCGCGGAACGCCTTGAGCGCCTCGAGGGTTTCGGCGCGCAGCTCGGCCGGACCGGTTTCGTAGAGGCGGATCACCGGAGCCACGGCGCGCGGGTCGCCGATGGCGGCCACCGCTTTCGCGCACAGAGGTGCGGTGCGCTCGTGCTGCTCGAGCAGCTTGAGCAAGGGCTCGACGGCGCGCGTGTCGCGCGTCTTGCCGAGGGCATCGATGGCGCGCTCGCGCACCCACCAATCCTCGTCTTCGAGAGCGTGGATCAAGGCCAGGGCCGCGGCCTGCGTGGGCACGGCATTGAGGATCTCGACCGCTTGGCGGCGCAGGAACTCATCCGTCGAGTCCATGAGGCCGACGACCGCCTGCACGACTTTCTCGCCGCCCAAGGCACCCAGCGCGTCGGCGGCGCGCACGCGCACCCACCAGTCCTGGTCGCCGAGCGCGCGCACGAGATCGGCGATGGCTTCGGGCGTGGCCACCACGTTCAGCACCTCGACGGCGGCGCGGCGCGCCTGATCGGACGGATCGGTCAGCACTGCGAGGAGCTGCGGCACGGCCTTGGCGTCGCCGATCTCGCACAGGGCGTCGATGGCCGCCGCCTGCACCTTGAAGTCGGTGTCGCGCAGGGCGCGCGCCAGCTCCGGCACCGCGCTCGTGGCGCGCAAGCGCTGCAGAGCCTGCACGGCCTCCAGGCGCACATGGGCCACCGGATCCAGCGTGACCTTCCGCAAGCCGTTCACCACGCTCTCGTCGACGAAGCGCGACAGGAGCTTGATCGTGCTCTGGCGCACCTGGTGATCCGGGTGCGCCAGGAGGGGCAGCAGGCTGGGCACGGCCGAGGGATCGGCGCGCTTCTCGACCAGGCGGAAGACCACGATCTGACCGTCGCGACCGAGATTGGGAAGCACGAAGAGCAGCTTGTCGAGCGGCAGAGCCGCACCTTGCTCGTGAAGGATGTGCTCGAGCACCGACTTGGACACGCTGGGATCGGAGAGCAGAGGCAGGAGCTTGGCCGGGTCGTAGCGGTGGCTCGTGGCCAGCACGCGCGACACGCCCGAGACGACGGCGGGATCGGGCTCGGAGAGCGCGTCGATGTAGAGCTCGAGCGTCTGATCGCTCAGCAGCTGCTCGAGCACTTCGAGGGCGGGGCCGCGCGCGACCGCGTCGCGCAGACAGGTGGTGAGCGGCGCCACGGCGGAAGCACCGAGGCCCACCAGATCGTCCTTCAGCTGCTTGAGAGCCACGGGCGTCAGCGCGCCGGCCCCCTTGAGCTTGCGCACCCCGCGTTGCGCGAGCAGCTGGTGGACGAGATTCATGCGCGGCTCAGCGCTTCCAGAGCAGGACGGCGCCGGCCCCCAAGGCACAGCCGAGGACAGTGGACAAGAACGCGGTGAGGACGAGCCAGCCGGTGGCCGCCTGCGACAGCACCTTCACGCGCACCTTGGCGAGCTCGACTTCATTGTTGGGGCCCTCGGGACCGTCCTCCGCTTGGCGCGCCTGGTGGATGACTTCCTCGAGCTCGCTCGTGGTGAGCATCATGGTGCCTTCGTGCGCGCTGGGAGGCGCCGAGCGCGCCGAGCTGTCGCCGCGGCGCTCCTGCTCGTAGGTCGCCCACAGAGAGAACTTGCCGAGACGGATCACATCGTTGTCGAGGATGTTCTGGCGCCGCACGATGACGTCATTGATGAAGGTGCCGTTGGCGCTGCACAGGTCCTCGACGGCGTAGGTGCCGTGCGGCGTGAGCACGATGCGCAGGTGGTCGCGTGACACGCCCGGGTTGTCGAGATAGATGTCGGACTCCGGGTTGCGCCCGACCGTGATCACTTCTTTCTTGAAGACGTAAGAGCGTACGGGCCGGCCCTTGAGCATGACCCGAAGCTTGAGAGTCCGTTCTCCTGGCATCGCCGCTTCCCCTTTGTGATCGCCTCGACGCGCCCCGGGCGTTCCGCTCGGTGGAAGGAGCCGCGCGGAGTCCGACCCGTTCGAGTTCTCGGCGGCTCACGTGGGAAATTGCGGGCGGCGAATTCCGCGGCAGAGGGCGGGAAGGAGAGGGGTGGGCGGGCCCGGACGAAGGCCGCTCGCGGGTGGCCCTTATCGACCCTCGACATGCCGCACGGCATGTAGGTATCACTAAACTCGGGCCCGCAGTCCATTGCCAACGTGTAGCTTAGCGCGTCAGCGTCTGGCGACCTCGGAGGGCCAGTTCAGAATGACGGTCATGAGGCTGGTGGTTTGCCCGCCGAGCGGCGCGATCACATAGAAGTACGAGCCGTCGGCGCCCACGGCGTAGTGGTTGCGCGGGCCGGTTGGAACGCTGACCCGGATCGGAAACAGGGGCCGCGGCACCGAGACCTGAAACGTGGGCCCAGTCGGCACGTCCATGACCATCATCTGCTGGTCGGGCGAGATGTAGAACAGCTCGTGCCCATTCGGATTCCACTGGGCGTCGGTGCCGCCCCTGGTCGAGATCTGCCACTTGCCGCTCGGCTGGGGGAACGACTGGACGTAGATCTCATCACGCCCCGTCTCGTGGCTGGTGTAGGCGAGCCAGCGTCCGTCCGGCGAGACGTGAGCTTGCGACTCATCGTAGGGCCCCTGCAGAAGGGGCACGGCCTTGCGATCGCCGCTCAGGGGGAGCATCCAGACGTCCAGGCCCGATGGTCCCCCGCCTTTTTCGAAGACGACGTAGCGGCCGTCCTTCGTCCAGTCGTCGGGAACCCCGTCCGTGACATCCGGGAGCTTCTCTTGAGTCCCGGCCCCCGTGGCCCGCTGGATG
>DASYSL010000158.1:0-8969 GCA_036003365.1 Candidatus Eiseniibacteriota bacterium
GCGATACGCGAACGCTCAAGAACGATCTCTCGCGCGCGTTGGCCCTCGACCCCGAGCATCCGGCAGCCAACTTGCTCGCGGCGCGCCTGGCCACGCAGGCCGGCGCGCTCGATCAGGCGCGTCGCTTTGTGGCGGTGGCGCTGCGCGCCGAGTCGCCCCTCGTGCGCTCCGCGGCCTTCGTCAATTTGGGTCTCATCGAGATGCGCGAGGGACACGCCGCCGCCGGGCGTGCCGCCTTCGAAAGCGCGCGGGCGGCCGCGCCCAGCGAGGCCGAGCCCTACGTCTATCTATCCCGATGGCAGCAGGCGGCCGGCCATCCCGACTCGGCGCGCGCCGTGCTCGAACAAGGCCTTGCCCAAGCCCGTGCCAAGCAGCCGATCCAGAGCGAGATGGGGCGGCTCGGGGCTCGTTGAGGCGCCCGCCGCACCCCTGATATTCTGCGCGCGTCCGTTCCCGCCGTTCCTCGCCCCGGGGGATTTTCTTGCGACCGTTTGCGATCGCCCTCGTCGCGCTGGGTTTCCTGGTCTGGAAACCGGCCGACCGCGCTCTCGCTTCCCAGGCCCGATCTCCCCTTCCCGATACCGTGCTGGCGCAGGTGGGCTCGCGCCAGGTCACGCGCTCCGAGTTCCTGCGCCAGTGGGAGCGCCTGGGCGCCACCGAGGCCCCGGCCGACCGGCCGCTGCGCGAGCGCCACCGCGTGTTCCTGAACCAGCTCATCGACAAGGAGCTCCTGACCCAGGCGGCGGCCACCGAGACCTACGCGCCGACACCCGAGGAAGAAGCCAAGCTCGGCCTCCTCCAGCTCAATCTCATGCGCCAGGCCTATTACCGCAGGGAGGTGCTCGACAGCCTGCCGCCCGAGGGGGGCGCGCCGGCTGAGACGCACGCGCACGCCGCGCACGGCGCCGACATGGATCGCGCCGCCCAAGTGCAGGCCGCCGAGTTGCGCCTCATCGAGCGCTTGACCGCACCGCTCGCGCCCCAGTGGGGCGAGACGGTCGCCGCGTTTCTGGCGCGCGCCTTCCAGAAGCTTCCGCGCCCCAAGGAAGAGGGCCCGGGCTGGATGCGCTGGAACTACACGGCGTGGATGCCGCCCGTCGCCCTCGCCGACACCGGGCGCGTGCTCGGGCGCTCGACTTTGGGCCCCTTCACCATCGGCCGCTTCCTCTGGCACTGGGCGCAGGTGCCGCCCGAGCAGCGCGACCGCCCCGACACCGCGAGCGCGGTGATCGACTGGGCGCGCAACTTCCTCGCCCAGGGCATCATGGACAACGAGGCGCGCCGCCTCGGCCTGGCGCGCGACCCTGAAGTCGCGGCCGAGGTCGCCAAGCAGCGACAGATCATGGCGCTCGACGCCTATTATCGCGCCCACGTCTCGACCGCCGTGGACACGAGCGAGACCCGCCTGCGCGCGCTCTACGCCAAGAATCCGCATGCCTACGACAGCCCGCCCTTCAGCAAGTTCCTGGCCGTGTGGTTCCGGCGCTTCGATGACGCGGCGGCGGCGCGCGCCGCGCTCGAGAAGGGCGCCCGCTGGGACTCGCTCCTGGCCGCGCGCTTCCCCATGCCCCAGGATCCCAGCGAGGCGCAGCTGGCGAAGAGCGAAGCCGATCTCTATCGCTATCCGCAGGCGCAGCTCGCCACCTCGCCCGACACCACGCTCACCGCCTGGTTCGCCAGCGCCAAGCCCAACCAGGTGTTCGGCCCGCGCAATCGCGCCGGCCAGTGGTGGGTGTACCGCTTTCTCGAGCACGACGACGGCAAGGCACGCAGCTTCGCGCAAGCGCGCCCGCTCGTGGCCGAGAAGGCGGCGTACGACGACGAGGAGAAAGCCCTGCGCACGCATCTCGATACCCTGCGCACGCGCTACGCCGTGCGCGTGAACGACGCGGCTCTGGCCGCGCTGCCGGCGAACGGAGGCCAATGAGCCGCGCCACGGAACCGCGTCCAGGAGCATTTCTCGTCGCCCTCGCCTTCACCGTTTCCGGCTTCACGAGCCTGGTGCTCGAGGTGGTGTGGTCGAAGGCGCTGGCGCAGCTCCTGGGCAGCACGCTCTATTCGGTGAGCACGGTGGTGGCGGCGTATCTCGGGGGCCTGGCGCTGGGCGCGTGGGTTTCGGGAAAGCTCGTACACCGCCTGCCGCGCCCGCTTCGTCTCTACGGCGGGCTCGAGTGCGGGGTTGGCCTCTACGCGCTCGTCTCCCTCGTTCTCGTGCACGCGCTCGATCCCATCGTGGGCCGCGCCTACGCCGCGCTCGGCCCGGCATCACCGGTCTATCTCGCGGTGCGCATCGGGCTCGCCGCCCTCGTGCTCCTGCCGCCGACGATTCTCATGGGCGCCACGCTGCCGGCGCTCGTGTCGTGGGCGACGCGCGGCGGGGACGAGTTCGGGGCGAGCCTCGGACGCCTCTATGGCTTGAATACGCTGGGCGCGGTGGTGGGCGCCGCGCTCGCCGGCTTCTGGCTCATCCCCGATCTCGGTTTGCGTCAGACCACGTACGTGGCCGGCGCCGTCGCCCTCGTGGTGGGCGCGTCGATGCTCGTCCTGGGATCTCGCAGCCGCCCCTCGCCCGCGGCCGCGCCCGAGGCCATGCCGTGGCAGGGCGCCGCCGCGCCCGAGCCCGACGCCGCGCGCCCGCTGGCCTTGCTCTTGTTCGGGCTCTCCGGCGCGGTGGCGCTCGTCTTCGAGATCACGTGGGCGCGCGTCTTCGGTCTCGTCTTCGGCTCGTCGGTGTACTCGTTCGCCCTCGTGCTCGCCGCTTACCTGCTGGCGCTCGCACTCGGCAGCATGCTGTGGGGCGGCCGCCTGGCCGATGGGCCGCGGCCGTGGCGCGCCTTCGCCTTCCTGCAGGTGGCGGCCGGCGCCGGCGCGGTGATCGGCCTGTGGGCGCTTCCCCACTTGCCGCGTCTCTTCCTCACCATCCTGATGGAGCACCGCGCGCAGCTCGCCAGCTTGTTCCTGCTCCAGACCGCGCTCGCTTCGCTGGTCACCTTCCTGCCCTGCCTGGCGTTCGGCGCGCTCTTCCCCGTGGGCACGCGCCTCGTGGCCGGCGGCAAGCTCGAGGGCGCACGCGCCACCGGCGTGGCCTACGCGGTGAACACGGCGGGCACGCTCACCGGCTCGCTGGCCGCGGGATTCGTCTTCCTGCCCCACATCGGCGTGCACGCCACCTGGGTGGGTGCGGCGATTCTCTCTCTCGTGCTCGGGCTGGTGGCGTGGCGCGTCAGTGCGGCGCACGAGAAGCCGGTCATGGCCGCCGCTCCCCTCTCCGCCGCGCCCAAGGCGCGCGGCAAAGCGCCCGCGCCCAAGCGCCCGAAGGCGGCCCGCGGCAGTCTCGATTTCATGGTCGCGCCCGCCGCCATCGTCGTCGTGGTCGCCGCCATCTTGGCGCCGCCGTGGAACAAATCGCTGTTCACGCTCGGCGTCTTCCGCACGGCCTTCCTGCTCAACGCCGGCCTCACGTCGACGACCCAGGCGCTCCGCAACATGGATGCGCGCCTCGCCAACGATCAGCTGCTCTTCTACAAGGAAGGCCTGCACGGCGTCGTGTCGGTGCACGCCGACCGCGGCGCGCCGGGGATCATCAGCCTGCGCGTGAACGGCAAGCCGGACGCGAGCACGAGCGTGGACATCGGCACCCAGGTCTTCCTGGGCCACGTGCCGATGTTGTGGGCGCCGCCACAGGCGCGCGTCTGCGTGATCGGCCAGGGCTCGGGCGTGACCGCGCGCGCCGCGCTCATGCACGATCCGGAGCGCCTCACGGTGGTCGAGATCGAGCCCGCCGTGGTCACGGCCTCGCATTTCTTCGACGCCTGGACCGATACCGTGCTCGCCGATCCGCGCGTCGAGCTGATCCTCGAGGACGGGCGCCAGCATCTGCTGCACTCGGGCCGCCATTACGACGTCATCGTCTCCGAGCCTTCGAACCCGTGGATCGCAGGCGTCAACAATCTTTTCACGACCGATTTCTACGAGCGCGTGAAGGCCGCGCTCACCGCGCACGGCACCTTCTGCCAGTGGGTGCAGTTCTACGAGCTGTCGCCCCTCGCGCAATCGTCACTGCTCTCGTCCTTCGCCCACGTCTTCCCGCAGGGCGAAGCCTTCTTCATCAATTTCGACCTGCTCCTCGTCGCCCCGCCCGCCGGCGAGAAGGTCGCCGGCGATCGTCTCTTCGTGCGCGGCTCGGGCTCGCCGGTGGAGCGTTACCTGCACCGCTTCCAGCTCGACGGCGACGGCGCGGTGGCCGCCATCCATCTCGGCCGTGTCTCGGACCTCGTGGCCCATCTCCCGCCGGCACCGCTCAACACGGACGACCGCCCCTACATCGAGTACCGGGCGCCGCTCGATCTCTATCAGGTGCCGGTGGTGAAGGACGCCTGGGAGCTGGCATCGTCCCAGCCGCTGGCCGGGCTCGAGCGCTGGGTCGCGCCCAGTGCGCTCACGCGCGCCGCGGGTGCCGCAGGCATCGCCCTCGCCCATGCAGGCCAGATCGACCGCGCCAAGGAGCTTGCCCGGGAGCTCGCGCACGAGGGCGGCCAGGCTGGCCTGGCCGCCGCGGATGTGGCGCAAGCGGCGCACCAAGCCGAGGTGGAGCAGCGCACGCAGGCGCTCCTCGACCGCGGTGACCAGGCCCTGGACGCAGGTGACTTCGACGGCGCCCGGCGCGCCTCCATGCAGCTCTTCAACGACGATCCCCAAAGCGCGGCCGGTAATCTCCTGGTGGCCCGGATGGCCATGCGCAAGGACAGTCTCGAGGTGGCCAAGAAAGCCCTGAGCCAGGTCATGACCCATGGCAACCCCCCGCTCCAGAGCGCGGCGCACCAGAACCTTGGTATCATCGCCATGCGAGAAGGCCGGGCCGAGGCGGGGCGGGCCGAATTCCTCGCCGCCCTCGCGCTGACACCCTCGGAACCCAAGGTGTATCTGTATTTGGCACGGCTTCAATTGCAGTCCGGCCAGCGCGACTCCGCGCAGGCCACTCTCGTGGAAGGAATCAACAACGTGACGCTCGATTCCGAGTTGCGCCGCGCGTTGGAAGCGCTCCAGGCGGGACAAACGTTCTGATCCCCGTCTCCGTGATCCCGCCATCCCGCCACATGCTTCGCGGAAAGGAAGAATCGATGCACCCGTTTGCCCCCGCCCGTTCCTGGCGGCGCGCGGCATGGCCCGTCGCGCTGGGCGCCATCTTGGCGATCTCCGCGGCCGACGTTCCGGCTGCTCCGGCTCCCAAGGCCAAGACGTCCACGGCGGCGAAGAAGGCCGCGCCGAGGTCCACGTCCAAGGTGCAGCACGCCGCCGACGTACCGCCTTACGCGACGCCGCCGCTCGAGCCCGGCGACACGCTGCTCGCGCGCGTGGGCGATCGCACCATCACCCTCAAGAGCTTCCGCCAGGAGTGGGCCAGTCTCGATCCCGCGCAACGACCGAAGGCGCCCGAGCCGCTCCTCGCCTACAAAGAGTTCCTGAACGAAATCGTGACCCGCGAGCTCTTGGGGATCGAGGCGACTCGCCACGCGCGGCCGCTCAGCGCCGAACAGAAGGTCAATCTCGATTCGCTCTGGCACATCCAGGCGCGCAACCAGCTCTTCCTCGAAGAGGTCGAGAGCCGGGTCACGGTGGATCCGTCGCAGGTGGATCGTTACCGCAAGCAGCTGTCGCGCATCCTCTATCTCACGGCCTACGTCCTCCCGACGCAGGAGAGGGCGCAGGCCTGGTACACGCGCATCGTGGGCGGCACGCCGCTCTCGCGCCTCGAGGCAGCGGCCCAGGAAGGCGGGCCCGACGCGCCTAAGGTCGTCGACATGGGCCGCAAGATCCGGGAGGAATTCGACGAGAACACGGCGGACATCCTCTTCGATCTTCCGCCCGGGCGCCTGAGCCGGCCCGTCCCGACCGCGCAAGGCTGGGCCCTCATCAAAGTCACGGAGTCGCGGCCGCGGGCGAACTCGTACGCCGGCGGAACGGACGCGGGCGTGCTGGCAGAGATGCGCCGCATCAAGACGAACTCCTACAAAGAGGTCTACCGCGACAGCCTCGCGCACGCACTGCACATCGTCTATCACGAAGCGGCGATGGACACGCTGGTGAACCGCTTCGTGCTGCTTCCAGCGCGCGCGGTGCCGAGCACGGGCGGCGGGATGCAGTACCGCATGAACCAGTCGATGCCGGCGTTTCAGGCGGGCGACGCGGACCTGGTGCTGGCGACCACCGACCGGGGACGCGTGACCGGCGCGGATCTGTATCGCTTCCTGCTGGGCCTGGGCGCGATCGCGCGACCCGAGATCCGCAATGTCGATCAGCTGCGTTCCTGGGTCGACCGCGTGGCCTTCGACGCCGCACTCCTGCACCGCGCCGTCGAGATGGGCTATGACAGGAAACCGCGCGTCCTGCGCGAGGTGGCGAAAGCGCGCGAGTTCGATCTGGTGTCGAATCTCTACGAGGATTCGGTGACTTCCAAGGTGCACGTCGCCGATGCGGAGGTGCGCGCCCTGTACGATGCCGATCCGTCGCGCTGGAAGCTCGAGGAAACGGCGACCATGTGGGTATGCTGCGTCCCGACGAGGGCGAAGGCCGAATCGTTGATCACGGCGGGCAAGGCGGGCGGCAACCTCAAGCAGATGGCGTACGACTTCACCCTGCTCGACGCCTACGCCGAGAACGGCGGCATGACGCAGCCGTTCACGCGCGCCACATGCCCCGTGCCCGAGATCGCCGACTCGGTGTTCCGCACGCCCATCGGCTCTTACGGCGGCCCCATCGTCTCGTCCGAAGGCTGGAATATCTTCAAGGTGCTGGGACACACGCCGGCGCGATCGCGCTCGTTCGAGGAAGTGAAGGACGACGCGAAAGCCTCGCTTCAGGTCGCCCGCGAAGAGGAAACCATGCAGCTCTTCCTGGGGCGCTTGCGCAAGCGCATTCCGGTCGAGAAGCACGAAGAGCGGCTGGCGCAGCTGCCCGGCATGACGGTGCCCCGACCCGCGAAATCGTAAGCCGGATCGCGCACGCGGCCCCGCGTCCTTCGCGCGGCACGCCAGGATCTTGCTATCATCCCGCCTCCGTGATCCCGACTTCGCGCCATCTGCCTCGCGGAAAGGAAGACTCGATGCACCGGAACGCCCACGCCCGTTCCTCGATGCGCAAGGCACGGCTCGTCGCGCTCGGCGCCATCCTCGCCCTCTCCGCGCTCAACGCCCCGGCAGCTCCCGCTCCGCGGGCCAAGACGTCCGCGGCGACGAAGAAGGCGGCGCCGACATCCGCTTCCAAGGTCCAGCACGCCGCCGACCTGCCGCCCTACACGCCGCCGCCGCTCGCGCCCGGCGACACGCTGCTCGCCAAGGTGGGCGACCGCAACATCACCCTGCGTTCCTTCCGTGCCGAGTGGGCCGAACTCGATCCCAATCAGCGTCCGAATCAGCCGGACCCGTTTCTCGCCTACAAGGCGTTTCTGAACGACATCGTCACCCGCGAGCTGATGGCCGTGGAGGCTACGAAGCACGCCAAGCCGCTGAGCCCCCAGCAGCGCTCCGACCTCGATTCGCTGTGGCACGTGTACGCCCGCAACCAGCTCTATCTCGAGGAGATCCAGAGGCGTGTCACCGTCGACCCCTCGCAGGTCGAGCGCTATCGCAAGGAGCTGTCCAAGATTCTCTACCTGACGGCCTACGTGTTCCCCACCCAGGAGAGCGCGCAATCCTGGTACACGCGCATCGTGAGCGGCACGCCGGTCTCCCGGCTCGAGGCGGCGGCCAAGGAAGGCGGCTCGGACGCACCTCGGATCATCGATCTTGGACACAAGATCCGTGAGGATTTCGACGAGAGCACGTCGAAGGTCCTGTTCGCCCTGGCGCCCGGCCGCATGAGCCCGCCGGTTCCCACCAAGGAGGGTTGGGCCCTGATCCAGCTCACCGAGGTCCGTCCGCGGCCCAACGCCTACTCGCAGGCTTCGGACGCCGCCGTTCTCCACGAAATGACGCGGATCAAGTCGGTCTCGTACAAGGAAGTGTACCGGGACAGCCTGTCCAAGGCTCTGCACATCGCCTATGACGAGGCGGCGATGGACACCCTGCTGAATCGCTTCCTTCTGCTCGACCCACGCACGTCGCGGGGCGAAAGCGGCACGATGAATTACAGCTGGTTCCAGCCCATGCCCACCTTCCGCTCGGGCGACATGGATCTGGTTCTGGCGACCACGGATCAAGGCCGCGTCACCGGCGCCGATCTCTATCGCTACCTTCTGGGCATGGGCGACATCGCGCGTCCCGAGATCAGGAGCCTCGATCAGATGCGTCCCTGGGTCGACCGCGTGGCCTTCGATCACGCGCTCCTCGAGCGGGCCATGAAGATGGGCTACGACTACAATCCCCACGTTCTCCGTCAGGTCCAGAAAGCCCGCGAGTTCGACCTCATTTCCGCGCTCTACGAAGACTCGGTGAGCGCGAAAGTGAAGATCTCCGAGCAGGACGTGCGCGCCGCGTACGACCGTGATCCGGCGCGCTGGGTCCAGGAGGAGACGGTCTCGGCATGGATCTGCGCCCTGCCCACCAAGGCGCAGGCGGAATCGCTGATCATGGTCGGGAAGGCGGGCGGCAATCTGAAGGACCTGGCGTACCAATTCACCCAGCTCGGCGAGTTCGCGGCGAACGGCGGCATGACGCAGCCCTTCACCCGCTCCCAGTGTCCGATCCCGGCCGCGACCGACAGCGTGTTCAACACGCCCGTGGGATCGTTCGGCGGGCCGATCCCCTCGCCCGAAGGCTACGACATCTGGAAGGTCGTGGCCCGCACGCCGGCGCGCTCGCGCCCCCTAGAGGAAGTGCACGACGACGTCGCCCGCCTGCTGCGCAACGAGCGCGAAGAGGCCGCCATGCAGCTCTTCCTCGCCCGCCTCGCCAAGCGCATTCCGGTGCAGAAACACGAGCAGTTGCTGGGCAAGGTGGCGCCGATCAAGTCCTGAGCAGAGGATCCACGCC
>DASYSL010000159.1:0-9746 GCA_036003365.1 Candidatus Eiseniibacteriota bacterium
GGGCTCGGAGCCCGGGCCGCGCGTGATCACGTTGATCACCGCAAACACGGCGTTGCTGCCATAGAGCGTCGAGCCCGGGCCGCGCACGATCTCGATGCGCTCGACGTTCTCCATGTCCAGGCCCAGCTCGCGCCCGATGGCGGCGTCGCCGAACGCGCTGCCATTCATCGTGTGCCCGTCGAGGGTGACGAGAACCTTGTCGTTGTAATCGCCCGGCCGCCGGATGCCCCGCACCCCGAGATAGCTGTAATTGCGATCCGAGGAGACATAGAGCCCGCGCACGTACTGCAGCGCTTCGGCCAGCGTGCGATATCCCATGGCGCGGATCTCGGCCGCGGGGATCACGGTCACCGACGAGGGGGTTTCGGCGAGTGGGATGGGCCGCTTGTTGGCGGTCACCACCTGCTCTTGGGCGAGGAGATCGAAAGCTTCTTGCGGGTTCGGCGTGGCGCCAGCACGGACCGGTCCCGGCGCCCAGACGGCGAGGAGCGCGGCGACGAGGCCGAGGCGGAGCCGCATCATGGCTCCGGGTTCAGATCGACGCGGGCTTCGAGAGGGCCGCTTCCGGCGTCGACGCGGTAGAGGCGGACGGCCGTCCAGGCTCGGCCGGGCGCCGCGTTTCCGGCGCCGGCTTCGCGCACGCGCACCAGGAACACCCCGCCCGGCGAATCCAACTCGCCGTGGCCGTCGCGATCGAGGGCGATGGTGGTGCGGTAGCCGCTCGCCGCCTCTTCGGGGTTCGAGATCCAGTCGAGCTCGTAATGGCGGTCGCCACCGGTGGGCAGGATGACCGACACGGTGACGCGGCGCTTGGTGGCGGGGGACCACGGCGGCAGCACGAGCTCGACCGGCTGCGTGCCCGCATGGAGTGGGGTCTTGGTCTGGCGCGCGTACTGGCCTTCGCTCGTCGTGGCGAGGAGATCGACGGCCACGTTCTGCTCGAGTCCGCCAAGGTGAAAGGCGCCGTGCTCGTCCGTCCAGGTTTCGGCGAACGCGGTGTTGTCGCCATGATGGAACGCCTGCACGCGCACGCCCGTGAGAGCGCCGGCGCCGAGGCGACGCGCCACGCCCTCGAAGCGCGCGAGCCTGGTGACCGTGAGATCCACGCTCGCTTGGTCGCGCCCCGAGACCAGCACGGTGCGCACCGGCTTGCACTCGGGGGCGAGGGTGGGGGGCAGCGAGTCGGAGCGCACGCCGACTTCGTAGGCGCCGGGCGTGAGATCGCGGAACGTAAAGCTGCCGCGCGCGTCGGTGACACAGACCCGTGCGGGAGCGCGCGGATGAGCGTCGGTGTCCAGGGACACGGTGAGGAAGTCACCGAGGCGCACGGCCGAGACCCAAACGCCGTTGGCGGGCTGGCCCGTGGGCACGAGGGTCAGCGTGCCGCTGATGCCGGCGGCCGAGGCCGTACCCGAAAAGCAGGCGCGCGACGTCGCCGCGATCAGGAAAAGTGCGAGCAACCGCCGATGCATGCGAGACATGACTCGACCTCTTGACTGGCGTTGGGGGTCCGCTCGGGTTATCGGCGAGAAAGCGCGGAAACTGAGGGAATCAGCGGCGTTGCAGGCGGTAGAACAGGCCCGCCGCCCAGGCTCCGAAGAGGAGCGCGGGAGCCCAGCCGGCGAACCAGGGCGGGAGCACCGTCCCCTCGCCCAGGATCTGGAAGAAGCGCAGGACGCCGAAGTAGGCGAAGGCGATCGAGACCGAGAGCCCGAACGACAGGGCCGGCGTCGGGGTGCGCAGCTCCATGGCCAGAGCACAGCCGATCACGGCGCAGATGAAGTTGGCGAGCGGGAAGGCGAGCTTCACGTGCAGCTTGGTCTTGTACGGGTCGACCAGGGCGCCGCGCGCCTGGGCGCGCACCAGATAGCGCCGCAGATCGAAATAGCCCAGCTCGTCGGGATCGTCCGGCGGCGAGCCGAAATCTTCCGGGCCCTCGAGCGAGGTGAAGCGCATGCGGTCGAAGGGGTGCGCGCGCTCCAGGCTGTCGGCCGACCCGAAGGTGCGGTCGAAGCCCTGGCGCAGCACCCAGCCGCCGCCGTCCCACTCGCCGAGCCTGGCGTCGATGCGGCGCGTGAGCCGTCCGGCCTGATAGCGATAGATGCTGATGTCGTGCATGCGGCGCTGCGGCACGAAGTACAGGCGCACCACGTACACGAGCCCGCCCTGGCCGCGCACCGTGACGTCGGTGCGCTCGTCCTTGGGCGGTGGAGGAACCTTGTCGATCTCTTGCTCGAGAATGCGATCGCGCTCGGCATTGGCGCGGGGCACGACCAGCTCGCCGAGCGCGAAGGAGGCGAGCGAGCAGCCGGCGGCCACGAAGAGAACCGGGACGGCCACGCGCGCCAGGCTCTCGCCGGCCGTGGCAATGGCCACCAGCTCGCGGAAGCGCGCCATCTGACCGAGCGTGAGGAAGGTGGCGAAGAGCACGGCGATGGGCATCACCATGACCAGGATGTACGGCGCCCGCCACAGGAAGTAGCGCGCGATGGCCCACGCCGAAGCACCGTGGTCGAGGAAGCGCGACAGCTTGTCGATGAACTCGAGCGCCAGGAAGAGCGCGACGAAGCTCAGGAGCGCGAAGACGAGCGCCGGCAGGAATTGTCCCAGCACGTAGCGGTCGAAGATTTTGAGCCCGGGAATCTTCATCCTGCGGGTTCCAGGCGGGCGAGCGCGGGCTCAGGGGCGCGAGCCGAGTGTCGCGCGCCGATCCGCACGTCGCAGGTGACGAGCGTCCAGGCGAGGCCCAGGCCGCCGAGCAGGATGTCGGGAAGCCACATGGCGAGGAGTGGCGAGAGAAGCAGGCGCTCGGCCAGCCCTTCGCCGGCCACCAGGCAGATGTAATAGAACAGGAAGAAGACGAGGCTCAGGAATCCCACGGTGAGCCCGCCACGCCGCACGCGCACGCCGAGCGGCGCGCCCACGAGCACGAAGACGACACAGGCGAAGGCCAGGGAGTACTTCTTGTGCAGCTCCACTTCGAGCAGGGCGATGCGCTTGCGGTAGGTGTCGACCTCGAGGCGCGAGAGGTAGAGATCGGCGCGCACCGCAGGCGGGATGCGATTCTCCATGCTGCTCTGTGGCCGCACCGCGCCCTGGATCGTCGCCCACCACAATTCGGGCGACGGACTGCCCAGCACCCAGGCGATGGTCTCCGGCGGCAGGTGGTTGGCCTGCACGCGCTCGACGAGCCGGCTCTGCGCCGAGGCGAGCATGTCGCGCGCCGTCTGGCGCTCGCTCTCGAGCTGCGCCGACGACATCTCGCGCTCGGAGCGGGTGGCGCGGATCTGGCGCTCGAGGATCTCGCCCGCGCCGGCCACGTTGATGACGTGGGTGTCGAAGCGCAGCACCCGATAGGTGTTGGGGTCGGGGGCGTCGGCGGGCTCCATGTGCAGCTCGCCTTCGTGGAGCGTGAGCACCGCGGTATTGCCGTCGGGCGTGTAACGGAGCTCGCCGCGCTGGGCCACGATCAGGGTCGGCGCCGGGCCCTCGGCGAACTCCAGCAGGGAGACGCCGCGCAGCTCGTTGGTCCGCTCGTCGAGGCTGTCCACCAGCACCCGGTAGCCGGGGAAGTCGTCGTTGAACACCCCCTGCTTGAGGCGGATGGTGGGCCGCTTGCGTCCGATGTCGGCCAATAGGTTGGCGTAGGCGTGGTTGCTCTCGGGCAAAATCTTGGCGTTGAAGTAGGCCAGTCCCAAGCTCAGCAAGAAGGCCATGATCAGGGGTGCGACGATCAGCTGGAACAAATTGATACCGCTGGACTTGACAGCGACGATCTCAAGATCCTGGCTCATTCGGCCGAAGGTCACCAGGGAGGCGACGAGCACTCCGCACGGAATGGAGAGCGCCGCCATGTACCCCAGGCTGTAGAGGAAGATCTGGGCGATGGCCCAAAGGGGAATGCCCCGGCGGATCCAGAGGTCCAGATAGTCCACAAGGAGCTCCACCTGGAACATTCCGGTGACCACCCCGAAGCCGATCAGGCCGGGAACCAAGTGTTGGCGCAGGACGTACCATCGTAGGGTGCGCACGGGCTTGAACTTACCCCCAGAACCATGGGCCGGCAAACCGCGCGGAGCCGACCCGTGGGGAAAGGGTTCCAATCCGAGCTCCCCGCCAGCCCGTACACGTCTCCACACGGAAAACAATGCGTCCTAGCCGCCGCCTCACGCCCTGGACTCCCATCCTGTGGCTCGTCGTCCTCGTGCTGCCCGCCGCCGAGGCCCGGGCGCAGTCGGCCATCGCTCCGCCTTACTGGATGCCTCAGGCGCCACCGGCGTCCTCCGTTCCGACTCCCACGCAGCCCATTCCGCCTTTCTCGCCGCCACCGTCGCAAACCCAGGCCGGAGCCTCGAACTCGCCTTACCTCGGATGGACCCCGTGGATTCCCATGGGGTGGTTCCCGCCCTACGCCATGAAGGGCGATCTCTTCGGCAACGACAACAACACGAGCCTCCTCCAGCCGCAGATCGACGCCCGCACGGTGCAGGTGAGCGTCGACCCCGACAAGGGCACGATCACCTCGTCGCTCAGCGCCGCCGACGTGCCCCTCGGTCCGCTGCGCACCGAGACCATCGAGGACTATGCGAGCCGGATGCTGGCCACCGGGATGCGCCAGGAGTGGGTGAACCAATCGCTGCAGCGCATCAACCAAGTGCCGACCGACATTGCGGCCAATACCCGGCCTGGAATGTCGATCGCGCTGCCGATCGAGCTGCCCAAAGTAGCAAGGAGCTTCCTCGGCGACGCGCCGCCGGCGCTCAACGTCAGCGGCTCCGAGCGCTTGGCACTCTCGGGGACCAGCAACTGGACCAACCAGGCCAGCTCGTTCGGCCGCAAGCCGTCGCTCTTCCCGCAGCTCGACATGCAGCAGGACCTCAACATCAACGTCACCGGCACGCTGGGTGACAAGGTGGCGGTCGACGTGACGCAGTTCTCCGGCGTGCAGTCGCCGCTCTCCAACCGTATTGCGCTGCGTTTCAAGGGTGACGAGGATCAGGTCATCCAGGCGCTGGATCTCGGCAATACCAATCTAAGTCTGCCCAACACCCAGTATGTCTCCTACAGCGGACGCAACGACGGCCTGTTCGGCATCATGAGCGACCTCAGGGTGGGCGGCACCGATGTCAGTGTCATCGCCTCGAAGCAGGAGGCGCGCAGCGAGCGCAGCCAGTTCACGGGCAGCACGCAGTACCGCAGCGTGAGCATCGAGGACTGGCAATACATCCCGCGCACCTACTACCTGGTCCAACAGCCCGACTCGATGGTGGACGCCAACGGAGACCTGCGCGCCGACGCACCCTTCGTCTCGGACATCAACACGATCAGCGTCTTCATCGACGACCGCTCGAGCGAGAACCTGACCAACAAGGTTCCCGGCTATGCCGAGGTCGCCGACCCCCGTCCCGGCTCGCCGCCGGATTCGATCCGCATCTTCGGCACCTTCAACCGTCTCACGCCCATCAAGGACTACAGCGTCCGTCGCGACCTCTTCGGCGATCACTTCCCGGTGCTCGTCCTGCAGACGGCGGTGCCGGAAGGCGCCGTGATGGCCGTGGCCTACAACGACACGCGCGGGCCGGTGGGGGTGGTGAGCGGCGACACGCTGCGTCTCAAGCTCATCAAGGACGCCTTCAACGAGCTTCCCGGCGACTCCACGAACGCGGCCCGCTACGCCGAGCGGGGTGGGCTCGCCCAGACGCGCGAGTACGAGCTCATGAACTTCTACGACCTCGGCGGCAAGGACATCGATCCCGGCAAAGCCGTGATCCAGGTGCGCCGCAACTCGGGCGGCGGCTCACGCGACTACCTGGAGTCTTTCCCGGATCCGCTGACCGGAAACAACATCAACTATCTCGAGATCACGGGCGTCGACCTGCTGACCCAGACGCAGGGCGGCACGCCGCAGCCCGGGCACGATGGCCAGGTGGACCGCTTCGCCGATTACAGCTTCGTCGACTGGCACAACGGCATCCTCTATTTCCCGGACCTGCGGCCCTTTGCCCCGCGCCTCGACCGCCCCGGCGACAAGTACTTCTTCAAGACGCGTGTCGCGCCCTACAGCATTGCCGATCGCCGCCGCACCTTGACCTTCGACACCGGCCAGCCGCTCGAGATCCAGGCTGCGGATGCCCCGTACATGCTGCGCACGCAGCAGGACCGCCAGGACGCGAACACCTTCTACATCTACGCCGAGCTGGCCTCGACCGGCGGCAACAACGTCCTCTACCTGCGCAACACGCCCATTGTCGAAGGCTCGGAGATCGTCACCGTCAACGGCGAGACGCTGACCCGCGAGCAGGACTACCGGATCAATTACCAGACGGGCGAGGTCGACCTGCTCTCGGACAAGGCGCGCAGCGGCGGCACCAACCTGAACATCGACTACTCGTACGCGCCGTTGTTCTCGCAGGCGAGCCGTACGCTGGTGGGCAGCGCGGTCAAGTTGCTGGACACGCCGACCTACTCGCTGGGCTCGGCCTTCATCTACGAGTCGCGCGGGCTCCAGGAGCAGAGGCCCCGGCTGGGTGAGGAGCCCACGCGCACGCTGATCGGCGATCTGAACGGCGCCATCGACCTCAAGCCGCGGGCCATGACGGCGCTGGTCAACTACCTGCCCTTCTACAAGTCACACGAGCCGTCGCGGCTCACCCTGACCGCCGAGGGCGGTCAGTCGATTCCCAACCCGAACACGAAGAATGAGGTCTACCTCGACGACTTCGAGGGCGCGCGCAGCTCGAGCGATCTCTCCATGGACGCGCGCTCGTGGTTCCCGTGCGCGCCGCCTTTCGTGAGCGCCGGTGCTTTCGAGGATTCGGTGAGCAAGTTCCGCGACAACGCCCAGCTCCTGTGGTTCAACCCCTTCAACGTCGTCCAGCAGAGGGATCTCCATCCCAACCTGACGCGGGCCGAGGACAGTCAGGCCTCGGTCACGGTGATGTCGTGGTGGGTGCCACAACCGTGGTCGGGAAGCACCAAGGATTCCATGTGGTTCGGCCTCACGCAGCCGCTGGACAAAGACGGCGTCGATCTCTCGCGCAGCCAGTTCATCGACATCTGGCTGAACGACTTCCGCGACTTCAACGTGGTGCGTCACAAGGGCGTGAAGCTGCACATCGACGTGGGACTGGTCAGCGAGGACGCGCAGCTCGCGCCCGACGAGCCGCCCAATGGCAAGCTCGACACCGAGGACAAGACCGCGGACAACCAGCTGACGCCGGACGAGGACACAGGCATCGATGCCATCTCGGACCCGGCCGAGACCACGCAGGCCGATCCCACGGCGCACATCAACGCCTCGTCCTCGGATCCGCACGGCGACGACTGGCGGCCGCCCAACACCGGCGACGACAAGGACAAGTACGTCGAGAGCGACCCGCGGCGCTGGCGCTTCAACAACGGCACGGAAAAAAACCAGCAGTACCGCGGTATTCCCGACACCGAGGATCTGGACCAGAACGGCAACCTGGGCACGACCAACAGCTACCTGCGCTACACCATCGATCTCGGCGACACCATCTATCTCGACACCGACGTCTACGAGAAGTACTCGGGCAATCCGTCCGTGCCGGGGGAGAACCAGCCGCGGCCGGACAACGGCTGGCGCCGCTTCCTCGTCCCGCTGGCCGATCCCCGAGCCGAGAATCATGGACTGGCCGATATCCGCAACGTGAAATACGTCCGCGTGTGGCTCGAGGGCGTGGCCGACCAGGACCTGCCGGCGTACTCGCCGGATCCGCAGGTGCCGACCCGCCCGCTCCTCCAGTTCGGGCAGATCGAGATCGTCGGCAACCGCTGGGTCGCCAACCCGGTCGACTCGACGGCGCAGCAGTTCGGCGAGGACATCGTGGTGCGCACGGTCAACAACCGCGAGGATGCCGCCGTCTACGAGCCGCCGTTCACGCCGCCGTCGCAGACCCAGGGCGGCTCGGAAGTGCAGCAGCAGGAGCAATCGTTGGCCCTGCGCGCCACGCACATCGTCCCCGGCGGCGAGGTGAGCGCCTACCGCCCGACGACCCTGCCCGAGGACTACTCGCGCTACCGGGCGCTGCGTTTCTACGCCGCGGCGCTCGACTTCGTGCCTCAGGACTCGCTGCGCTTCTTCGTGCGCTTCATCTCCGACGCCGGCAACGACCTGCGCAACTACTACGAGTACTCGGCGCCCTTGCCGCCGACGGTGCCGCTGGGCTCGAAGCCGATTCCCTGGCAGACCTACGACCTCGATCTCACCGCGTTTTCCAACCTCAAGATCGGTTTGTCGGCCGACTCGCTGACGGCGGAGAACGAGCGCCAGGGCATTCACGGCTTGGAGAAATTCAGCCTGGTGGGGCGGCCTTCCTTCACGCGCGTGCAGCGCGTGGTCATGGGCCTCAAGAGCGCGCGCGCCGCGCCCGACTCCGTCTCCCGCGATTCAGCCTATCTGGTCGGCCGCTCGGGCGCGGGCGAGCTGTGGATCGACGAATTGCGAGCCGTGGACGTGGACCGTGACCACGGCTCGGCGCAGCGCGTGAGCCTGCTCACCAACTTCGCCGATCTTCTGTCGCTCAACATGTCGCTCGACCACCAGGACGCGAACTTCCAGCGCCTCGGACAGGACCGCGGCTCGGGCAGCGACTTCCGCAATCTGCGCGTCTCGGGGACCTTGGCCTTGGACCGCTTCATGCGCGGCCAGGGCTTCGCCATCCCGGTCTCGTTCGACTTCCTGAACGGGCGCAGCCTGCCGCTCTTCCGCACCGGGCAGGACATCCGCCTGATCGGCGCCGATGCCCAGGAGCAGCGCACGACGCAGTGGGCGCGCAACCTGAACGTCAGCTTCTCGCACACCGGCTCGCGCAGCTTCTTGCTCAAGAACACGCTCGACGGACTGTCGTTGCGCTACTCGATGGCGGACGCCAACAACTTCGCGCCCACGTCCGCCGACACCGCGCGCACGCTGAGCGGGAGCGCGCAGTACGTGCTCCAGCCGAGGGAATGGTTCTCCATCCCGCTTCCCTTCGGGAAGAAGAGCCGCTTCTACCCGCTCCCGGCCTCGCTGCAGGGCCGCTTCGACATGACGACGCGGCGCAGCATCCAGTACGACCGCTTCGACAACGGCACCCAGATCACGCGCAACGGCCAGCTCTACTCCAAGGACGAGCTGTACACATTCTCGGGCGCGTGGCGCTTTCTCGATCCGCTCGGCTTCTCGTTCAACAGCGTGCGCAATGCCAACCTGCCGGGGATCACGCCGGCGCGCGTCGCCGGCATCAACATCGGGAGTCAAACGGCGTACAGCCACCGCTTCGACGTGCGCTGGCCGTTCCACTTTGGTCCCTGGCTCTCGCCTGACATCGACGGCAGCACGTCGTACGGCGAGCTGCGCGGGCCGGAGCTCTCGCCGGATCTCTCGCTGGCGTCGTTCACCAACGCCTCCAACGTCAACTTCCGCTACATCCTGCCGCTCACGCGGCTGAATCATCCCGGGGCGCGCCGCGACACCACGGGGCTGAACCTGCCGTTCGGCTACTTGCTTTCGCGCCTCGGCGACGTCACGGCGCGCTTCACCGTGACCCGCAACACGGCCTACGGCCGCCTCACGGGCGCGCCCTCTCCGCTCTACAAGCTGGGCATCGACCGCGAGCCGGGATTCGGCGCCCCGGGCGAGACGCCGAGCGTGCTCGCCAACTCGCAGTCCTCGGAGAACACGAACCTCGCGCAGGTGCGCGAGGTGTCGACGCAGACCGTTCTGTGGCCGGGCTCGAGCGCGC
>DASYSL010000160.1:0-7625 GCA_036003365.1 Candidatus Eiseniibacteriota bacterium
CAATCCGTCCCCCAGCGCAGACGGAGCATGCTGTCGACGACTGCGGATACTCCTCGATTCCGAAAGAAAGGGTTTTCGAACCACTGCTTGTCCGTGTTGTCCGGGTCGGGAATGGACCACGGACTGACGGTGACGCGCTGAGAAGAGTCGGCGACGACCCAGGACCTGATGCCGGCGTGATGCGTTGTGTCGGATATGACCCCGGAGTCGGCGGCGTGCGCGGCATCCGCGAACGCGAGCCCCACGAGGCAGAGGAGCGCGAATTCTCGGGGCGGCCGCATGGCAGGCGAGCCTAGGCTTCTTCGGAGGGCGGGTTTTCGTTCTCGAGAGCCCGCAGGGCCTCGCTCACCGTGTCGTAATCGAAGCCACGCCGCACCAATGCGGCCGAAAGCCGCTGGCGCCTGGTGCGGGGATCGAGCCGCGCATAGCGGCGCACGAATTGCGCGGCGGCACGCTGCGCGCGCTCGAGCTCGGTGCGGTCGGAGGCGCCGGCGTCTTCGGCGCTCGCGAGCTCGGCCATCACCTGATCGGCGATCGCGCCCCCGATCCCACGGGCCACGAGCTGACCGCGCAGAAGCCGCGCACCCACGGCTCGCCGCCCGAGCTTTTCGCGCAGGAAGGCGCGCGCGTACTCGAGATCGTCGATGAGCCCGACGCGCTCGAGCCGGTTCAGCGCCTCGCGCGCGGCGTCAGGCTCGACGCCGCGCTCCTTGAGACGCCGCTCCAGCTCGCGGCGCGTGCGGCGCGTGCGCTCGAGCGCGCGCAGCGCGATCTCCTGCGCTTCGCGTACGGCTTCTTCGTCGAGAGCTTGCATAGGAGTGCTCGCGAGGGCTGGAATTCCTACTGCTTCGATCGGACTACCCGTTTCAAGACGGGTTGACCCCCATTTTCAGGGGGTCAACGCGTCCTCTTCCACATGCGGTGGCCTTTATCGACCCAGTACGCACGTCAACGTGCGTTGACTCGATCGCCTTACCGCTTCGGCTTGATCGGCGGCCCGCCTTTGCCCGCACCCGCGCCGACCAGCTCGCCGTTGCGAGCCGGAGCGACCGGCGTGCCCGGCCGCGCCGCGACAGCCGACGCACCCGCTCCGGCCAGGGCCGCAGCCGAAGCCGCCGATGGGGCGATCCCGAGGGACTCCCGCACCTTGGCCTCGAGCTTGGCCCGCGTGTCGGCGTGCTCCTTCAAGTACAGGCGCGCGTTCTCGCGCCCCTGGCCCAGCCGCTCGTCGCCGAACGAGAGCCAGGTGCCGAGCTTCTGCACCATCTCCTTGTCGACGCCGACGTCGAGCAGCTCGCCTTCGCGCGAGATGCCCTCGTTGTAGAGGATGTCGAACTCGGCGTCGCGGAAGGGTGCCGCCACCTTGTTCTTCACCACCTTCACGCGCGTGCGGTTGCCGATCACGCGCTCGTTCTCCTTGAGCGAGGCGATCCGGCGGATGTCCAGGCGCACGGACGAATAAAACTTCAACGCCCGCCCGCCGGCCGTGGTCTCGGGATTGCCGAAGGTGACGCCGATCTGCATGCGGATCTGGTTGATGAAGATGACGCAGGTGCGCGACTTGGAGATGGTGCCGGTGAGCTTGCGCAGGGCCTGCGACATGAGACGCGCCTGGAGGCCCATGTGCGACTCGCCCATCTCGCCTTCGATCTCGGCGCGCGGCACCAAAGCGGCCACCGAGTCGATCACCACGACGTCGATGGCACCCGAGCGCACGAGGTGGTCGGCGATCTCCAAAGCCTCCTCGCCCGTGTCGGGCTGGGCGACGTGCAGCTCGTCGATGTTCACGCCGAGCTTGGAAGCATAGGCCGCGTCCAGCGCGTGCTCGGCATCGATGAACACCGCATTGCCGCCCGTCCGCTGTGCGTTGGCGATGATGGTCAGCGCCAGCGTCGTCTTGCCCGAGGACTCGGGCCCGTAGATCTCGATGACGCGGCCGCGCGGCACGCCGCCCACACCGAGCGCCTGATCGAGCCCCAGAGACCCCGTGGAGATCACGTCGACGGGGACCAAGGCCCTCTCCTGCCCGAGCTTCATGATGGACCCCTTGCCGAACTGTTTCTCGATGGCCTGAACGGCGATGTCGAGGGCCTTCGTCTTTTCCTTCTGGGAGGGGCTATTGGACATCGGATTCATGCTTTCTCCTCAGGGGGCGTCCCGGGGGACGTCAGACGTCAGAAGACGTCGGTCGAAACGGACATTCGGCCAGGGGCGTATAGATGGAGCCCCGGGGATGGAGCTTGCTGTGCACCACCGTGAGGGCGCCGACCGTGAACGAGCCCTCGACGCGCTCGCTCGCGATCGCTTCCGCCGCACGGCTCGCACTTGCCGAGCCCGGCTCGCGCACGCGCCCCAACGTGAGGTGCGCGGCAAACGGCCGTTCCGGGCGCCCGAAGCCTTCGCGGCGAAGTGCCTCGTCCAGACTGCGGGCCAAGAGCTCGAGCTCGGGCCCGCCTTCGGACATTCCAATCCATAACACCCGGGGGTGACGAAAATTCGGAAACGCTCCCGGCGCCCCCAGGCGCGCCTCGAACGGCTTCATCCCCCGCACCGCCTCGCGTCCTGCCCGGCTCGCGGCCGCGACCCGGCCCGCCTCGAGCTCGCCCAGGAAACGCAGCGTGTAATGGAGGTTGTCGCGCTTGACCCACGACACGCCGTCCCCGGGGCGCCGCACGCGCTCGACCAGGGCAGACAACCCTTCCAGGACCTCGTTCGGGGGAAAGACGGCGACGAAGACGCGCAACTTCGGCTCGGCCTACGGCCGCCCGGGCTTCACCGCGTCGGCTCCAGGCTGGGGAAGCCCGGCCAGGAGGCGGCGCGTGAGATCGAGGGCGGCGGCGACGCTGCGCTCGCGGATCGAGTGGCGCGACCCGGTGAGCTGGAGGAGCCGGTGCCACTCGCCTTCGGGAGCGAAGCAGGCGATGTGGACCGTGCCCACCGGCTTCTCGGGCGTGCCGCCCGTGGGGCCCGCGATGCCCGTGACGCCGATGCCCACCTGCGCCCCGCACGCTTGCGCGATGCCGCGCGCCAGCGCGCGCGCCACCGGCTCGCTCACCGCGCCATGCTCTTCGATGAGCGAAGCCGGAACACCGGCGAGCGCAACTTTGGCGGCGTTACTGTAGCACACGACTCCGCGGTCGAAGTACGCGGAGCTGCCCGAAGTTTCGGTAATTCTTCCAGCCAGGAGACCACCGGTGCACGACTCGGCGACCGCCACCTGATAGCCGCGCCCCAACAGCCATTTCCCGACCGCGCCCTCGAGCGTCTCGTCGTCCTCGCCGAAGACATGCGGCCCGATGCGCTCGCGCAAGACGCGGCGCGCGCGCTCGCGCAGCTCGTCCGTGCTCGCCGGATCGCCTTGCGGCAGGCGAACGCGCACGTCGACCCCTCCGCCGCCCGGCAGATAGGCCACGGCGTAGCCCGGCAGGGCGCTCGCCAGATCGCCGAGGCGCTCGGCCAGCACCGATTCCCAGATGCCGTGCGTGCGCGCGGTGAAATAGCTGACGCTCTTCCCCGCCCGCGCCTTCACCCAGGGCACGACCGTCTCGCGCGCCATGGCCTCCATCTCGGAGGGCACGCCGGGCAGGACGAAGACGGCGCTGCCCTCGGTCTGGATGTGCAAGCCGGGTGCGGAGCCCACGGGATTGGGCACGATGACGGCACCGCGCGGCACCATGGCCTGCAATTCGTTGTTGGGGGGCATGGGGTCGCGCCCGCCCCTGGCGCGCCAGCGGCGACGCAGGTCTTCGAGGATGTCGGGATCGAGGGACAAGGGCCGCCCGAGCGCGAGCGCGACGCCTTTGCGCGTCACGTCGTCGGGCGTGGGCCCGAGCCCGCCGGTCACCACGACCAATGCCGCCCGCGACATCGCCGACTTGATCTCGCCGGCAATCGCCTCGGGCTGGTCCTCGACCGACTCGTGGCGCATCACGCGGGCGCCGGCGGCTTCCAGCACGCGCGCGAGGTAGGCGAAATTGGTGTCCACGGTGCGGCCGGAGAGGAGTTCGTTGCCGACCGTGATCACCTCGGCCACGAAGCCGGCTTCGTTCCCCGAAGCGGCCGCGTTTTTCAGATCGCCCCGCCCGCGAGCCACCACACTCCGACTCCGATCGCCAGACCGGCAGCGCCCGTGAGGACGCGCCGATGAAGAACTCCCGCCCGATCCGGAAAGCGCTCGAGTGCCACGCCGAGGACGCCCGCGTAGGCGCCCATGGCCGCGATGCAGCCCGCCGCGAAGCCGCCCAAATAGGCCACCGCGCCGCCCATCGGCAGAGCCAAGGCCGGCAGTGCCGCCCACAGGTGCGAGCCTCCCGCCACTCCATGGAGGAAGCCGAATCCCAGAGCGGCGTGGCCATGGACGTGATGCGGCACAGCAACGGCGGCCGCCGGCTCGTGCCCACGCCCCGGCGCATGCGCGTGCACGTGCACGTGCGGCTCGCCACCCTCGTGCGCGTGACGGTGACTATGGAGGTGCGTGCGCCGCGCGCGCCACAAAGCCCACAGGCCGAGGGCGACGAGCGACACTCCGACCACCCGCTCGCCCCAGTGTGAGACGACGTCGATCTTGAGCGACTCGCGCGCCCACAGCCCGAGCCCGGCCAGGACGAGCGCCCCCGCCGAATGCCCGATCCCCCAGCGCACGCCCAGCCCCCAGGCGCGCCGCCCGCGCGACACCGCCAAAGGCGACAGCGCGGCCAAGTGGTCGGGCCCGGTCCAGGTATGGAGGAGGCCGGCGCCCAAGCCGGCCGCCGCGGCCATGGCCAGGGGAGCGAAAGGAAGGCTCATCGAGCTCGTCTCACCTCGCGATCAAAGGAACGATCCACAGGGCCAAGGCCAGCACGATCCGCGAATAGATGCCGGCGAGCGCGTCGTCGGCCGTGATGCCCCAGCCGCCGGGCAGGCGCTGCAGCCCGTTCACGCCGAGCGGCTTGGCAATGTCGAAGAAGCGGAACAGAAGGAACCCCGCCCCCATCCACACGGCGGTTCGCGGCACCGCCCACAAGGCGATCCACTGGCCGAGCACCTCGTCGATCACGATGGGATGCGCGTCGTGCCCCAGGCGTTTCTCCGCCTGATGGGCGCTCCACACGGCGATCGGCACCAAGGCCAGCGCCACCAGGCCCTCCATCACCGGGGACACCGGCACGAGGAACCAGACCACCAATGTCACGAGAGCACTGGCCAAGGTGGCGGGAGCGATGGGGAAAAATCCGGTGCCGAATCCGGTGGCGAGCGCGAGGGCAGCGGCGTTCATCGCGGAAGCATAGCCGAGGGGTCGTTCGAGCCGCCAGAGCGGCGCCGACTGCGCGGCACCGAAAGCGCAGCGCCGCACGCGCAATTCGCTGGTCCCGGCGCGCGCTCGTCGCTTATTTTCGGGCCGTAACGCGCACCATGGAGGGTCTCTATGACCGAATCGCCCATGCTGGAGTCCCGCCCCCGCATCGAACTCGAAGACCTGCGGGAGGCCTGGCTTCTGCTCGACCCGGAAGATCGCGTCTTCGGCTTCCGCTCGCTCGACCCGGCGGACGCCGATGACTTCTTCCTGAGCCTGAGCACGCGCGATCAGCGCGATCTCATCCTCCATCTGCCGCACGGCGAGCGACGGCTTTGGCTGCGCCTCCTGCCGCCCGACGACGCGGCCGACCTCCTGCAGGATGTGCCGGAAGAGGACCGGGCCGAGCTTTTGGCCCAGCTCGACGCCGCTACCCAGCACGATGTGCGCGCGCTGCTCGCTTACGCCGAGGACGACGCCGGCGGCCTCATGAACCCGCGCTACGCCCGCGCGCGCCCCGAGATGAGCGCCGAGGAGGCGATCGCCTACATCCGTCGCCAGATCAAGGAGCAGCCCGGCTCCTTGAACTACGCCTACGTGATCGACGCCGACCAGCACCTGGAAGGCGTGATCTCGTTCCGCCAGCTCTTCGCCATGACTCCCGAGCAGAAGATTCGCGATGTCATGCGCCCGGACCTGATCACGGTTCCGGAGACCATGGATCAGGAAGAGGTGAGCCGCCTCTTCGCACAGCATCACCTGCTTGCCATTCCGGTGATCGACGTGAACGGCCGCATGAAGGGCGTCGTGACGGCCGACGACATCGTCGAAGTGGTGCGCGAAGAAGCCACGGAAGACATCCAGAAGATCGGTGGCACGGCCGCCCTGGGTGCGCCCTATCTGCAGGTCGGCATCATGGGCATGATCCGCCGCCGGGCCGGCTGGCTCTCAGCCCTGTTCCTGGGCGAGATGCTCACCGCCACCGCGATGACCTATTTCCAAAACGAGATCGCCAAGGCCGTCGTGTTGGCTTTGTTCGTGCCCTTGGTCATTTCGTCGGGCGGCAACTCGGGCAGCCAGGCGACGACGCTCGTGATTCGCGCCATGGCGCTGGGCGAGCTGCGCCTGCGCGATTGGTGGCGCGTGATCCGGCGCGAGTTCTTCTCAGGGCTTGGGCTCGGGTTGATCCTGGGCACGATCGGCGTGATTCGCATTCTGACCTGGCAATCGATCTTCCATACGTATGGGAGCCACGGCATCGTGGTCGCCATCACCGTGGGCTTGAGCTTGGTGGGCGTGGTGTTGTGGGGAACGCTGTCAGGCTCGGTGCTGCCGTTTCTCTTGAAGCGCCTGGGCTTCGACCCCGCGAGCGCGTCCGCGCCTTTCGTGGCCACGTTCGTCGACGTGACGGGTCTCATCATCTATTTCACGACGGCGCGCATGATCATGAAGGGGACGCTGCTCTGAGCAAGGCATGCGCGAACGGCCGGTAGCCTTCGCCGCGTGGGTCGCCTTCGCACTGACGCTTGTCGTTTATCTGATCACGATGAACCGCACCATCGGATTCATCGATCGTGGTGAGCTGGCGGCGACTGCTTACACGCTCGGCGTTCCTCACCCCACGGGTTACCCCACCATCACGCTCCTGGGCTGGCTGGTCACACACCTGGTTCCTCTGCGGCCCGTGCTCGTCCTCAACGCGTTCGCGGCCATCCTGGTGGCGGCCGGCGCCGCCGGACTCGTCTTCCTCTTCAACGATTTGTTCCGCCGCGTCATGGTGAGCGGCGCTTCGGCTCTCAGCCGATCTCTTCTGGCGCTTTCCTGCGCTCTCTTCACCGCGTTCTCGATTCGCTGGTGGCAGCAGGCCAACGGCTTCGAAGTTTACTCACTCCACCTCGCCCTCCTTCCTCTCGTTCTCCTCCTCTTCTTTCGCTGGGTGGATGAAGCCTCGCCTGCCGCCGGACTTGGTTTTGCATTCCTGCTCGGTCTTTCGTTCACCAATCACATGACGACGGTCCTGCTCGCGCCGGGGCTCTTGTTCTATGCCTGGAAAGGGTTCAAAGGAGCGAAACCGCTGGCGTGCGCGGTGCTTCCGCTCGTCGTGCCTTTCTTGATCGGACTTTCTCCTTACGGTTTGCTTCCGGTCTTGTCCGCCAGGGGTCCACGCTTCGACTGGGGCGGAACTCACACCCTTCACGGTTTCATCGATCATCTGACGGCCCGGGAGTTTCGAGGCTGGATCTCGCTCGCTCCCGAAACACTGTCCGAACAATCCCGCTATCTATTGTGGTCTCTCGGGCGAGACTTCGTTTGGGTGGGACTGATTCCCGCCGGCTTGGGCATCGCCTGGCTA
>DASYSL010000161.1:0-21411 GCA_036003365.1 Candidatus Eiseniibacteriota bacterium
GCGCCGAAGAGCTGCAGAAGAAGGCACCGCGCGCCCGCATCGCCAAGGCGTTCAACACGGTGTTCGCGCAACACATGGACAAGGGCCACGTAGGCGACCAGCGGCTCACCGCGTTTGTCGCTTCCGACGATCCCAATGCGAAGGCGGAGACGCTCGAGCTCGCGCGGGCCATCGGCTTCGACGCCGTGGACGCGGGCCCGCTCGAGAGCGCGCGCCTGCTCGAGCCGCTCGCGCTCCTCAACATTCGTCTCGGCTACATGCTCGGCATGGGAACGCAGATCGGCTTCGAGCTGGTGCACGCCTAGCGAGCGGAGCTTGCCCGGAGAGCGGACCAAGCATGGCGGCAAAGTAGGTTGCAGTGGGGCGGCCTTCGGGGCCAAAATGCCCGGGGTCGCCCGACCCCGTGCCACCCCGGCTCAAGGAACGGAAATCCGCCGCATCACACGAGGTGAAACATGTGGTTCTCCACGCCCATCGCCGCCGTCGTGCTCCTGGCCACGACCACGTCCGCCACGCCTTCCGTCGATCAGATCATCGCCAAGTACATCGAGCGTGTCGGCGGCATGCAGAAGATCGAGGCGGTCACGTCGCTGCGTCGCACGGGCAAGCTGACCAATCCGGGCGGCAGCGAAGCCATCATCGTCAAGGAGAACAAGCGCCCGAACCTGGTGAGGACCGACGTCACCATCCAGGGCATGACGGCGATCAACGCCTATGACGGGACGACCGGCTGGAAGATCTCTCCCTTCCAGGGCAAGAAGGATCCCGAGACTCTGGGCGAGGACGAGATGAAGGCCATTCTTCAGGACGCCGACTTCGACGATCAGCTCATCGGCTATCAGAAAAAGGGCTATCAGATCGAATCGCTCGGCACCGACGACGTCGAGGGCACGGCCACGTACAAGCTGCGCCTGACGAACAAGGACGGCGACACGCGCACCTATTATCTCGACGAGGATTCGGGCGTGCCGATCAAGATCGATGTGCGCCGGATGGTGCGCGGCGCGCCGCAGGATGCCGAAGTCTATCTCGGTGACTACAAGGAAGTATCCGGTTGGTACCTGCCCTTCTCGATCGAGTCCGGCGTCAAGGGCTCGGAGGCGCGCAGCAAGATCACCTACGAGAAGATCGAGGCCAACGTCACCATCGACGATCAGCGCTTCCACATGCCCGCCGCCAAGGGTGGTTCCCCGTCGTCCACTTCGGCCGCCCGCTCCAGCGTCACTCTCCGGGACAAGGACTGAGTCATGAAGAGCACTCGCGTTGTCGTCATCGTATCGGCCGTCCTTCTGACCGCGCGTGTCAGCTTCGCCGCGCCCGCACCGGCGCCCAGCGTCAACGCACCCAAGATCGACTCGCAGACCATCTCGGGCCTGGGTTGCCGGAACATCGGCTCGGCGGCCATGAGCGGCCGCGTCGCCGCACTCGACGCCGTGCGCGAGGGCAACCGCCTCACCATCTACATCGGCTCGGCGAGCGGGGGCGTGTGGAAGTCGGTGAACGGTGGGACGACCTACAAGCCAGTGTTCGACAAGCAGGACGTGATGTCGATCGGCGCGGTCACGATCGATCCCAGCAACGCGAAGACGGTGTGGGTCGGCACCGGCGAGCCGTGGACGCGCAACAGCGTGTCGGTGGGTGACGGCGTGTACAAGTCGACCGATGGCGGCGACAGCTGGACCAACGTGGGTCTCAAGCACTCCGAGCACATCGGCAAGATCCTCGTCGATCCAAAGGATCCCAACACCGTATACGCCGCGGCGCTGGGGCCTCTGTGGAGTGACGGGGAAGAGCGCGGCCTCTACAAGACGACCGACGGCGGCAAGTCGTGGGCCAAGGTGCTCAAGGGCGGCAATCTCTCGACCGGCTGCTCGAGCATCGCCATGGATCCGCAGAATTCCAAGAAGCTGTTCGCGGCACTGTGGGATTTCCGTCGCAAGGGTTGGACGTTTCGCTCGGGCGGCGAGAGCCCGGATGTGGCGAGCGGCAGCGGTCTCTACCTGACCACCGACGGCGGCTCGTCGTGGACGGCGCTCACCGCGGCGAACACGAAGGGCCTGCCGCCCGCGCCGTGGGGGCGTGTCGCCGTCAGTGTGGCGCCTTCGAATCCGAAAGTCGTGTACGCGCTGATCGAGGCGGTGCCGCCGTACAACGGCCTCTACCGCTCCGACGACGGCGGCAAGACGTGGGAGCTGCGTGACCGCAGCCGCTTCATGGTGTGGCGTCCATTCTATTTCGCCAATCTCATCATCGATCCCAAGAACGAGAACCGCCTCTACAAGCCCGACCTCGGACTCATCGTGAGCCGTGACGGTGGCAAGAGCTTCAGCGTGATCTCGGGCGGCGCGCACGGCGACTTCCACGACGTGTGGGTCGATCCCACCAACACGGACCATCTGATCACCGGCGACGACGGCGGCGTGTGGTACTCGTTCGACGCCGGCAACCGGTGGTGGAAGGCGGAGAACCTTCCCATCTCGCAGTTCTATCACGTGAGCCTGGACATGGACCGTCCGTACCACGTGTACGGCGGGCTCCAGGACAACAGCTGCTGGGTGGGCACGTCGGCGTACCCGGGGGGCATCACCAACCATCAGTGGGAGAACATGTATGGCGGCGACGGCTTCTGGATGTTCGCCGATCCCACCGATCCCGATTACCTCTATGCCGAAGCGCAGGGCGGCGACATTGGCCGTATCAACCGCGTCACGCACGAGACCCGGCCCATCCAGCCGCTGCCCGGATACAAGGAAGGCAAGCTGCGCTTCAACTGGAACACGCCCATTCACCTGAGCGCGACGCAGAAGGGGACTGTCTATATCGGCTCGCAGTTCCTCTTCCGCTCCAAGGATTTCGGCCAGACCTGGGATCGCATCTCGCCCGACCTCTCGACCAACGATCCGATGAAGGAGAAGCAGGAGCTCTCGGGCGGCGTCACCGTCGACAACTCGGCTGCCGAGACGCACTGCACGATCTACGCGGTCTGCGAGTCGCCCAAGAGTGGCGATGTGATCTGGGTGGGAACCGACGACGGCAACGTGCAGGTCACGAAGGACGGCGGCAAGACGTGGACGAACGTGACCAAGAACATCCACGGGCTGCCCAAGAGCGCGTGGGTGTCTTCGATCGACGCCGGCCACTTCGATGCGGGCACCGTCTACGCGACCTTCGATCTGCATACCTTCGGCGACATGCGTCCGTACGCCTATCGCTCGACCGACTTCGGTAAGACGTGGACGCCGCTGGTGGCGCCGGCGGGGCCCGTGCGCGGCTACGCGCACGTCATCAAGGAAGACCTGGTGAACTCGAACCTGCTCTTCCTGGGCACCGAGTTCGGACTCTGGGTCTCGCTCGACGGCGGCAAGGCGTGGGCGCAGTACACGGGCGGAGATCTGCCCGACGTCGCGGTGCGCGATCTCGCCATTCACTCTCGTGACAACGATCTGGTGATCGCCACGCACGGCCGCGGCATGTGGGTCATCGACGACATCACGCCGCTGCGCGCGCTCACCGCCGAGACGCTGGCGCAGGACGTGGCCTTCCTGCCGACGCGCCCGACGGTGCAGCGCCTGCTGGCCCGCGGCGGTTGGGCGAGCGGCGACGCTACGTTCACCGGGCCCAATCCGACGAACGACGCGGTGATCACGTACTACCTGAAGCAGCGCCACATCTTCGGCGACATGAAGATCGAAGTGCTCGACCCCGATGGCAAGGTCGCGGGCACCGTGCCGAGTGGCAAGCGACGCGGCGTGAACCGCGTCACCTGGTCCATGCGCCGCAAGCCGCCGACGGTGCCGGCCGCGGCGACGGCAGCTTTCGAAGCGTCGCTCGGGCCGCGCCTTCTGCCCGGCGCCTACACCGTGCGCATGACCAACGACAAGCAGACCTACGAGACCAAGCTCGACGTGGTCCCGGATCCGCGCTCGGCGCACACCGCCGAGGAACGCAAGGCGCAGTACGACCTGGCGGTGAAGCTCTCCGATCTCCTGGGGGACATGGCCTACACGGTGGATCGGATCAACAACGTGCGCCTCGCGCTCGATCAGCGCGCTGCCGCCGTGGGCTCCGATCCGCTCGCCTCGGAGCTCAAGAGGTGGTCGGCCTCCGTGGACGGCCTGCGCAAGAAGATCGTGGCCACCAAGGAAGGCGGCATGATCACGGGCGAGGAGCGGCTGCGCGAACACCTCACGGATCTCTATGGCAACGTCGTGTACTACGAAGGCCGGCCGTCGCAGACGCAGCTGGATCGCGCCGATGCCCTGTCGCGCGAGCTGGCCGATGTGGCCAAAGATTTCGAGAGTTGGGCGTCCGTCCAGCTGCCCAAGGCCAACGCGGCCCTCGCCAAGCACCAGCTGGCGCCCGTGCCGCTCCTCACGCGCCAGGAGTGGGAGAGCAAGAACGTGGCCGAGACGGGCGCCAGTGTCGATCGGAGCGGGGAAAACGAAGGAGATCGCGACCTGCGCTGAGTCGCGACCGGGGGGAGCGCGACGTTGCCAGAACGCGAGGAGCCCACTTCCGAGGGCGATCCCGAAGCCACGGGGGAGCTCTTCCGCCGTTTGCGTGGCGGAGACGAAGCGGCGCGAGAGCGCTTGTTCGCGCGCTGCTTGCCTCGATTGCAACGCTGGGCGCACCGGCGTCTTCCGCTCCATTACCGCGACATCGCGGATACCGACGACCTGGTCCAGCTCACGCTCCTGCGCGCCTTCCGCCACCTCGACTCGTTCGAGTGGCGCGGCGAGGGCGCGTTCCTCGCCTATCTTCGCTCCATTCTCCTCAACGCGGTGCGCGACGAAGTGCGCAAGAGCGCGACCCGCTCGGCCGCGGCGCAGGCGAGAGAGGCCCGCCTCGACACCGTTGCGCCTGTGGGCGAGCTTTCCGAGCTCGAGCGCCTGATCCACAAAGATCAGATGCACCGCTACGAGGCCGCCCTCGATCGCCTTCCGGAGCGCGATCGCTGCGCGCTCATTCTCCGGCTCGAGTTCGAGCTGGACTATCGCGAGCTGGCCGAGGCCATCGAGGCGCCCGGCCCCGACGCGGCCCGCATGGCCGTGCAACGCGCGCGCGCCCGGCTCGTCCAGATGCTCCAAAGCGAAACCGCGGCCGGCTGATCACGATGTCGGAGCGCGTGACCCACCATTCCATGCCCGCCCGAATCGCCCATTACACGATCGAGCACGAGATCGGCCGCGGTGGCATGGGCGTGGTGTACCTGGCGCGTGACGAGAGATTGAAGAGGCACGTGGCTATCAAGGCGCTCCCGCCCGAGATGGCGCAGGATCACGAAGGGTTGGCGCGATTCGAGCGCGAAGCCCTGGTGCTCGCAGCACTCGAGCACCCACACATCGCGGTCATTCACGGCCTCGAGCGTGACCCGTCCGGCTCCTTGTATCTCGTTCTCGAATGGGTGAGGGGGACGAGCCTCGCCGAGCGGCTGCGCGGCGGCGCGCTCGGCCGGCGCGAATCCTTCTCGTTGTGTCGACAGGTCGCCGACGCGCTCACCGTCGCGCACGAACGCGGGATTGTTCACCGCGATCTCAAGCCCAGCAATGTGATGGTCACCTCCGAGGGACGCGCCAAGGTGCTCGACTTCGGGCTGGCGCGCCGATCCGGCATGGCCGATGGCGCGACCTCTCTGGCCGAAGCCGCCGAGCCGCTCGATACGTCCTCCTCTTCGAGTGCTGCCGAAGGCACGGCGAGCTACATGAGTCCCGAGCGCATCCTGGGGAGCGGAGGCGACCGTCGGGCCGACATCTTCGCCTTCGGCTGCGTTCTCTACGAGTGCCTGACCGGGCGGCGCGCGTTCCACGGCGCAACCGTGTTCGGCGCCCTCGGCCAGGCGCTGCGTGCGCGTCCCGATTGGTCGCCCTTCGAGCCGCAGGATCCGGTCCGCCCACTTCTCGAAGCGTGCTTGCGCAAAGCGCCGGAGGATCGGATCGGTTCGATGCGCGAGGTCGCTTCCCTGCTCGCTCAGCTCGAGCGCGATGCCGAGGCTTCCGCGCGAGAGCCTGAGCAGGACCGCTCGCTGCGAGTCCCGAACAATCTCCCCGCGGCGCGGACGTCGCTCGTTGGCCGAGAACAGGAGGCCCAAGAGGCGGGCCGCCTGCTCGCCGCGTCGCGCATGCTCACCTTGACCGGGCTCGGCGGCGCGGGAAAGACACGGCTCGCCATCCGGCTCGCCGAGGAGGTCTCGGCCTCGTTTGCGGACGGCGTCTGGTTCGTCGATCTCTCGGGTCTTTCTCCCTCTCAGCAGATCGAGGCACGTCTGGGGGAGATCTTGGGATTGCGCGAGAGCGAGCGACCGTGGCGCGACGTGCTGATCGCATTCTTGGAGCAGCGCAACGCGCTTCTCGTGCTCGACAACGCCGAGGACACGCTCGCGGCCACCGCCGATTTCGTGGCTGCCGTGCATCGGGCGTGTGCCGGTGTCTCCATGCTCGTCACCAGCCGTGAGCCATTGCCTCTCCCCGGCACGCCTGTCTACGAAGTTCCTCCGCTCTCCTACCCGCGATCCGACGAGCCCATGAATGCAGCCGCGCTGCGGCGTCACGAATCGGTGCGCTTGTTCGTGGATCGCGCGCGCCTTGCGGACACCGCCTTCGACCTCGACGACGACAATGCGCCAGCGGTCGGCCGGATCGCGAATCTCCTGGGCGGTCACCCGCTGGCGATCGAGCTCGCGGCGGCCCGAGCTCGCGTCCTCACCCCGGCCGAGATCGCCCGCCGTCTCGACGATGCTCTCTCGCTTCTGGGATCCGAGGACGATGCGCTGGACCGTCGGCAGAGAACGCTCCGCGCCACGCTGCAGTGGAGCTATGACCATTTGTCGGAAGGCGACCGGCGGGCGTTGCGAGCACTCTCCGTGTTCCCGGGCGATTGGGATCTCGCCACGGCGTCGGCTCTGCTCGAGGAGAGCGAGGTCGCTGTGCTCGACCGGATCTCGCGTCTGGCAGCGCGAGCGTTCCTGATCGCGGAGCGGCATGGCGAGGTCTCGCGCTATCGCCTCGCAGAGCCGACGCGCCAATTCGCGGCCACGGCCGCGAGCCGCGAAGGCGAAGAGAAAGCGATTCAAGACCGATTCGTGGAGTGGGCCTTGCGCTTCGCCGAAGACGCCGCTCCCCGGCTGCGCGGAGCCGACGCGTTCGTGTGGCTGCCCCGAGTCGAAGCGCAGTCGCGCAATCTCCTGGCCGCGATCGACCAGGCCGGTCACGACGCCGATGGCGTACGCGAGCTCCGGCTAGTGTCGGCGCTGGGCTGGTTTTGGATCAACACAGGGCGATTCCGATTGGCCCGTGATCTCCTGGGCCATGCCCTCGCGCGTCCGGCGGAAACGACGCCGGCGATTCGCGCCGAAGCCTTGCTTTCCGATGCGCGCGCGGCGTTCATGCGCGGAGACTACGACCACGCCGAACGCCGCTTCCGGGAGGCGGCCGAGATGGCGAAGGCCGCGAGCGAGCTTCGCTGCGAAGCGGCCGCGCTCAACGGATCCGGGCTCGTGGCCATGGCGCGCAATCGGCCCGACGCCGCCGAGCGGTTCTACCGGCAGGGGCTCGAGATCGCGCGCCGTCTGGGCGACACCATGGCCATCTGCGGGTTGCTCGACAACACGGCCGGTCTGCTATGGCGCAAGAGGGATCGAGAGGGGGCGCGATTGCTCCATCTCGAGAGCTACGAGCGAGCCTCGGCGGCCGGGCTGTGGCCAACCATGCTGCACGGCGCCAATGGGCTCGGCCTTCTGACCATGGACGAGGAAGACTACGAGGCTGCGCGGCTGTGGTTCTCGCGCGCGTTGGAAGCAGCGCGACGCGCGGGGAATCGCAACCATCTGATCGCCGCCTTGGCCAACGTCGCCGACGTGTCTTCGCTCTCGGGCGATCACGCAACCGCGCGCGTCCTGCTCGAAGAGGCCATGGAGATCGCGCGCTCCGTCGACAATCGCCCTCAGCTTGCCATGGGACTCGCAAGCTTGGCTTGGGTGGAGATGAGAGCCAACGACCGTGCGGCTGCCAGTCGAGTGGCCAAGGAGTGCCTGGGGGCGGTTCGCGCTTCCGTCCATCCCCGCGCCGTCGCGTACGTGTTGGAGGTGGCGTCCGATCTCGCCCTGAATCGTGGTGAAGCCCGACTGGCGGCCGAATTCCTCGGTGGGGCGCAGCACCTTCGCCAGGGTCCCATCCCTCCCCAGGGCTCCGCCGACGCCCGCCACGTGGAGGGGTTGCTCGCCAGAGGCCGAGCGGACCTCGGTCCGGCGTTCGAGGCGGCTCGGGAAAGCGGCGCCCGACTCTCTCTCGATGACCTCATCGACCGCGCGGAATCGTGGCTTTCCCGCTTTCAGATGGCACTCTAGCGGCGCAAGTTCGTTTTTCCGCACCTGCCCGTTTCCCTGTTTGGAGAAGCCGATCCCGGCTTCACGATCAGGGAGTACGCCATGCTTCGCTTCGTGCTTGCAGTCTTGGTCTGCTTTCTCGCATCCGTCCCCCTCGGGCAAGCCGCGGTTCGCCAGATCGATGTCGAGCCGCGCACCTCGGAGCTTCGGCCCTTCAGCGTGCGGGCCTCGAGCGTCAATACCGTTCCTTCGTGGACGACCCTGGGCGACCAGGCGAGCGGCCTGTACGGAAGCTCGGTTCAGCCGGCGGGCGACGTGAACGGCGACGGCTACAGCGATCTCCTCGTGGGAGCGCCGCTCTACGATCACGGCGAGACGGACGAGGGCCGCGCCTATCTCTATCTCGGCGGAGCTGGAGGCTATTCGAGCACGCCCGCGTGGGTGGCTGAAGACAATCTCTCCGGTTCCCAGTTCGGCGCCCAAGTCGAGCCTGCCGGTGACGTGAATGGAGACGGGTACGCCGACGTCATCGTCTCCGCCTACACGTTCGCCAATACCACGGGACGCGTGTACGGCTATTACGGGTCGGCGAGCGGCCTGCACACCGCGCCCGACTGGATCGTCACCGGACCGCAATACGGGGGCCAATTCGGGATCGCTCTCGCCACCGCCGGGGACGTGAACGGCGACGGCTACGACGACGTCGTGGTGGGCGAGCCCTACCACTCGCAGTCGGGACTGACGTGGACCGGCATGGTGCACGTCTACTTTGGCTCCGCGACCGGGTTGAGCACGGCGGAAGCCGAATCCCTGTCGACCGGCCAGGCGGCGACCGTGCTCGGGATCTCGGTCGCCACGGCCGGCGACGTCAATGGCGACGGCTACGCCGATGTGATCGCGGGTGCGACGACATTGGGTCGAGCCTACGTCTATTACGGATCTCCCGGGGGACTTCAGTCGCCCACCATTCTCAGCGGACCGCGCGACTTCGGGGCTGCGGTCGCCGGCGCGGGCGACGTCGACGGCGATGGCTACTCCGACGTGATCGTGGGGGCGCCGGCGACGAACTATGCGAGCGCGCCCGGACTGGCCAGCGTGTTCCGCGGATCGGCCGGCGGGATCCAGGCCAGCCCCTCGCGACAAATCACGCGCAATCGTAACGGCGACCAACTCGGCATCTCGGTGGCGACGGCGGGAGATCTCAACGGCGATGGTCTTGCCGATATCGCGATCGGCGCGCCGGCCGTGAACAATGCGACGGGGGAGGTCGATGTCTATCTTTCCCCAGGCATCGCCCCATTCGCCTTGCCGGACAGCGTGACCATTGCCGGCGATCAGAGCGGGTGTCATTTCGGCTGCTGTGTGGCCACGGCGGGAGATGCCGATGGCGACGGATTCTCGGATCTGGTCGCCGGCGCGAATTCTTTCAACGCCGGGGGCGGAGGCGAGGGCCGCGTGACTCTCTACCGCGGCGCGCTTTCCTTACCCAATCCCAATCACATCTATGGCGTTGGCACCGGCTGGGGCAGCAGCGAGCCGTACCGTCTTTCGACAGGCGATGTGAACGGGGACGGCTTCACCGACATGCTCCAGGGAGATCCACTCGTCAACGGCTCCGCGGGCCAAGTGAATCTCTTCTTGGGCGGGCGCGACGGATACGTCACCTCCGCCGCCGTCTGGAATGGCGGGCAGCCTGGAGCTCGCTCGGCCGAGGTCGCGGTGGTGGGAGACGTGAACGGAGATGGATACGAGGACGCCCTCATCGGATCGCCCACGTACGCGAGCGGCGGGCGGGTGAGAGGCCGAGCTGATCTCTACTACGGCGGCCCGAGCGGAGCGGGCCTGGCGGCGGCGTGGTCCGCAGTCGGATCCGATGCCGATTCGGCCTTCGCATCGGCCGTGGCCGGAGTGGGAGACCTCAATGGCGACGGTTATGCCGACATCGCCGTCGGAGACTCCCTGTTTCGGAGCGCGGGACGGCTGACGGGCGCGGTCGACATCTATTACGGCTCGGCGGCGGGCCCAAGCGCGACGCCCTCGTGGTCGGCGGTCGGGATGCGAGCCGGCGAGTCGTTCGGCGCTGCGGTGGCGGGAGCTGGCGACGTGAATCGCGACGGCTTCGCCGACGTCGTCATCGGCGCGCCGTCCTACGGCGATCTTGCCGGACAGGGCCGGGTGTATCTCTTCATGGGCTCCGCTTCCGGCCTTGCTTCATCGCCGGCTCTCGTCGATAGCTTGAACGTGACCCAAGGGTACTTCGGACAGTCGGTGGCCACCGCCGGCGACGTCAACGGCGACGGCTACAGTGACGTCCTGGCCACTGGCGCCTACGCCGGAAGGTTCTTGGACCCGACTCCTGGTGCAGTGCAGTTCTACGTGGGCGGCCCCTCTCCGCCTTACCTCACTCCCAACACGCTGTACTACGGCGTCGCGGAGCTCGATGGGCGGCCCGGTCCCCTCGCGGTCGCCGGCGGGGATTTGGATGGCGATGGCCTCGGCGATGTGGTTGTCGGCGCGCCCGGCGCCAATGACTCTTTCGGTCATCTGACCATCTGGGGTTGGAGCGGCTTCTATGCCATCCGAAGGCTCTCGCAAAGCATTGCGGGCGATTTCCGAAACCAGCTAGGTCGCACCGTCGCGCAATGCGGGGACGTGAACGGCGATGGTTTTCGCGACCTTCTCTTCACCCAGTTTCCGCTCGGGGGGACCATGTCGTGGGCGTTCGAGGCTGAAGGAGGCGCGCTGTCCGGAATGGATCGCGAGGCCCGTCAAGCCCGGGCCGACGGAAGCGCGCCGATCGCGCTCATGGGTGCCACACCCGATCTCGCGAGCTTCGGTCTGCGTGTGCGCGGCCGCAGCGCGGGTGGACGCGCGCGCGTCCGCATGGAATGGCAGGATGCCGCACTGGGTGACGCGTGGTCCGCCCCGGCGCAAGGATCGTATGCGCTCACCGGGAGCCCGAATGCGGTCGGCAGCTATGCCGACTTGGACAAGATCCTGAGCGATGCCACTCAGCCACGTCCGTATCTGTGGCGTCTGCGTGTGGCCAGCCACTCGCCTTACTTTCCGCACACGCCCTGGCTTTCGCCGCCCGGCAATGCGCCGCAGGAAGCCGACCTGCGCCCACGTTCGGCCGTCACGGCGGTGGCGGCGGGAGGGACCTCGACAAGCGGAGGCCTTTCCCTTGCGCCGAGCACGAACCCGGCGCGCGGCGGATTCCAGTTCCGTTTCACCTTGGATCGAGCGGCCCGCGTGCGCCTCGCGATCTACGATGCCTCGGGCAGGCCGGTGGCGACCCTGGCCGAAGGCACACAGGAATCAGGCCAGCATGCGGTCGCCTGGAACGGGGAGGAGTCTTCCGGCCAGAGGGCTCGAGCCGGAGTCTATTTCGCCCGTCTCGAAGCCGCAGGCCGGAGCGTGGTGGCGAAAATCGTGCTGCTGGATTGAATGGAGGGCGCGGAAACGCCGAAGCCGCGGGGTTGATTTGGATCGTTAAGCGATATTTCTCGAAGGAAAGAACTTTTCTAGCTTGGACGGCGCCGAGCCCGCAGAGGTCTCAAGTGATTTGAGCCTGTGAAGAGATTTTCTGCGGGCTCCTACGTGGCGGAACAACTCTGCGACGCATGCCTTCACGAATTCTTGACGGCCGCACCGTCTCATGAGTGACACCTCGTATTTAAGATTGTTTGCAGTCCCTGGGGATCTCGATCACCGACGCCCCGTCGGTGGCGCCGCCGAATCCCCATCCGGAGGTCGTCACCGTGAATGCCGAGGCTGCTCTGCGCGCCTGCGCGCGTACGTGGGCGTTTGTCGTCTTTTCCGCCTGCATTCTCGCCTGTTCCGCGGTTTCCGCGCGCGCCGACGCGCCGCGCGTGATCTATCGGTCGCCGTCTCCGGGGGCGCGCTATGTGCGTCCCGAGAGCAATCTCATCTTGCGCTTCGACGGCCCGATCGAGCCCGCGAGTTTGCCCGCGTTCACGGTGGAGGGGTCGGTGAGCGGCGCCCACGCCGGGCGCACCACGCTCTCTGCCGACCGACAGACGGTCGTCTTCCAGCCCGACACGCCATTCGCGTGGGGCGAGAGCGTGCAAGTCGGAGGAACCGCCGGCGACCTCTCGTTTTCCATCGCCGGCGCGCCGGTCGTGGGTGCGCTCCGTACGGCTCGCGCCGACGACGATCCGCTTTCCAGCTCGAGCCAGCAAATCCCCGGCTCTTCGCTTCTCGACCCGGAGATGGATCCCAACTCGGCTTCGGCTCTGCCCGCTTCGTTTCCGTCCATTCAATCGACGATCTACGGGACGCCCGCTCCGGGCATGCTGTTCATGGCCAGCTTCGCCGGCAACCCGAGCATCACGCCCTATCTCATGATCACGGACAACTCGGGCACGCCGATGTTCTATCGCGCGCTCAATGGATGGGGTCTCGACTTCAAGATGCAGCCCAACGGCCTTCTCACGTATTACGACGCGAGCCGCCTCAAATTTTTCGAGATGGACAGCAGCTTCACCGAGGTCGACAGCTTCGCCTGCGGCAACGGCTATACGGCCGACGAGCACGAGCTGCGCCTCCTGCCCAACGGCCATGCGCTGCTCATGGCCTACGACGGCGAAAACGTCGACATGAGCGAGATCGTCGATGGCGGTGACTCGCAGGCCGACGTGGTGGGCTGCGTCATTCAGGAGCTCGACGAAAACAAGAACGTCGTCTTCCAGTGGCGGAGCTGGGATCACTTCCAGATCACCGACGCGACCAATGAGAACCTGCAGGGCGATTACATCGACTACGTCCACGGCAACGCCATCGAAGTGGACGAGGACGGCAATCTCCTTCTGTCCTCGCGTCACATGGACGAGATCACCAAGATCGACCGGCAGACCGGCGACATCATCTGGCGCTGGGGCGGCAAGAACAACCAGTTCAACTTCCTCGGCGACACGCTCCAGTTCTCGCATCAGCATGCGATCCGTAATCTCGGCAACGGTCACTACGTGCTCTTCGACAACGGCAACTTCCACAACCCGCCGTACTCACGGGCCGTCGAATACGTCCTGAACCAGCAGTCACTGACGGCACGCCAGGTCTGGGAATACCGCAACACGCCCGACACGTTCGGGGCCGCGATGGGCTATGTGCAGCGGCTCGACAATGGCAACACGCTGATCACGTGGGGCACCGGGAAGCCCAATGTCATCGAGGTCGATCCCAACGGTCAGAAGGTGATGGAGCTGAGCCTGCCGGCGAACGTCTTCACCTATCGCGCTTACCGTCAGGAGTGGCTGCCGGCGACCACGTCCGCGTCCACGAGCGGCCATCGCTTCATGCTGTCGGCGAATCTGCCGAATCCCTTCCGCGGCCGCACGGACATGACGCTGCGCACGAGCCGTCCCTCACCGGTCTCGGTGCGCGTCTTCGACACGCGCGGACGGGAGCTGAAGGACGTCGTCCCCCAGATCTCGCAGTCCTCGGGGACGTATCACGTGCAATTGGATCTCACCGGGCACGCCGGCGGCGTGTATCTCTGTCAGGTGACGACGGTCGACGGGACGGAGAGCCGGAGAATCGTCCACCTGCGCTGACGCGGTGACGCATGCCGAAGCAGAGCGCGGGCATCCTGCTCTACCGGCGGAGTCCTCACGGTCTCGAGGTGCTGCTCGTGCATCCGGGCGGGCCGTTCTGGGCGAAAAAGGACGACGGCGCCTGGTCGGTTCCCAAGGGGGAGTTCGACGACCCCGAGAATCCACTGGACGCCGCACTTCGCGAATTCAAGGAAGAGCTGGGCGCCGCTCCGCCGGCCAACGAACCGCGCAGCCTGGGCTCGGCCCGGCAGCCGAGCGGAAAAGTGGTGCACGCCTGGGGGCTGGAAGGGGACTTCGATCCCGCGACCCTGCGCAGTAACACCTTCTCCATGGAATGGCCGCCCGGTTCGGGAAAGCGCCACGACTTCCCCGAAGTCGATCGAGCCGCGTGGTTCTCACTCGAAGTGGCGAAACGGAAGATCCTGAGCGGTCAGGCATCCTTTCTCACCACGCTCGCCCGACTCCTGAGCTGACACACGAACGCCCGCCGTCGCATGAGCGACGACGGGCGTGGTGTCTCAGTCCCGACGAATCGACTACTTGCCCTTCTTCAGGAGAAGCGCGCTGCCGGCGAGGCTGAGAAGCCCGGTCAAGCCCATCAACGGGAGCGGGCTGGCCGTACGCGGCAGGCTCTCATGCGTGTTGGTGTTTTCCGTCGTCTGCGTCTGCGTCGGAGCCGGAGGAGGAGTGTACGTCTGAGTTGGCGTGGGAGGCGGCGCCTGCGTTGTCGGCGCCGGCTCGGTGAACGTCTCAACGCGCGTCGCGTCCAGCTCATGCTTCGTATCGCTGTCCGCGTCGTACCACACCGTGATCTTCTGGCCGACGGCAAGCGCGGTCGCTGGCTTCACGGTCTTGTGGCTCGTGTCGAAGCGCAGCTCGCCTTGGTCCGTTTGAAGGACGAAGTCGTCGCTGCTCACTTTGGTGATCGTGCCCGTGACCGAGGTCTGGGGCTTGTCTTCTGCCTGCGCTCCAATTGGGAGCAACGCTCCGACGACAAGCGCCAGAGCCACGAGTTCCGAGATCAGGACGAGCTTCTTCATTTTGTTTTCCCCCTCGAGCGAGTTCGGTCGTTCTGGTGAAACATCGTTGCGGAATGAGCCCAAAGGTTCTTGTGCATAGCGGGTGCCATCGGCGTTCGGCTCGCGAAGGCGCCTCAAAGGAGCCGTTCTCTGCATTCCTTCGTACAACGGGCTCGGCAGAAATTTCCGCGCGCTCGGCGCGTATCAGGGATTCAACGGAGGAAAGCGATCCGGCGCGCGCCGTGCCCGTGGAGCGCGGGACGGCTTCTGCTGTACCATCAATGCCTTACTTGCGGAGGCTCGGGTGGAAGCGGACGCCTTTTCACAGACGATGGATGGGGTGGGCCGGGGCGATCACCAGGCCCTGGACCAGCTCCTGCCTGTGCTCTACCAGGAGCTGCGGGGCTTGGCCGCGCGCTACCTCGGAGGCGAGCGGCGCGGGCACACGCTCCAGCCCACGGCGCTCACGCACGAGGCCTATCTGCGTCTGGCGGGACAGAAGGACGCGGCATGGGAGGGGCGGAGCCACTTCCTCGCGGTCGCAGCACGCGCCATGCGCAGCGTGCTCGTGGATCACGCGCGTCGTAAGAAAGCGCAGAAGCGAGGCGGTGGGCAAGCCGTCGTGTCTCTCGACACCACGTCGATCATGGCCGGGGGCCGGCCGGTGGAATTCGACGATCTCGATCGCGCGCTCGTCGACCTCGCGAAGCTGAGCGCGCGTCAGGCTCAGATCGTGGAGCTGCGGTACTTCGCCGGACTCACCATCGAGGAGACGGCGGCCGCACTCGGCATCTCGCCCGTCACCGTGAAGCGGGATTGGGCGCTGGCCCGCGCCTGGCTCTACCGCGAGCTCACCGGGTCCTAGGGCGCGCTCAACGAGAATCCGCCAGGAGCTTGTCGATTTCGGCGGGAGCTTTGGTGTCGTCCCCCTCGATCTCCCCCGTTCGGGTCAGCTCGAGAAATAGATCGCGGCTCTGGGTAAGCCAGGTCACGCCCCGTGTGCGCCACTGGTTGCGCTCGCTCGCCGGGCGTTTCGAGCGCGACAATGCCAGGCACGCCTCGCCAGCGCCGCGGCTCGAGCGCGCCATGCATTGGCGGCTCTCCGCATTGGTCGTGTCCGCCTCTGCCAGGCGGCGATAGCGCTCGAAGGCCTCCTGGAATCGCGGTACGGCTGCCGCGTAGCGGCGGCCTTCCATGAGCATGGTGCCGATCTCGTAGTGTCCGGCCGCCACGTCGGCCACCACGACCACGTTTTGCGGATCCGCCGCCGCCAGCTGCTCGGAGATGGCCATGCCGCGGCCATGGACCGCGATCCCGGAGTCGACGTCGCCGCCTCCGGCCAGGAAGAGCCCGTGCTCTCCGTACACGATCGAGAGATCACGAATCGCGTCGGTATCGTTCTTGCGTGACGCGACGGCTTCGCGCGCCAGGCTCTCGGCCCGCTCGTAGAACACGAGCGCCGAATCGCGATCGCCCATCAAGGCGCGGAGCTGGGCCATCTTCGTGCTCGCGATCAGCGTGCCACGCCGGTACCCGGGGTTGCCGGGGTTGCCGTGGAAGAGACTCGAGACCAGCGCGAGATACTGCGTGCACTCGCGAACGGCGGCCAGCGTGTCCTGAAACTGCTCGTGCTCCAGATTGACGATGCGCCCGTAGGTCACGCACAGGTCTTCCTGGAAGATGCGCTCGCCGGGGGCATGGGCGAGCCGGGACTGGATCTCGGCCTTGATGCGATAGGCCTCGTCCAGCGCCTCCTGCTTCTTGCCCATGATGTTGAGCAGGTCCGAGCGCCGCTGCGCCACCACGAACAGGTTGTGGGTGACCGACGTGGACTCGGGCTCGGCCCGCGCCACTTCGCGCAGCAGCGCGAGCGACTGGTCGTAGCTCTTCAGCGCGGCGGTGGTCTGGCCGAGATTGGGATACATCGGCCGGCCCTGCACATCGCCGATCTTCATGTACGCGCCCGCCAGCTCCTTCTGGAGCGAAACATCACCCTTGGCCTCGTGGCTCAGACCGTCGAGGTAGCGCAGAGCATGCAGGACGAGCGTCTCCCGAGCCTTGGTCGAGCCCGGCAGGTTGGCGATGGCGTCGTGGATGTCGAACACCACGGCGTGGGCGAGATTGCGCACGTCTTCGAAGCGTCGCCGCGCCAGATCGCGCTCGTGGCGCGCGACGTTCGCCTGCCACGTCGTGCCGAAGAGGCCGGCGACGAGGGCGGTGACCACGAGCCCGACGGTGACGACGGCGGCCCGGTGCCGGCGCACGAAGCGCGACACGAGATAGGTGGTGGAGCGGCCGCGTGCCAGGACAGGCATGCCGGCGAGGTGGCGGCGCAGGTCCTGCGCCAGCTGATCGACCGAGCCGTAGCGCCGCTTGGGATCGATCTCGAGCGCCTTGAGGATCACGTAGTCGAGGTCGCCGGCGAGCCGCCGCCGGAGCCGGCTCGTGGTGTCGGCGCGCCGCTCGGCCGCCTCGGGCGAGCGCGCGGCCACGGTGCTCGGCAAGAGCGGCTCCTCGTGCGCCACCACGCGCAGGATCTCCTCCGGACTGCGGGTCGAGAAGCGGTGCGGCCGCGATCCCGAAAGCAGCTCGTAGAGAATGACGCCGAGCGAGTACACGTCGCCCGCGACCGTCGCCGGCTCGCCGCGTATCTGCTCCGGGCTCGCGTAGTCCGGCGTCAGCATGCGATTCACCGGCAAGGTCAGCGTGCCCGCCGCCACCCCTTCGGGGGAAAGCAGCTTGGCGATGCCGAAATCGAGCAAGCGCGGCGAGCCGTCGGCCGTGACCAGGATGTTCTCGGGCTTGAGGTCGCGATGCACCACGAGGCGCTGATGCGCGAACTGCACCGCGTCGCACACGGTCAGGAACGTGGCCAGGCGCTCCGCGATCCCGAGCCGCCGCTCGTCGCACGAGGCGAGGAGCGGGGAGCCCGAGACGTGCTCCATGACCAGGAACGGGCGTCCGTCGGTGGTCGAGCCGCCGTCGATCAAGCGCGCGATGTTGGGATGATCGAGGAGTGCCAGGATCTGCCGCTCGGCGCGAAACCGCTTGAGGACTTCCTGCGACAGCATGCCGGCGTCGATCAGCTTGATCGCCACCTGCTGGACGAACCCATCCTCTTCGCGCGTCGCCCGGTAGACCACGCCCATGCCGCCGCGGCCGATCTCCTCCTCGATGCGATAGCGGCCGATGCGGTCCCCGGGCTCCGCATTGCGCTCGAAGGAGAGTGCCGGGGGCGAAGCCAAGAACCCGCTCGACTCTTCGTGGGCTCGGAGCAGCGAGCGCACCTCGGCCACGAGCTCGGCGTCGGGAATCTGCGAGAGAAACGACTCGCGGTCCTCCGAAGGCAGCTCGAGGGCGTGATCGAAGAGATCCTGGAGCTTTCTCCAGGCGTGCGACTCAGGTGGCTCGGGTGGCAAAGTGGGCTCGGCCATGGGGAATGATTCTACAACGAGGAAGCGGGCAGCCTGTAGGGCCGCCCGCTCCTTTTCGACGCCGCAGCCAAGTGTGCGCTATGCGTTTCCCCAACGCGCCCTGTGGCCCCGGGCGTCGATGTGAACGAAGGGGCCGTGCGCGGCCGTGCTGTGATAGATGCCCGCGCCGCCGATCAGCTCCGGATGGTCGCGCTCCACGCGGTCGACCGCCTGCACGATCACCCGATCGTCGCTCGCGTCCACGCGTCCGTCGCCGTTCAAATCGTCCATGCGGCCGTCGCGATCGTTGTCGACGAACACGTCGGCGGCATCCCCGTACTGGTGACGGCTATTGCTCACTCGTCCGCCCTCGCCCACGCCGAGCGCGTTGTACTCCGGCGTGCGGAAGCCCGACATGACTTGCACGTGCTCGACCGGCGTGCCGTGCTCGTCGAGATCGGCGATCACCGCTTCGAGCTTCTCGATCAGGGGCTCGCGGAGCACGACGTACTTGGGCCAGACGTTGCCCTGATCGTGCGTCAGGAAGTCGCGCAGCCGGAAGTGCGGCGAGACGAACGTGTTCTCGTTCTCGGGCGTGACCTCGTAGAAACCGGCCGGATTGGCGTAGGCCGCCGAAGGGATCGATCCGCGCTCGGCCGGCCAGTAGCCGAGCCGGTACGTGCCGATGCGCCCGGCGATCTTGGCGCGAAACGGAAGCAGCGACATGGTGTCGAGCGAGGCGACTTCCGTGGGCGCCGCGGCTGGTGTCACGACGGAATCCGATATGACGGCGAGCGACTCGGCTGGAGCCGCCGTCGTCGTCGTCTCCTCGAGCGCCGGGCCGCGTGCGGCGACCGAAACCACGAGACAGGTTCCCAGAATGGTGAGCCGGCGGACCGTGGCGGGCGTAGGTCTTCCGATTCGCACGAGATTCCTCCCGTAGGGCAGCGCGAGAGCGCGACCTGGGTGTGTTGGTGATGGTGGAGAGAGATCTGCTCGAGGCGCGGGGTAATCGGCTTTCCCGACGACTCATTCATTGTGATGTGATCGAGTAGGAAAGAGCCCGCCAAGTTGATGTCAGCCACTCCGTGACCCGGAATCCAAGATCGAGAATCACCGATTTTGGAATCTTTTTCCCGCAGCGGAAAAGCACGGCGTGAGACCCGCGCTAAGTGTCGATTTCAAGGGCGCGAAATGCGGGCACACTCCTTGCGTTTGGTATTGGTATGGCGATCACCATGAATCCAAAGCGCATCAAGCGCTACCGCGACATCGGGCGCCTGCTCGTGAAATATGGGCGTAAGGACCTCGTCAACCGTTCCTGGTTCGATCACCTCGAAGACGAAGAAACGCCGCCGGCGGTTCCCACGGCGACAGCGAAGAACGGCGTTCCTGGCGCCGGCGTCAAGACCGACGAACGCTCGAAACCGGAGCAGCTCGCCGACGACCTCGAGGCGATGGGCCCGACCTTCGTGAAGGTGGGTCAGTTCTTATCGACGCGCGCCGACTTTCTGCCTCCCGAGTATCTCGAGGCGCTGGCGCGGCTACAGGATCAGGCGCAGCCCATTCCCTTCGCCGAAGTGGAGCGCACGGTTACCGAGGAGCTGGGGGCGCGCATCTCCAAGGCCTTCCTCTCCTTCGAGGTGACTCCGCTCGCCTCCGCCTCGCTCGGCCAAGTGCATCGCGCCGAGCTCAGAAGCGGCGCTTTGGTCGCCGTGAAGGTGCAGCGCCCGGACATCCGCGAGATCATTTCCGACGACCTCGATACGCTGGCCGACATCGCGTCCTTCCTCGACAAGCACACCGAGGCCGGTCGCCGCTACGATTTCGGCGCCATGGTGGAAGAGTTCCGCAAGAGCCTGCTGCTCGAGCTCGATTACCGGCAGGAAGCGCGCAATCTGGACACCTTGAACGAAAACCTGTCGGAGATCGATCTCGTGGTGGTGCCGAGCCCGGTGCCCGACTACGTCACCTCGCGCGTGCTGACCATGGAGTTCATCTGCGGACGCAAGGTGACCGCACTGGGGCCACTGGCACGCATGGACCTGGATGGCGCGCCGCTTTCCGAAGCATTGTGCCGCGCGTACCTGAAGCAGATCTTGGTCGACGGCTTCTTCCACGCCGATCCGCATCCCGGCAACGTCTTCGTCACCCAGGACGGACGCATCGCTCTGCTCGATCTGGGCATGGTGGGGCGCCTCGCGCCTTCCATGCAGGAAAGCCTGCTCAAGCTTCTGCTTGCGATCAGCGAAGGGCGCGGCGAGGACGCGGCGGAGCTCGCGATCCGCATCGGCGAGCCGTTGCCCGACTTCGACGAGACGCGGACGCGGCGCGAGCTGGCCGAGATGGTGCTCGCCAATCAGGGCCAGCGGGTCGAAGACATCCAGATCGGGCGCACCATGCTCGAGCTGTCGCGCATCGGTCTCGAGTGCGGCATCCGGATGCCGCGCGAGCTCACCATGCTCGCCAAGGCGCTGCTCAACATCGACCAGGTGGCGCGAGCGCTCGACAAACACTTTGATCCCAACGCTTCCATCCGGCGCAATGCCGGCAGCATTATGCGCAAGCGCACGCTCAAGTCGCTTTCGCCCGGCAAAGTCTTCGCCGGCATGCTCGAGGTGCAGGAGTTCGTCGAGAAGCTTCCGAACCGGCTCAACCGGTTGATCGACAACGTCACGCACAACCGCGTGCGCGTGAAGGTCGACGCCATCGACGAAGTGCTGCTCATGGAAGGGCTGCAGAAGATTGCGAACCGGATCACCTTCGGCGTGGTGATCGCGGCCCTCATCATCGGCGCGGCCTTGCTCATGCGCATCGAGACGCGGTTCCGGATCCTGGGCTATCCAGGCCTCGCGATCCTTCTTTTCCTGGGAGCGGCGATCACCGGCTTCGGCCTCGTGGCCAACATCGTGGTCACCGATATCCGCAGCCGCCGCGAGCGCGTGGATCGGCTGCAATACCAAAAGCCGCACAACGCGCCCACGACCTAGAAGGAAGTGGCGCCGCTCGCTTTGTGAATAGATTCACAAACGCACGTTGCCGTGCGTTGAGGGCTGATAAGGGCCATTAGCGATTGCGGATCG
>DASYSL010000162.1:0-1867 GCA_036003365.1 Candidatus Eiseniibacteriota bacterium
CGTTTCTTTCAGCTCGCGCTCGAACGCCTGGTCGGCGCGCGCGGCCCGGTAGGCGCTCTCCAGCTCGGCGAGCGGGGTGACCAAAGTCTCGGGAACGAAGCTGCCACCATAGGGGCCGAAATGGCCCCGCGGGTCGGGCAAGCCGGTGCGCAAAGAGCTCATGAGGCTGCTTCTTTGGCGTTTCGGATGAATGCCGAGACCTTGGCGTGGTCCTTCACGCCGGGCGACGCCTCGACCCCGCTCGACACATCCACCACGTAGGGCTGGGCTTCGCGCACGGCGCCGGCGACGTTGTCGGGCGTGAGCCCGCCCGCCAGGACGATGCGCCGCTGCTCGCAGGCGTGCTCGACGAGCTTGAGCGGCACGTGCCACGGGTTGCCGCGGGGATCGGGCTCGACGAGCACCGCGTCGGCGCGCCGGTAGCCCTCGGCACGCAACAAGTCGGTCTCCGAGCTGATCCCGACCGCCTTCCACAGGATTGCGTTGGGAACCCACGTCCGAACCATGGCCACTTCGGGCTCGGTTTCCTTGCCATGGAGCTGGAGACCGTCGAAGCCTCGGGCGAGCGTCGCACGCGCGGTCTCGGCGTCGAGATCGCGTACGACAGCGAGCACGGGCACGTTCGGATTCGCGACGCGGGCGGCGGCGATGATCTCCTCGGCCTCCGCGAGCGATTTCTTGCGCGGGCCATCGCACAGCACCACGCCGAGATAATCGGCCCCGGCATCGATGGCCTGACGCGCGTCCGCAGGCCGCGCGATGCCGCAGATCTTCACGCGCACCGTCGGGATGCCGGCCAGCGCCTTCTCGCAGGCGCGACGCAGCCGGAAGAGCTCTTCGCCCGGGCGATCCGATCGCATGAAGTGCTCGCCGATGAGGAGCGCGTCCACGCCCGCTTTGGCGAGCGCCACGGCTTCGTCGGCGGTCCCGATCCCGCTCTCGCTCACGAGCGTCACGCCTTCGGGGACCTGCGCGCGCAGCCGCGCCGTCAGCTCGTTGTCGACCTCGAAGGTGCGCAAGTCACGATGATTGATGCCGACCAGATCGGTCTTGGTCGCCAGGGCGCGCTGCAGCTCGGCCTCGTCGTGCACCTCGACCAGGACATCGAGCCCCTCGGCGTGCGCGCGATCGAGCAGGGCGCGAATACTCTCATCGGGCAGCATGGCGGCAATGAGCAGGATGCCGTCGGCGCCGAGCCCTTTGGCTTCCTCGATCTGCCAGGGATCGATGAAGAAGTCCTTGGCGAGGCACGGAAGCCTCGACACGTTCTTGGCCTTGGTCAGATACTCGCCCGAGCCCAGGAAGAACTCGGGCTCGGTGAGCACGGAGAGCGCATCCGCGCCGGCCCGCGCGTACTCCGCCGCGAGGGCCTCCACGTCGAAATCCTCGCGCAACGTGCCCTTGGACGGCGAAGCCCGCTTGATCTCGCACAGGAATCGCGGCGCCGACTTGGGGCCCGGGCGCTTGAGCGCCGTCGCCAGCCGCCCGAGCTTCGCCGGGCCGAACTCGCGCGGGCGCGCCGGCAAGGGCCGCGTGCGCCTCTCCTCGATGCGCGGCCACGTCGCCTCGGCGATGCGTGCGAGGATATCGGGGACGTCGGTCATCGCGGCCGGCTCCGGCAGAAAGCGATCAGCGCCTCGAGCCGCGCCAGGGCGCGGCCGGAATCTAGAGATTCGCGCGCAGTGGCCAGGCCGCCTTCCCAATCGCCGGCCAGTCCGGCGACGCGCAGGGCCGCCGCTGCATTCAACAACACGAGATCGCGCGCCACGCCGTGCTCACCGCCGCCGAGCAACGCCCGCAGGCGCTCGGCATTCTCCGCCGCTTCCCCGCCACGCGCCTTTTCACGGTCGGTGTGCGCCAAGCCCAA
>DASYSL010000163.1:0-6769 GCA_036003365.1 Candidatus Eiseniibacteriota bacterium
ATCCGCTCTCGGGCACGGTGATCCGCATCTCGACCGCGGCCGCGGCGATCTGGATCTGGACTCTGGCACGCAACCAAGGACGTCCGACGGTCGCCGCGCTCGCCGACCGGCGCGCGGCCGGGTTCATGTTGGGCGGCACCGCGTTTGGCCCATTGTGCGGCGTGACGCTGTCCTTGACCGCGCTCTTGTTCGTGCAAGCGGGCGTGGCCGCCTCGATCACCGCGTTCGCGCCCGTGCTCACGATCATCATCTCCGAGAAATTCAATCATGAGCCGGTCACCACCGGCACGATTCTGGGCGCTCTGGTCGCGGCGGCTGGAATCGTGGTTGTCTTCTTCCGTGGCTAAGCCCTCGAAGCCTCTTCTCGTCTACGACGGCGAATGTGACTTCTGTCGCCTGTGGATCGATCGCTGGCGCGCCCGCACCGGTGACCGCATCGATTACGCGCCGTACCAGGAAGTGGCCAAGCGCTTTCCCAATCGCCCGCTCGAGCATTTCAAGAAGTCTGTGCAGCTCCTGGATACCGACGGGCACTGGTACGAAGGCGCGGAGGCGGTCTACCGCACCACGGGCGGGGCAGGCTGGTGGGCGTACCGCCACGTGCCGGGCTACGCGCCCGCGAGCCGCGCGGCGTATGGCTGGATCGCGGCGCATCGAGCGTTCTGCGCCGGCGTCACGCGCGCGCTGTGGGGGAGCGATCTCACGCCTCCGGGTCACGCGCGCACCGTGTGGGCGTTCCTGCGCGTGCTCGGCCTCGTTTATCTCGCCGCGTTTCTCTCGTTATTGCCGCAAGTCGTCGGGCTCTACGGCGAGAAGGGCATCCTGCCCCTCGTCGACCTGATCCAAGGCGCCAAGGGACAGTGGGGGAACTCGGCGTATCTCGCCGCGCCGTCGTGGCTGTGGCTCGACGCGCACGATTCCATGCTCACCGGCACGTGCATCGCGGGCGCGGTGTTCTCCGTCATGCTCGCGATCGGCATCTTGCCGGGGCTCGCGGCACTCGGGGCCTGGGCGAGCTATCTCTCGATCACGTCGGTGGGCACGACCTTCCTCTGGTACCAGTGGGACAGCTTGCTGCTCGAGACCGGATTCCTGGCGCTCTTCCTCGCGCCCTGGCGCTGGTTTTCCAGGCCATCCCAAGATCCGCCGCGCCCGGTGATGCTCTGGCTCACACGCTGGCTGCTTTTCCGCCTCATGATCGCCTCGGCGGCGGTGAAGCTCACGAGCGGCGATCCCAACTGGCGTAACCTCACCGCGCTTCATTATCACTACCAAACGCAGCCCATCCCGCCGCCCGTCGCGTGGTTCTTCGAGCAGCTGCCGATGTGGTTCCAGAAGCTGTCGGTGCTGGTGACGTTCTTCATCGAGGGTGTCGTACCGTTCTTCCTGTTCGGCCCGCGGCACGTGCGCCAGGTCGCCCTGACCGCGATCGTCTTGTTGCAACTTCTCATCCTGGTCACCGGCAATTATGGCTTCTTCAACTTTCTGACCATCGCTCTCTGCATCTGCTGGCTCGACGATGGGCCGGCGCGCCCAGTGCGTGAGCGCAAGCCCAACCTGCTCGCCTTGTGGACGGTGCGCGCCGTGGCCACCGTCGTGCTCGTGCTCGGACTCATCCCGTTCCTGGGCGCGCTCTATCCGCAGACGCGCTGGCCGGCATCGGTGATCAATCTCGAGCGCTTCATCTCGCCATGGCGCATCGCCAACGGCTACGGACTCTTCGCCATCATGACCACGACGCGCCCGGAGATCACGCTCGAGGGCAGTGACGACGGCGCCCAATGGAAGACCTACGAGTTCCGCTACAAGCCGGGCAATCCAATGCGCGAGCCACCGTTTCTCGGCCCGCACATGCCGCGCCTCGACTGGCAGATGTGGTTCGCCTCTCTCGATGGCCTGCGCCAGTCACCGTGGTTTCTCTACATGTGCGAGCGCCTGCTCCAGGGATCGGAGCCGGTCACCCACCTCTTCGCCGTGAATCCGTTCCCGAACCGGCCGCCGCGCTTCATCCGCGCGCGGCTCTCGGGCTATCAATTCACGACCACTGCCGAGCGGCGCGCCACCGGCGCCTGGTGGAAGGCCGAAGACCAAGGGCTCTACTGCCCGCCGCTCACGCTCAACGCCGGGCGGGTCTCCCTGGTCGCGCCCGATTCGTTGCCCCATCCCTGACCCGCGGATAGACTGAGCGCATGACCCAGGATCTCTACGACGTCAAGTCGCGCATTCGTGAAGGCGCCCACATCCGTTCGTTGGAAGAGTACGAGCGCCTCTACCGCCGCTCGATCGAGGATCCCGCGGGGTTCTGGGCCGAGCAGGCCAAGCTGCTCGACTGGTACCACCCCTGGCATCGCGTGCTCGATATCGACCTCGAGGAGATCGACTTCTCATGGTTCGGCGGCGGGCGTCTCAACGCCGCCTACAACTGCGTCGACCGCCATCTCGAGACGCGCGGCGAGCAGACGGCGATCATCTGGGCCGCCGACGAGCCTGGCGTCTACAAGCACATCACTTATCGCGAGCTGAAGCACGAGGTCTGCCGCGTCGCCAACGTGCTGCTCGCCCACGGCGTGAAGAAGGGCGACCGCGTCTGCATCTACATGCCGATGATTCCCGAGACCGTGTACGCCATGCTCGCCTGCGCGCGCATCGGCGCCGTGCACTCGGTGGTGTTCGGCGGCTTCAGCGCCGACTCGCTCCAGGACCGCATCGTGGATGCGGAGTGCCGCGTGCTCATCACCGCCAACGAAGGCATGCGGGGCGGGAAACGCGTGCCGCTCAAGGCCATCGCCGACCAGGCGATCGGTGCGCTCGGCAGCTTGGTGGAGACGGTGCTGGTGGCGCGGCGCACGGACCACGAGCCGAACATGCAGGCCGGGCGCGACTACTGGCTCGACGAAGAGTGCCGCATGCAGCGCTCCACGTGCACGGCCGAGTGGATGGGCTCCGAGGATCCGCTCTTCATCCTCTATACGAGCGGCAGCACGGGGAAGCCCAAGGGCGTCATGCACTCGACCGCGGGCTACCTGCTCTTCGCCGCCCTCACGCACAAGCTCGTGTTCGACTATCACCCGGGACAGATCTACTGCTGCGCCGCCGACGTGGGCTGGGTGACCGGGCACTCGTACATCGTGTACGGCCCGCTCGCCAACGGCGCGACGACGGTGATGTTCGAGTCGGTGCCCACGTATCCCGATCCCGGCCGCTACTGGCGCATGGTGGACGATCTCGGCATCGAGATCCTCTACACCGCGCCCACCGCGCTGCGCGCCATCGCGCAGGCCGGCGACGAGTACGTGAAGCGCTACAAGCGCACGAGCCTGCGCGTGCTGGGCTCGGTGGGCGAGCCGATCAATCCCGAGGTTTGGCGCTGGTATCACGACGTCGTGGGCGAGGGGCGCTGCGCCGTGGTCGACACGTGGTGGCAGACGGAGACCGGCGGCATCATGATCTCTCCGCTCCCGGGCGTGACGCCCGCCAAGCCGGGCTCGGCGACTTTGCCCTTCTTCGGCGTGAAGCCGGTGATCGTCGATCCCGAGAACGGCCGCGTGCTCGAAGGGAACGGTGTGAGCGGCGCTCTGTGCCTTGGCTCGCCGCCATGGCCGGGACAGGCGCGTACCATCTGGGGCGACCACCAGCGCTTCAAGAAGACGTACTTCACGCAGCACCCCGGCTACTACTTCACGGGGGACGGCTGCCGCCGCGACGAGGACGGTTACTACTGGATCACGGGCCGCATCGATGACGTGCTCAACGTCGCCGGCCATCGCCTGGGCACCGCCGAGGTGGAGAGCGCGCTCGTGGCGCACGACACGGTGGCCGAGGCCGCGGTGGTGGGTTTCCCGCATCCCATCAAAGGGCAGGGGATCTACGCGTACGTCGTCCTGACCGCCGACGCGCCCAAGGACGACGGCGTCGAGGACGCGCTCAAGCAGCAGGTGCGCACCGCCATCGGCGCCTTCGCCACGCCTGACGCCATCCACGTGGCGGGGGGCCTGCCCAAGACGCGCAGCGGGAAGATCATGCGCCGGATCCTTCGCAAGATCGCCGCCGGCGAGTACGACGGGCTGGGTGACGTCACCACGCTCGCCGATCCGGACGTGGTCGATAAACTCGTCCAAGAACATCGTCGCCGTTCCGGCTAGCGGCGGATTCCGCTAGATTCACGCGATGCAGCTCACACCCGGCTCCCGCCTCGGCCCCTACGAAATCGTCTCCGCCCTCGGCCAGGGCGGCATGGGCGAGGTCTATCGCGCCCGCGACCCGCGACTCGGACGCGAAGTCGCGATCAAGGTTCTGCCGCAGGAGCTGGCGTCCAATCCCGACCGCCTGTCGCGCTTCGAGCGCGAAGCCAAGACGGTCGCGGCGCTCAATCACCCCAATCTGGTCACCCTGCACTCGATCGAGGAGTCGGGCGGCGTGCGCTTCATCACCATGGAGCTGGTCGACGGCCAGAGCCTCGACCAGGTGGTGGCACCCGGCGGCCTGCCGCTCCCGCGCGTGCTCGACTTCTCGATCGCCATCGCTGAAGCGCTCGTGGCCGCGCACGCCAAAGGCGTGGTGCACCGAGACCTCAAGCCGGCCAACGTCATGGTGTCACGCGACGGACGCGTGAAGGTGCTCGACTTCGGTCTCGCCAAGGTGAACGAGGCGGAAGCCGTCGGCGCCTCCATGGTGGCCACCATGGACCAGCCGATCTCGGCGGTGGGGCTCGTGCTCGGCACGGTGCCCTACATGTCGCCCGAGCAGCTGCGTGGCGAAAACGTCGATGCGCGGAGCGACATCTTCTCGCTCGGCGTCCTGATCTACGAATTGATCACGGGCAAGCGTCCGTTCGGCGGCTCGACGTCGGTCGAGGTCAGCTCGTCCATCCTGCGCGACACGCCGGCGCCTGTCTCGACTTTGCGCGGCAACGTGCCGAGTGACCTCGAGCGCATTCTCACGCGCTGCCTGGAGAAGGACCCGGAGCGCCGCACGCAGACGGCCAAGGACGTGCGCAACGAGCTCGAGGTTCTGCGCAAGAGCGCGCCCGCGGCTGCGCCGGCCCCGGTGTCGGCACCGCGGCCCGCGGCCGCCGCTGGACCGGCGGCCGATTTGCCATCGGTCGCCGTGTTGCCGTTCGTCAATCGCAGTGCCGATCCCAATGACGAGTATTTCTCCGAGGGTCTCGCCGACGAGCTCCTGAGCGTGCTGGTCAAGATTCGCGGCCTGCGCGTGGCGGCGCGCACCTCGTCGGCCATGTTCAAGGGCAAGCAGGTGTCGATCGGCGAAGCCGGACGCGCCCTGCACGTGGCCACCGTCCTCGAAGGCAGCGTGCGCAAGGCAGGGAACCGCGTGCGCATCTCGGTCCAGCTCGTAAAGGTGGATGACGAGGTGCCGCTGTGGTCGGAGACCTACGACCGCACGCTCGACGACATTTTCGCCGTGCAGGACGACATCGCGCAGAGCGTGGTCAAGGAGCTGCGCACCACCTTGCTCGGCGAAACGCCGGACTCGCAGACTTCGGGCGAAGCGCAAGCGGAAGTCGCGCGCGCGGCCGAGGGCCGCGGCAACAATCCGGAGTCACATCGCCTGTACATGGAAGGCATGTACTTCCTGGAGCGCTTCACCGAGGAAGGTGTGGAGAAGGCGATGAGCCGGCTCAAGGAGGCACTCGCCCTCGATCCCAAGAATGCGCTCGCCTGGGTGGGCCTGGCGCGCGGATATGTTTGGCAGGGGAGCTACGGAATCATGCCACCCGAGAAGGGAGCCGAGGCAGCCCGCGAGGCGACGGATAAGGCCCTCCAGCTCGCCCCCAATCTGGCGGAAGCCCATCTCCTCATGGGAATGGGTCAGGCTTTCTACGACCACGATTGGAAGACCGGCGAAAAGTCGCTGCAGCGCGCCCTGGCTCTTGCTCCGAACAATCCAAGTGTTCTCTTCACGATGGGACAGTACTCGTACCTGCGCAGCCGATTCGCGGAGGCAGAGCAATACCTGCTCCGGGCCGTGGAGCATGATCCTCTGGCCTCGCGGGTCTATAGCCAGCTCGGCAATACCTACCGCGTGAGCGGCCGCCCAGCGGAAGCCGAGCGCGCCTTCCGCAAAGCGCTCGAGCTCTCACCCCAGCGCATCACCGCGCACCATCTCCTGTCGATCGTCCTCCTGGATCAGGGAAAGATCGAGGAAGGGATCGCCGAAGCCAAGCTCGAGCCCGCGGAATGGGGACGCCTGACTGCTCTATCCAATGCCTATTGGAAAGCCGGACGCCGCGCGGAGTCCGACCAGATGCTAGCCGAGCTCGAAGCCAAGCACGCTCAGGACTCGGCGTTTCAGATCGCGGCCATCTACGCGATCCGAGGCGATTTGGAAAAGTCCTTTGCGTGGATCGACAGGGGAATCGATCAGCGCGACGCCGGAATGAACCTCCTGGGCTCCGAGCCGATTTTCAAGCCACTGCACGGCGATCCGCGCTGGCTGCCGGCGCTGCGCCGGCTCGGGCTCGCGGATTAGGGTCTGCGCACCTTTCTCCTCACCGCGCTCGCGCTCCTCGCCTTCGCCGCCAATTCGATTCTGTGCCGATTCGCGCTCGGCTCGGGCAGTATCGACGCCGCGAGCTTCACGAGCATCCGCCTCGCCTCCGGGGCCGTCGCGCTGCTCCTCATTCCCTCCGCGACGGGCCGCACGCACGCACGCTGGAATCCAATCTCGGCGGCCATGCTCTTCGCCTATGCCATCGGTTTCTCCTTCGCCTATCGACAGTTGGCCGCCGGAACCGGCGCGCTGCTTCTTT
>DASYSL010000164.1:0-32534 GCA_036003365.1 Candidatus Eiseniibacteriota bacterium
CTCCGTGAGGGATTCCGCCGGCGAGACGAGGACGTATGCGCTGGCGCATGTCGAGCATGGGCTGGCGCACACGCGGGCGAGGACAGGCGGGGATAAACACACGGCAGCGCGGGACTTGGCTCTCAAGCCGCTCTCTGCCACAGCCGATACCCAAGAAGCCCCCGGTTCGAGCGCTTTCCCCATCACCCAGAGGGAGCATGGAAGCGGTCCCCAGTCCGCCGCCCGACAGCCACGACCTCCTCGAGGCCATTCGCCAGCAAGGGCCTGCCCTCGAGGCGTCGCCGTTTCCGGTGGCCTATCTCGACTTCTCGGGGCGCTTCCTTTACGCCACGGCCGACTTCCCGCGCCCGATCGACGAGGGCCCGATGCTCGAGGGCCGGGCGATCTGGGACTGGATTTCGCCCGAACAGCACGCGGCGGCACGCGCCTATTTCGCCGCCTGCCACGAGGGCTTGGTCGCCGGCGGTGCGACCCCCGACGGACCGGTGAGCCGGGTGGCGGAGCCTTCGAGCCTGCCGCTGGCCTGCGCGCTCCACCCCGGCGTGCAGCTCCTTCTCTATCCGTTGCGCGGCCGCGGCCGGCCGCAAGGCGTGCTCGCCGTCGCCTTGCCCGAAGCCAACCGCATGATGGACGCCGAAGCGCTCGAGAAGCGCGAGATCCGTTACCGGCGCCGACTCAAGGCGGTGCTGGACGCCAGCCGCGAAGTGTCCTCGTCGCTCGACCGCGACGTCATCCTCCAGAACATCGTCAAGCGCGTGCGCGACCTTGTCGCCGTGCCCGAGGCCGTGCTCTTCCTGGTGAACGAGGATGGCGAAACGCTCTCGCCCGTGGTCGCCCACGTCGATTCCTTCCTCGATGAGGTGATGGCGCTTCGCCTCACCAAGGGAGAGGGCATCGTCGGCTGGGTGGCGCAGACCGGAAAGTCCGAGATCGTGAACCATGCCGAGCGCGATCCGCGCTCGCTGCAAGTGCCCGGCACGCCGGTCGAGCCGACATCGCTCTTGTGCGCGCCGCTGGTCATCAAGGATCGGGTGGTGGGCGTGCTCGCGCTCTCGCGCCTGGGTGGGGACAACGATTTCGAGAACGAAGACCTGGAGCTGTCCACCATCTTCGCCGGCCACTGCTCGGCGGCCATCGAGAACGCGCGCCTCTACACCGAGCTGCGCGGCACCATCGAGGAGCTGCGCGCCACGCAGAATCAGCTGGTGCAGAGCGCCAAGCTGAACGCCCTCGGCGAGATGGCGGGCGGCGTGGCGCACGACTTCAACAACATCCTCGCGGCCATCCTGGGCCGCACGCAGCTTCTGCTGCGCTCCGCCAACACGAAAGAGGTCAAGGACTCGCTGCTCGTCATCGAGCAGACGGCGCTCGACGGCGCGCACACGGTCAAGCGCATCCAGGAGTTCACGCGCGTCCGCCACGACGAGTCGCGCGAGAGCGTGAACCTGAACCAGGTCCTCCTTCAGGTGATCGATCTCACGCGTTCGGCGTGGCAAGCCGAGGCCAAGGCCCACGGCGTGCACATTCAAGTGGCGACCGACCTCGAGTGCGGCCAGCCGGTGAACGGCTCGGCCGCGGAGCTGCGCGAAGTGTTCACCAACATCGTGCTCAACGCGGTCGACGCGCTGCCCCAGGGTGGCACGCTCACTCTCACGACGCGGGACGAAGGCGATCGCGTGGTGGCGCGCGTGAGCGACGACGGCGTCGGCATGGATCGCGAGACGCAGGCGCGGGCGTTCGATCCCTTCTTCACCACCAAGCGCGAGCGCGGCAACGGGCTCGGGCTCTCGGTGGCGTACGGCATCCTGCGCCGCCATCGCGCCGAGATTCGGGTCGAGAGCGAGCTTGGCCTTGGCACGGCGTTCGTGATCGATTTCCCGGCGGGCGCGGAGGCGGACTCGGCGCCGCCGGCGCCGGAGAAGATTCCGGAGGCGAAGCCCATGAAGGTTCTGTGCGTGGACGACGAGCCGGCGGTGCTCGACGTGTTGTGCGAGCTGGTGGAAGCCCTGGGCCACGACGTGGTGCGGGCGCGCGGCGGAGGCGAGGCCATCGAGCTGGCCAGGCTGCGCCATCCCGATGTCGTGCTCTCCGACCTGGGCATGCCCGACGTCAACGGCTGGGAGGTGGCGGCGCGCGTCAAGCGCGCGTCACCCCAGACGCCGGTGGCGCTGGTCACCGGCTGGGGCGTGCAGATCGAGCCCGAGCAGGCGCGGCGTCAGGGCGTGGATCTCATCCTGCCCAAGCCCTTCACCGTCGACGAGATCAACAAGGTCCTGCTCGAAGCCTCCGAGCTGCGCGACGCGCGTCGCGTCGCCTAGGAGCGTTCGAAGCCCACCTCTCAGTCGGCCCGTGCCGCCGTCGGCGGCTTCCATCCCTTCAACAAAACATTCGACGCCAGGTCGCTGAGATCCGACGGTTCGGGCATGTAACCCACCGCCAGGAAGCGCACATGGCCCGTGTCGTCGAGCAGGAACAGCGCCGGCACGGTCGCGCCCGTCACCACGTCGTAGGCGCCATAACGCTGCGCCGTCTCTCCCTTGTGGTCGTAGAGCACCCAGAGATTGGCGTAGTCCGGCGGCGTGCGCATGGCGCGCTCCGCGCACACGAACACCACGCGAATCCCGCTCTGGCGCAGCGAATCGCCGATCGTCGCGTAGGGAGCGAAGTTGAAGTCGGGACGTTGCGCGAAGAGCACGGCCACCTTCTCCAAGCCGTGCACGGAGTGGAGACGGAAGTGCGTCCCGTCGGCGTCCGGCAGCTCGAAGTCGGGCGCGTCGTCGCCGATCAGGAGTCGGCCCAGGTAGCGCGAGCCGAGGCGCTGTCCGCCGTCATTGCCTCCGCCCGAAGTCGTGCGTGGCGAGGGTGTGGCGTCGGACTTTTCCTGCGCTGTCCCACGGCCGGCGGCAGCGCAGAGGAGGAGAAGAGAGAGCACAACCAGGTGGAGGCGTCGCATGGGCGAGGTCCTCCTCTTTTTTCGATCTAGACCTTTTGCTCGGCGCGCGCCGCAACCCAGTCGCGCACGGCACGCAGGTTTTCGGGTGGAGTTCGAGGAGGGATCGAGCAGCCCGGCGCGACGATCCACCGCCGACCGCCGGTGCGCTCGAGCCCGTCTTCGAGCTGACGCAGGACGCCTTCGGGACTCGCGGCCTGGAGGGCATCCTCTTGCCCCACGCCGCCCATGACCGCACCACTTACCGCGGACAGGCCCGCCTTGAGATCGGGATTGCCCGGCTCGGTCGCCGCCCACGAGAAGGCGTGCGCCGGGTAATCGGCGAGCTGAAGCAGGAAATTGTTGCGCCGGCACACATGCAGCACGTTGAGCGAAGCCTCGCGCGCCGCGTCGAGCACGGCGAGATCGTAGGGCCGCGCCCAGCGGAAGTACTCGGCCGGGGTGATCAGATCATTCGTCGCCCAATCCACGGTGGCGTAGAAGATGCCGTCGGCGCCGGCCGCGAGCACGTCGCGCACGAAGCCGCGGAACGTGCTGGCGATCGCCTCGACGGCGGCCAGCACGGCGGACTCGTCGCTCCTCAGGTGCGCGAGCACGGCCTCGGGCGACTCGGCGAGATCGGCGGCGATGGAGAGCGGCGAAAACACGGTCTCGACGAAGGGCACGTCGGCGGGAAGGCCGGCGCGCACGAGCTTCACGGCCTCGAGCTGCTCGGCGAGCGGGGCCGCCGACGAGTCGCGCGGCGCCACACGCGCCCAGTCGCCCGGCGCGTGCACCGGATACTCCATCCGCTTGGGCTTTTCGTCGGGAACGCCGGAATAATGAAAGGAGAGGCCCCACACCTCGCCGTGATAGGAGGCGCGCGGGTTGAGCTTGACCAGATCCCAGTCGTAGCGGTCGCGAAACTCGAGCGTGGCCTCGGCGAGATCTTTCGCCGAGGACTCGCGGTGATACGCGTGTCCCCAGAAGGAAACCGGCGGACGATCGGCCATGCCGCCACCGATCGCGGCCATCACCCGCTCGCGGCGGGTCCAACGCGTCGTCATCCTGCACCTCGCAAGCGGCCGCGCATGACGCGCAAGCCGGTCCCGGTTCGGAGGGCGTTCCTGAGTCTACGGCGCGCGCGGGGCCGCGTCTACGGCGCTCGCGCGCCTTGCTGGGGTCTTCCGGGCGATGCTAAATTGCCGCCCCGGAGCCCTTCGCCGCCGTTCTTCCCCCGATTCGAGAGGATCGCGTGTCCACCGCCAGCCCGGCCGCCTCCGAGATTCGCCTGATCGACGCCCTGCGCGGGCGCCGCGTGCTCGTGCTCGGCGACGCCATGCTCGATCGCTATTTGTGGGGGCGCGTGGAGCGCATCTCGCCCGAGGCGCCTGTACCGGTGGTGGACGTGGAGCGCGAGACCTTCACCCTGGGCGGGGCGGCCAACGTGGCCCACAACATCGCTTCTCTGGGTGGCGACGCCGTGCTCCTCTCGGTCAGCGGTGAGGACGCCTCGGGCGAGCGGCTGCGCGCGGTTCTGGCCTCGGCCGGCGTGCGCGACGACAACCTGATCGCCGATCCCGAGCGCCGCACCACGGTCAAGACGCGGATCCTCGCGCACCAGCAGCAGGTGGTGCGCGCCGACGAGGAGGACACGGAGCCCGTGCGCGGCCCGGCCTTGCGCCGCCTGCTCTCCACCCTCGAGCGCCTGGCGCGCGAGGTCGACGCCATCGTCGTGTCGGATTACGGCAAAGGCGTCGTCCATCCCGAGACCATCCAGCCCGCCATCGCGCTCGGGCGCGCCCACCACATCACGGTGAGCGTCGATCCCAAGCAGGATCATTTCGCTTCGTACCAGGGCGCCTCCCTGCTCACGCCCAATCAGAATGAGGCCGGGCAGGCGTTTGGCCGGCGCATCACGGACGAGGAGACGCTGGCGGCGGCGGGATGGGGACTGCGCGACAAGTACGATCTCGAGTGTCTGGTGATCACGCGCGGGCCCGACGGCATGAGCCTGTTCGAGCGCGGCGGCCGCTCCACGCATCTGCCGACCGTGGCGCGCGAGGTCTTCGACGTCACCGGCGCCGGCGACACCGTGGTCGCCGTGATGGCGCTGGCGCTGGCGGCGGGCGCCGACTTCGTCACCGCCGCGAGCCTCGCCAACCACGCGGCCGGCCGCGTCATCCGTCACGCCGGCACGGCCGTGGTCTCGCCCGAGGAGCTCAAGGCCTCGTTCGCGCCCGCAGAGACGGACTGAGCGTGGGACGCGTGCTCGATACCGACGAAGCGGTGCGCTGGCGCGCCGACCGGCGCGCGCACGGCCAGAGCGTGGTGTTCACCAACGGCGTCTTCGACCTCCTGCACGCGGGTCACGTCGATCTGCTCGAGCGCGCACGCGGACTCGGCGACGCGCTCGTCGTGGGGCTCAATACCGACGCGTCGACACGGCGCTTGAAGGGCGAGCGCCGGCCGCTCTTGCCTGAGGCCGATCGCGCGCGCGTGCTCGCCGCCCTCGCCGTCGTCGACGCTGTCGTGCTCTTCGACGAGGACACGCCGGCCGAGCTCGTGCGCCGTCTCGAGCCGGATGTGCTCGTCAAAGGCGCCGACTACGCCGAAGACGCGATCGTCGGCAAGGACACGGTCGAAGCGCGCGGCGGGCGCGTGGTGCGGCTGCCGCTGGTCGAGGGCCGCTCCACCAGCAAGATCGTCGAGGAGATCATTCGCCGCCATGGCTGAGCTCACGATGGTGCAGGCGGTGCGTGACGCGCTCGCCGTCGCCTTGCGCGAGAACCCGCGCGTGATCGTCATGGGCGAGGACGTGGGCAAGGCGGGCGGCGTGTTCCGCGCCACCGAAGGCCTGCAGGCGGAGTTTGGCGAGGACCGCGTGCTCGACACGCCGCTCGCCGAGAACGGCATCGTGGGCACGGCGATCGGCATGGCGCTCTACGGCATGCGGCCGGTGGCCGAGATCCAGTTCTCCGACTTCATCTATCCTGGATTCGACCAGATCCTCTCCGAGATGGCCAAGTTCCGCTATCGCTCGGCCGGCCAGTACACGGCACCGGTCGTGGTGCGGGCGCCGGTGGGCGGTGGCATCAAGGGCGGTCTCTACCACTCGCAATCGCCCGAGGCGCTGTTCGCGCACATCGCCGGGCTCAAGGTGGTGACGCCCGCGACCCCGCGCGACGCCAAGGGCCTCCTCCTCGCCGCGCTCCACGATCCCGATCCCGTCATCTTCCTCGAGCCCAAGCGGCTCTATCGCTCCATCAAGGAGGAAGTGCCGGACGGCTCCTTCACCGAGCCCATCGGCAAGGCGCGCGTGGCGCGCGCGGGCGAGCTCGCCACCGTCCTGACGTACGGTTCCACCGTGCCCACCGCGGTCGAAGCGGCCGAGCGCGTCGAGAAGAGCCAAGGCAAGAAGGTCGAGGTCATCGACCTGCGCACGCTCGTGCCCTTCGACCACGAAGCGGTGCTGGCCTCGGTCAAGAAGACGGGGCGCGTGGTGATCGTGCACGAAGCCCCGCGCACCGGCGGCTTCGGCGGCGAGCTGGCCGCGTTCGCGGCCGAGCGCGCCATGACGCGTCTCGAAGCGCCCATCGTGCGCGTGGCTGGATTCGACACGCCGTTCCCTTACACCCTCGAGCACGCCTACTTGCCCGACGCGCGCCGCATCGAGAACGCGCTCGAGTACGTGCTCGGTTTCTGATCCGGAGGTCGCCCGCATGGCGTACGAGTTCAAGCTGCCGGACCTGGGAGAGGGAGTCGCCGAAGGCGAAGTCGTGCGCTGGCTGGTGCGCGAAGGCGACACGGTGGCCGAGGATCAGCCCCTGGCCGAGGTGCTCACCGACAAGGCCACCGTCGAGATTCCTTCGCCGCGGGCTGGGCGCATCCTCAAGCTCGGCGCGGCCGAAGGCGAGCGAGTGCCGGTCGGGCATGTGCTGGTCGAAATCGAAGAGACAGACGCAGGATCCGAAGGGGCCTCGTCGAACGCCCAGAATCTGAGGTCGTCCGACGAGACCCCTCCGGCCCCTGCAAGTGACGCTTCTCCCAACCCATCTGCTGCCGACACGGGCCCTAGCTTTTCGCCGACGGTGCGTCCTGCGGCCAAGGAAGCGGCCGGACTCCTGCGCGCTGTCGAGGCCACGCCGGCCGTCAGAGCCCTGGCGCGCGAATTGGGCGTCGACCTCACTCAGGTGGAAGGAACCGGTCCAGGGGGCCGTCTCCTGCCGGATGACGTGAAGCGGGCGGCGGCGTCCACGCGCTCGCCCGTGGTCGCGACCGCCGTGGCCATGGAAACGGAAGTGCCGGCGAGCGGCGGCACGCCTGAGAGCGGGACCGCGGGCAAGGCGCCGCAAGAAGAAGAGCGGGTCGCGCTCCGCGGCATGCGCCGGCGCATCGCCGAGGCCATGACCCGCACGCACGCGCTCGTGCCCCAGTTCACGTTCGTGGCCGAAGCCGACGTCGACGCCATCATGGCCGATCGCGAGCGCCGTAAGCCGGAAGCCGAGGCGCAGGGAGTGAGGCTCACCTTCGTCTCGTATGTGTTGCGCGCGCTTGGGCCCTCGTTGCACGCATTTCCTTCCCTGAATGCGAGCCTCGACGACGAAAAGCAGGAAATCGTGATCAAGAAGCATATCCACGTCGCGGTCGCCGTGGCCGCGCCCGACGGGCTCACCGTGCCAGTGGTCTACGACGCCGACAAGCTCGGCCTGCTCGATCTCGCGCGCGAGGTCGGGCGCCTGGCCGACGCGGCGCGCAGCAACGCGCTCAAGCCGGAAGAGCTGAGCGGCGCGACCTTCACCGTGACGACCACGGGCGCCAAAGGCGGTGTGTTGGCGACGCCGCTCGTGCACCATCCGCAGGTCGCGATTCTCGGCATCCACGCGGTCACCCCACGGCCGGTCGTGCGCGACGGGCAGATCGTGATCCGCCGCATGGTCAACCTGTCGCTCTCGCTCGACCATCGTGTGGTCGATGGCCAGCAGGGCGCCGATTTCCTCTACGATGTGATTGCCCGCCTCGAAAGCCCGCTCGAAGGATGGCTGTGATGGGTCACGACGTCGAACCGGGAGAGATCAAGCTCCTCAGCGTGCTCGAGCCCGAAGGCAAGCCGCGCGCCGACCTCGATGCCGACCTCGATGCGGATCTCATGGTGCGGCTCTATCGCGCCATGCACTTTCAGCGCGTGCTCGACGGACGCCTCCTCAACCTCCAGCGGCAGGGCCGCATCGGCTTCTATGGCACGGCCACCGGCCAGGAGGCCACGACCTTCGCCGCCGCCGCCGCGGTGCGCGACTCGGACTGGGTGTTTCCGGCGCTCCGCGAGGGCGGCGTCCTCTTGTGGCGCGGCTTCCCGCTCGAGAGCTACATCTGCCAGCTCATCGGCAACCAAGGCGACTCGCTGCACGGCCACCAGATGCCGTGCCACTATGCCGATCGCAGCGTCAACGTCGTGTCGTGGTCGTCGTGCATCGCCACCCAGCTGCCGCACGCCGTCGGCATGGCGTTCGCGGCGCGGCGTCTCGGCGATGCCCACATCGCGCTCGCCTTTCTCGGCGACGGGGCCACCTCGAGCCCCGACTTCCACGCCGCCATGAACTTCGCCGGCGTGTGGAAGGCGCCGGTCGTCTTCGTCTGCCAGAACAACCACTGGGCGATCTCGGTGCCGGTCTCCAAGCAGACGGCGGTCGCCGAGATCGTGCGCAAGGCCGATGGCTACGGGGTGCCGGGTGTGCGCGTCGACGGCAACGACGCCGCGGCGGTTTATCTCGCGGTGCGCGAGGCGGCGGGCCGCGCGCGCTCGGGCGGTGGGCCCACGTTCATCGAGGCCGTGACCTATCGCATGGGCGGCCACTCGTCGAGCGACGATCCCACGCGCTACCGCGAGGACGCCGAGGTGAAGACGTGGGGCGAGCGCGATCCGGTGGTGCGCTTCCGGCGCTATCTCGAGCACCGCAGCCTGTGGGACCAGGCGCGCGAGGAAGAGGCGACCAAGGACGCCATCAGTCGAATCGGCGCCGCCATCGCCAAGGCGGAGGCGCTGCCGCCGCCCGCCCTCGAGACCATGTTCGAGGACGTCTACGCCGAGATGCCGTGGCATGTGCGCGAGCAGCGTGACTGGTTCCTCGCCGCCGGCGGCCCCGAAGGCAAGTCCGAAGGCAAGTTCCCGCTCTGACGTGCCCGCGAGCGACGCAGGCCGTTATGTCCTCACCACCGGCGTTCCCGCCGAGCGCTTCGAGGATTTGATGGCGCTTCTGCGCTCGGCGTGGTGGAGCAACGCGCGCACGAGCGAAGACGTGCGCCGCCTGATCGCCGGCCCGAGCCTCTTCTTCTTCGCCTGCGAGCGCGCGAGCGGCCGCCTCGTGGCCATGGCGCGCGCCCTCAGCGACGGCGTGTACAAGGCCATGGTCTTCGACGTCATCGTGCTGCCCGAGCATCAGGGCCAAGGTCTCGGCTGCCTGGTGATGGAAGAGCTGCTCGGCCATCCGGCCGTGCGCGCGGCGCAGCACGTCGAGCTCTACTGCCTGCCCGAGCTCGAGCCGTTCTATGAGCGCTGGGGCTTCACCGCAGAGATCGGCGGCGTGCGGCTCATCCGGCGCACCCAGGGCCCGAAGAGTCCGGCATGAATTGGCTCGCCGATCCGAGCGTCTGGGTCTCGCTCGCCACCCTCACCGCACTCGAGATCGTCCTCGGCGTCGACAACATCATCTTCATCACGATTCTCGCGGGGAAGCTGCCCACGGGCGAGCGCGACCGCGCGCGCCGCATCGGCTTGGCACTCGCCATGCTCACGCGCATCGCGCTCCTCGTCTCGCTCACCTGGGTCGTCAGGCTCACGCATCCCCTGTTCAGAGTGTGGGGCCACGACGTCTCGGGGCGCGATCTCATCCTGCTCGGGGGTGGTCTCTTCCTCCTCGCCAAGAGCACGCTCGAGATCCACGAGAAGCTGGAAGGCGAGGAAGGGGAGAAGTCCTCGCGGGTGCCGGCGCAGCTGGGCCGCGTCGTGGTGCAGATTGCCCTTCTCGACATCGTGTTCTCGCTCGATTCGGTGATCACGGCCGTGGGCATGGCGCAACACGTTTGGGTCATGATCGCCGCGGTCGTCATTTCGGTCGCCATCATGTTCTTCTACGCGGGACCGCTCGGCGCTTTCGTCGACCGCCATCCCACGGTCAAGATCCTGGCCCTGAGCTTTCTGCTCCTCATCGGCATGAGCCTGGTGGCCGACGGGCTGCACCATCACGTGCCCAAGGGTTATCTCTATTTCGCCATGGGCTTCGCCGTGCTCGTCGAGGCGCTCAACCTCAAGCTCAGAGCGCGCACGGCCGAGCCCGTGCACCTGCGTGATCCGTACGTCGCCGAGCCGGAGCGATTCGGCGGCCCCTTCGACGCGGCGGGGCGTTAGGATCAGCGAAGGAGGTGCGATGAAACACAGCGAAGGTTTCCTGAAGCTGGTCGGCGACGCCAAGAAGAACATCCAGGAGTGCTCGGTCGACGACGTGTGGCAGCGGCAGCAGCGCGGGGAGAAGCTCGTGCTGGTCGACGTGCGCGAGGATTCCGAATGGGCCCGGGGGCACGCCGAGGGCGCTCTCCATCTGAGCCGTGGCGTGCTCGAGCGCGACATCGAGAAGGTCATCCCCGACAAAGACACGGAGATCATCCTCTACTGCGGCGGCGGCTTCCGCTCGGCGCTTTCGGCCGAGAACCTGGGCAAGATGGGATACAAGCACGTGTCGTCGATGGACGGTGGCTTTCGCGGCTGGCTCGAAGCCGGGATGCCGGTGACCAAGGATTAGGCATCGCCGGGATTCTCGCTTGACGGCGGTGCAGCCCGGTGAAATAACCAATCCACGAATCCGACCCGCCCGGTCCGGCTTTCCGAGGCGGTTGAGGAGGCCAGCCCTCGTCGGAGAATCGCTCTCCAAGCCCGGTGGAGTTGCGAGATGAGACTGCCCAGAATCGCTTCACGCTTCGCACGCCGTGTGCAGCGTCCGATCTTGACGTTCGGGCGCTCGGCCTCCTCGCAAGCTTCAGCTCCCCGAGCGGCTGCGCTCGATCTCGTGCCGGGACCGCCCGGCCCCGCGTCCGATTCCACGCCCGACGAGTCGCCACGCTCGAGTGAAGGTGTTCGCGTCATGCTCGTCGACGATCACGTGCTCGTGCGCGCAGGCGTGCGCACCCTGCTCGAGGAAAAGCACCACTTCGAGGTGGTCGCGGAAGCGCGCGAGGGCATCGAAGCCCTCGATCTCCTCGGCCGTGTTTCGCCGCGCGTGGTCGTGATGGATCTCATCATGCCCGGGCTCGGCGGTCTCGAGACCACGCGCCAGATCCGCGAGCGCTTCCCCGAGACCGGTGTCGTCATCCTCTCCATGTATTGCGACGAGGATCAGGTCGCTTTCGCCATCGCGGCGGGGGCGCGCGGATTCGTGCGCAAAGGCGCCGAGATGGGACGGCTCGCCGACGCCATCCGCAACGTTGCGGAGGGCCGTCTCGACTTCGGCGATGTGATCCCCGACGACCGGCTGCATGTGTTGCTCGCGAGTCCGCCCGCCCTCGGGCGTTACGAGTCGCTGACGCGCCGCGAGCGCGAAGTCCTGCACCTCACCGCCTGGGGCTTCACGAGCGGACGCATCGCCGAGCAGCTGGCCATCAGCCCGCGCACCGTCGAGACGCACCGCGCGCATCTCCTGCACAAGCTCGGGCTCCGCAACCACGTGGATCTCGTGTTCTTCGCCATCCGCCACGGCGTGCTGACGCCTGACAGCGCCGAAGCCCTGCGCGCGCGGGATCGCACCTCGCACTAGATTCAGGCGCGGCGGGCGGTGCGCTTGACACTCGCGCAACCCGCCACCTAAGTTCGCCCCGAGCTTGCCTTCCCGCCCATTCCGGGCGCACGGATCCGATTTCCCGACGCGAGCCAAGCGATTTGCCGGCGAGGGGTGCGTGCCTTGCCGGCGCACGTCCCCTGAGGAGCAGGCGATGAATCTCCACGAGTACCAAGCGAAAGAGATCTTCGCGCGCTACGACATTCCGATCTCGCCGGGCCATGTGGCCACGACCCCCGACGAGGCGCGCGCCTTCGCCGAGCGCCTCGGCTTCCCGGTGGTGATCAAGGCGCAGGTTCACTCCGGCGGCCGCGGCAAGGCGGGCGGCGTGAAGCTCGCGGCCTCGGCCGAGGAGGCGGAGGAGAAGGCGCGCGCCATCTTGGCCCTGACCATCCAAGGCTTGCCGGTGCGGCAGGTGCTGGTGACGCGGGCGGTCGACATCGCGTCAGAGACCTACGCCGGCATCCTGCTCGATCGCGCCACCAAGCAGCCGCTCGTCATGCTGAGTGCGGCCGGCGGCGTCGAGATCGAGGAGACGGCGCGCACTTCGCCCGAGAAGATCATCAAGTACATGGTCTCGCCGCGCACCGGGCTGCTCGCCTATCAGGCGCGCGATCTGATGCGCCGCGTGCAGCCGGAGCCCGCACTCGCCACCAAGATGGCCACCGTCCTCGAGAAGCTCTATCGCGTGTGGTGGGACAGCGACGCCTCGCTGTGCGAGATCAATCCGCTGGTCGTGACCGTGGCCGGCGAGGTGCTGGCGCTCGACGCCAAGATGAGCCTCGACGACAACGCGCTCTACCGTCATCCCGATCTCGTCGCCTACCGCGACGACCGCGACGAGTCGGCGGGCGCGGTGCTGGCGCGTGAGAAGGGCCTCTCGTACGTGAAGCTCGACGGCGACATCGGCTGCATCGTGAACGGCGCCGGCCTGGCCATGGCCACGCTCGACCTGGTGCAGCACTTCGGCGGCTCGCCGGCCAACTTCCTCGACATCGGCGGCTCGTCGAATCCGGAGAAGATGGTCACCGCACTCCAGGTCATCACCGGCGACGCGCACGTGCGCGCCATCCTCATCAACATCTTCGGCGGCATCACGCGTTGCGACGACGTGGCGCGCGGCCTGCTCATCGCGCTCGACCGGATGCAGGTCGACGCGCCCATCGTCATTCGTCTGACCGGCACCAACGAAGCCGAGGCGCGCGCCATCCTCGAAGCCCGCGGGCTCTCGGCCACCACCTCGATGGAAGAAGCGGTGCAGGACGCCGTGGCGCGCGCGCAGGGGGTGACGGTATGAGCGTCCTCATCGACAAGAAGACCAAGCTCGTGGTGCAGGGCATCACGGGACGGGACGGCTCGTTCCACGCCAAGGCGATGCAGGATTACGGCACGCGCTTGGTCGCCGGGGTAACTCCGGCGCGCGCCGGCTCCGAGATCTTTGGCGTTCCGGTCTTCGGCGGCGTGGCCGAGGCGGTGGCGAAGACGGGCGCCAACACGTCGGTCATCTACGTGCCGCCGCCGTTCGCGGCCGATGCCATTTACGAAGCCGCGGACGCCGGCATCTCGCTCATCGTGTGCATCACCGAAGGCATTCCGGTGCGCGACATGATCGGCGTGTGGTCGTATCTCGAGGATCTGAGCAAGCGGCCCGAGGGCGGACCGCGCCTGCTCGGGCCCAACTGTCCGGGGCTCATCACGCCGGGCCAGTCGAAGGTGGGCATCCTGCCCGGCCACATCTGCAAGCCGGGCCGCGTCGGTCTCGTGTCGCGAAGCGGCACGCTCACCTATGAAGTGGTGGACCAGCTGACGCGCGCCGGCATCGGCCAATCGACGTGCATCGGCATCGGCGGCGACCCCGTGCTGGGCACGAACTTCATCGACGCCTTACGCCTGTTCGAAGGCGACGACGCCACCGATGCCGTGGTGCTCATGGGCGAGATCGGCGGGTCCGACGAGGAGGCGGCGGCGCGCTACATCGCGGCCCACATGTCGAAGCCCGTCGTGGCGTTCATCGCCGGGCGCACCGCACCCCCGGGCAAGCGCATGGGCCACGCCGGCGCCATCGTTTCGGGGGGCACCGGAACCGCGGCCGAGAAGATCGCCGCCTTCCAGGCCGCGGGTGTGCCCGTGGCCGATCTCCCGTCGCAGATCCCGGGCCTCGTGCGCGCAGCGCTCGCCAAGCCACACAGGAAGTCGACGGTGAGGGCGAATGGTCGCCGGCCTTCGCCACCCAAGATGAAAGCCAAGGCGAGGGCCAAATCGAAGCCCAAGCGCGCCAAGGCGACCAAGACCACCAAGCCGGCGCGCCGCACCAAGACGGCCCGCCCGCGCAAACGGAAATAAGAGGAGAACGAATGGAACGCACGCTGTTCATCGTCAAGCCGGACGCGGTCGAGAGGAATCTGATCGGAAAGATCGTGGCCCACGTCGAAGGCGAGGGCTTCCGCGTCGTGCACGCGCGCCTGGCGCGCCTGACGCGCGCCGAAGCCGAAGGCTTCTACGCCGAGCACAAGGAGCGCCCGTTCTTCGGCGATCTCGTGGCCTACATGACCTCGGGCCCGGTGCTGCTCACCGGCCTCGAGCGCGCCGACGCGGTGAAGAAGCTGCGCGAGGTGGTGGGCGCCACCGATCCGGCGCAGGCCGCGCCGAACACGGTGCGCAAGGTTTTTGGCATCGACAAGCAGCGCAACTCGGTGCACGCCTCCGACAGCCTGCCCTCGGCCGAGCGCGAGCTGCGCTTCTTCTTCGAGAACGAGTTGGCGCGCGCCTAGGGATTCTAGACGCGCCGACCCGTTCCAGTGCAGGCAAGTGGTCACCTTTCGCACGGTGCCCACTTGGTGGCCGCACGGCATGCAAGTGGTCACGTTTCGCGGTTGGCCCACTTCGCGCGTTAGCGGTACTTCGCCTTCATTTCTCCCCAAGTCGTTGGCTGCGTAGCGACGACGAAGGGGCAGTCGTAGCGGACGTTCCACAGGCAATAGTTCGAGTAGTCCATGGCCGTGTAGTACGGGACGCCGCCATCGTGGTAGAGAACGAGCCCGTTCAAGACGAAGCAAGCTCCGAGCGTGCACCCGTCGCACCCCTGATCGGGATTTCCGAAGACGATCTGCGATGCGTAGTACTCCTTGCCCGCCTGGAGTGGGATCGGGGCGCCGGAGCTCGCCTGCACCTGAAACTCGAGGCGCGCCATGCCCCAGTCGCCGACCGGGCTGGGCTCGAACTGAACCGTTGCCTGACCGCGGCCTCCCCAGGGATCGGTGTACGTCGAGGGCCCGCTCGAAAAGTCGGAGGTCGAGGAAAGCGCATCGCCCCGGCATCCGCCGTAAGGCGCGAATGTCCACCACGAGGGAAGCGCATAGGGCTTGGTGCAGAAATCGATGTAGCCCCAAACGCTCTCGAGGTTGTTCACGTTGGGCGGCGCGGTGAAGGAAATGACGAGCTTGGATTGGTCCGGCAGGGCGCTACAGTCAGGCGCGACGAACTGGTCTCCAGCGATCGAGTCTCCCCAACCCATGTGACGGACGAATTGTGCCTGCGCGGTTCCGGCGGTGAGGACGAGGAAGGCAATCGCGGGTAGCAAAAGTCGCATCGGGCCTCCTTGTCGGGATGTGAAGACGGCGGATGAGGCAACAATGATATCAGCGTAGAAGTGGACCTGTCCCGGGCTCACCGTTCGGTTGCTCCGGAACGTCCTAAAGGAGTAGTCATCCCGTAGACCCTTTAGAAACAGGGGTCAACCCGTCTTGAGACGGGTACTCCTATGGATGTGGTCGGAATTGAATGTGCCAGACCCCCTGAATGAGAGGGTCAACGCGTCTTGAAACGGGTAGTCCTAGCAATCTAATCGGATATGGTGCTGGAAGCATCGAACAGCAGGGTGGCCGCGACGGGGGAGACGACCGCAAATGATTGAGAAACCACTCGCAAAGGGCTCGATGTCGAGCCTTGGGAATCCCCGGGCGGCTGTGCTAGTCTACGCCGACCTCGGCCGGGTAAACGTAAGTCGATGAGTGCGTTCGCCCTACGATTGGCGGATCTGAAGCAGGGGGCAAACCGCATTCGCCTCGAGGCCCCGGCCAGCGCTGTGGGTCTCGACCTCGAAGTCTGGCCTGAGAACCTGTCCCTGGATCTGATCGTGGACCGGATGGGGGAGAACTTCGCGATTCGCGGGCAGGCCAGCACGCGCTCGCACGAAGAGTGCGCGCGCTGCCTCAAGTCGGTGGACGTTCCGCGCGAGTTCGAGTTCCAGGCTTTCGCCGAGCGCGCGAGCGCTCACGGGAGCAAGAACGACCAGGATAGCGACTACGTGCTGCGCCACGACGGGCGCGCGCTGGTCCTGGACGATGAAGTGCGCGAGCAGGCGCTGCTCGCGCGACCGATGACGAGCCTGTGCCGGGACGATTGCCCGGGCCTGTGCACACGCTGTGGCGCCGATCGGTCGGAAGGACTTTGCCGCTGCCCCGAGGGCGAGCGGCCGGCACTCCAGAATTGAATCAGGAGGTTTCGAAGCATGGCGGTTCCCAAGAGACGGCATTCGACGACCCGCGGACGCAAGCGCCGGACCCACTGGAAGGTGGCCAAGCCGGGCATCTCGGTCTGCCCGCATTGCTCTCAGCCCAAGCAGCCGCACCGCGCGTGCGCGAGCTGCGGCCAATATCGCGGCGAAGAGGTCACCACCCCCAAGGGCGATTGAGGAAACCCCGGCGGCCCGGCCGACACACATGTCCAAGAGTTCCGTTCCCACCATCGGCGTCGACGCCATGGGCGGAGATTTCGGACCCTCCGTCGTGGTCAGCGGCGTCACGCAGGCGCTGGCCGATTTTCCCGGCCGCTTCAAAGTGGTTCTGCTCGGCGACAAGGACGAGATCCAGCACGAGCTGCGCAAGCTGCGCCTGGCCGAGGACGAAAGCCTGCGCATCGTGCACGCCCCGGAGCGCATCGAGATGGCCGATGCCGCGGCCACCGCATTCCGCCGCCGCCCCAACTCCTCGCTCGTCGTCGGCACGCAGCTCCAAAAGAGCGGGGAAGTGGACGCGCTCTTCTCCACCGGCAACACCGGTGCTGTGGTCGCCATCCAGCTTCTGGGCCTCGGGCGCCTCGAGCGCGTGCAGCGCCCGGCCATCGCCGCCGTCTTTCCCAGCAAGCAGAAGGGCACGGTGGTGCTCGACGTGGGCGCGACCGCCGATTGCAAGCCGCAGCATCTCGCCCAGTTCGCCGAGATGGGCACGGCCTACGCGCAGTACGTGCTGGACAAGGCCGATCCGCGCGTGGGCCTGCTCTCGATCGGCGAGGAGAAGTCGAAGGGCAACGAGGTCGTGCAGCAGGCCCACGTGCTGCTCGAGAGCCTGGAAGGACTCAATTTCATCGGCAACGTCGAGGGTCGCGACATCCTCGAGGGCACGGTGGATGTCGTGGTGACCGACGGCTTCACGGGCAACGTGGTGCTCAAGCTCGCCGAGAGCGTGGCCAAGCACGTGACCCAGATCTTCCGGCGCGAGATGACCGCCAGCGTGAGCTCGCGCATCGGGGCCTGGATGCTCAAGCCGGCCTTCGTGCGCCTGCGCAACTCGATCGACTACGCCGAATACGGCGCCGCCCCGCTGCTCGGGGTGGACGGAGTATGCTTCATCGGGCATGGGCGCTCGAGCCCGCGGGCCGTGCGCAGCGCGTTGCGCGGCTCGGCCACGTTCGTCGAGCGGCGCGTCAACGATCACATTCGCGAGAACTTGAGGGCGATCTATGCGTGAGAAGCTGCGGGGATGCACGCTGGCGGGCACGGGCTCCAAGGTGCCCGAGCGCGTTCTCACCAACGCCGATCTGGAGCGGATGGTCGACACCTCCGACGAGTGGATCGTCACCCGCACCGGCATCCGCGAGCGTCGCATCTCCGATCCCGGTGTGGCGGTGACCGATCTCGCCCTGCCGGCGGCCCAGGACGCGCTCGAGATGGCGGGCGTCTCGGCGGCCGACCTCGACATCATCATCGTCGCCACCGTGACGCCCGACCGCATCCTGCCCTCGGCCTCGTGCACGCTCCAGGAACGGCTGGGTGCCTCGCATGCGGCGGCGTTCGATCTCAACGCGGCGTGCTCGGGCTTCGTCTATGGCGTGAGCGTGGGCTCGGGGATGATCGCCGCAGGCATGGCCGAAACCGTGCTCGTGATCGGCGCCGAGACGCTGTCGAAGATCGTGGACTACGAAGATCGCGGCACCTGCGTGCTGTTCGGCGATGGCGCCGGGGCGGCGGTGCTGCGCCCGAGCGATCCGGGACACGGCATCCTGGCCACGCGCATCCGCTCCGATGGCACCCAGGGCCACGTGCTCGAGATCCCGGCGGGCGGCTCGCGCATGCCGGCCTCGCACGCCACCGTCGACGCGCACGGTCACTTCATCAAGATGAAGGGCAACGAGCTGTTCAAGTTCTCGGTGCGCGCCATGGAAACGGTGACGCGCCAGGCAGTCGAGGATGCGGGCGTGTCGCTCGAGCAGGTGCGCTTCCTGGTGCCGCACCAGGCCAACCTGCGCATCATCAGCGCGGTGGCCGAGCGCCTCGGGGTCGGCGAGGATCGTCTCGTGCTCAACATCGACCGCTTCGGCAACACCTCCGCGGCCTCGATTCCCATCAGCCTCGACGAGCTCCTGCGCTCCGGACGCGTGATGCCCGGCGACATCATCGGTCTCGTCGCCTTTGGCGGCGGCGTGACGTGGGGCGCCATCGTGCTCGAGTGGGATCCGTCGCTCGCGCATCCGCTCGCCGTCTCGCGCGCCGCCCAAGGCGCAACGGTGACAGCGGGAAACGGCTCGTGAGCGGTCGCAAGCTCGCGCTTCTCTGCCCCGGCCAGGGCGCGCAGAAGGTCGGCATGGGCAAAGCACTGGCCGAGTCCGCGCCCGAGGCGAGCGCCGTGTTCGACGAGGCCGCGGCGATTCTCGGAGAAGACTTCCGCCGCGTGCTGTGGGAAGGCCCCGAGACCGATCTCAAGCAGACGTTCCAGACCCAGCCCGCGCTCCTCGTGCACTCGGTGGCCGCCACGCGCTGTCTGCTCGCCAAGGGCGTCAAGCCCGATTTCGCCGCCGGCCACAGCCTGGGCGAGTACTCGGCCCATGTGGCCGCGGGCTCGCTCGCCTTCGCCGATGCGCTTCGTCTGGTGCGCCGCCGTGGCCAGCTCATGCAGCAAGCCGGCGAGGCGCGCCCCGGCGCCATGGCAGCGGTCGTCGGCCTGAGCACGCAAGACGTCGAGCGCGTGTGCCGCGAGGTGCGCGAGTCGGGTGGCGGCGAGGTGGTCGCGGCCAATCTCAACTCGCCCACCCAGACCGTGATCTCGGGCGAGGTGACGGCGGTCGAGCAGGGCATGGCGCGCGCCAAGGAAGCAGGTGCGCGACTGTGCGTGCGTCTCGAGGTGAGCGGCGCCTTCCACTCGCCGCTCATGGCGCCGGCGGCCGACGGATTGCGCGAAGCCCTGGCCCAGGTGGCGATCGCCGACGCGCGCTTCCCGGTCATCGCCAATGCCACGGCCCAGCCGGTGTCGCGCGCCGCCGACATCCGCGCCGCACTCGAAGCTCAGCTGCTCTCGCCGGTGCGCTGGCACGAGTCGATGCGCTTCCTCATCGATCAGGGCGTGGGCGCGTTCGTGGAGGTGGGCTCGGGCAAGGTGCTGCGCGGCTTGCTCAAGAACATCGACAAGGAGATCCCTTCCGGCAACGTCGAGGATCCGGCGAGTTTGGCGGAGACGCTGGAGTTCCTGTCGGCGCGTGGCGTGGAGGTGGGCTCGTGAGCGAGACTCCGGAGACGACGGCGGTGAAGAGCGACGACCCGGCGGCGCAGGCGATGCAAGCGGCGTTCGCCGTGCCGGCGGGGAAGCTTCTCCAAGGCCAGGTGGCCGTGGTGACGGGCGGCGCCCAGGGGATCGGCTGGGCCATCTCGCGGGCGCTGGCCCGCGAGGGCGCCTTCGTCCACATCGTCAATCGCAACCAGGAGACGGCCGCTCGCGCGGTGGCCGAGATCGAGGCCCAAGGCGGGAGAGCCGCGGCCATCCCGGCGGACCTTGCCGACCCAGGGGCGCCCCAGGCGGCCATCGAGAAGGCCTTTACGGCCCAGGGACGCCTGGATATCTTAGTCAACAACTCCGGCATCGCCCGCGATGGCCTTCTCTTACGGATGAGCGACGCGCAGTGGGAGGAGGTTCTGAACACCAACCTCCGCGGCGCGTTCCTCTGCTGTCGGGCGGCGGCACGCACGATGATGCGCGCGCGTTATGGCCGGATCGTGAACGTCTCATCCGTCGTGGGGCTGACCGGCAATGCCGGTCAGGCGAACTACGCCGCGGCCAAGGCTGGTCTTCTCGGCCTGACCAAGGCGATCGCCAAGGAGCTCGCCCCCCGCGGGATCACCGTGAACGCGGTCGCGCCGGGGTTCATCCGGACGGCGATGACGGACGCGTTGCCCGAACGGGCACGCGAGAGCCTCCTCACCCAGATCCCGATGGAGCGGCTCGGTGCTCCAGAGGACGTGGCGGAAACGGTCGCGTTCCTGGCTTCGCCGCGCGCCTCGTACGTGACGGGTCAGGTTTGGGTGGTGGATGGTGGGATGGTGACCGCCTGAGCCGAGGCTCGGGCGCCGACCCCCGTGAGGGGATCCTTGGACAAGGAGGTGACCGACACGTGGCCTTCAGCGAAGAGCGTGCGAAGGAGATCATCGCCAAGGAGCTGGAAGTTTCCACGGACCAGCTCCGGCCGGATGCCAAGTTCATCGAAGACTTGGGCGCCGATTCGCTCGACACGGTCGAGTTGGTGATGGCGCTCGAGGAAGAGTTCGGGCTCGACATCCCGGATGAGGACGCCGACAAGATGAAGACGGTCGGAGACGCCCTCGATTATCTGCGTAGCCACTCCCAGTAACGTGCGCGCGCGTCGATGCGGACGCGCCGCGCAGGGGAGGGCCAGGGAAGGGGGCTCCGGCGGCGGAACACCGCACCCGCCGACCCCCGGCGCCTCGTGCGCCAGAAAAGGAAAGTGCTTCGAGCATGAGTGCAGGTAGGAACGGGGACGGCCGCGTGGTCGTGACCGGCATGGGGATGATCTCTCCTCTCGGTCACAACGCAGGGGAGACGTGGCAGAAGCTCGTCGAAGGTGCGAGCGGGGTCGCCTGTGTGACCCGCTTCGACGCCGGCGCCTTCTCCACGCGCATCGCCGCCGAGGTCAAGAACTTCGTCCCCGAGGACTACATGGACCGCAAGGACGCGAAGCGGAACGATCGCTTCGTGCAGCTGGGTATCGCCGCCGCCAAGGAAGCGGTGGCGGACGCGCGGCTGGACTGGAACGTGGTCGACCCCGATCGAGTCGGCGTCATCATCGGCTCGGGCATCGGCGGTATCGAGACGTTCGAAGCCCAGCACAAGACCTACCTGGAGCGCGGCCCGGACCGTGTCAGTCCGTTCTTCATCCCGATGATGATCAGCAACATGGCGTCGGGACAGGTATCGATCCACACCGGAGCCAAGGGACCGAATTTCACCACGGTCTCGGCGTGCACCTCGAGCGCCAACGCGCTGGGCGAGGCACTCCGGCTCCTGCAGCACCGCGATGCGGACGTCATGATCGCGGGCGGAACCGAGGCGACCATCACACCGATGGCGTTCGCCGGATTCTGCTCGATGAAAGCGATGTCCACGCGGAACGATGAACCCCAGAGGGCCAGCCGACCGTTTGACCGCGACCGGGACGGGTTCGTGATGGGAGAAGGCGCTGCTGTGCTGATTCTGGAGCGTGAAGAGCACGCTCGTCGGCGGGGCGCCCCCATCCTTTGCGAGATCGCAGGCTACGGAGCGAGCGGAGACGCCTATCACATCACGTCGCCCACCCCGGGAGGGGATGGAGCGGCGCGGAGCATGGAGCGGGCGCTCCTCGACGCGGGCCTTTCACCCTCCGACATCCAGTACATCAATGCTCACGGGACTTCCACGCTCCCCAACGACCGGACCGAAACCACCGCTGTGAAGCGGGTGTTCGGTGAAAACGCGCAGCGGGTGATGCTGGCCTCGACCAAGTCGATGACCGGCCACCTCCTCGGCGCGGCCGGCGCGATGGAAGCCGCGGTGTGCAGCCTGGTGATCGCCAAAGGGGTTGTTCCGCCCACCATCAACTATGAGAACCCGGATCCAGAATGCGATCTAGACTGCGTACCGAATCGAGCGAGAGAAGTTCGCGTGACCGCCGCCCTGTCGAACAGCATGGGGTTCGGGGGTCACAACGCGACCCTGGCGTTTCGCGCCATGACAACGTAAGAAGAGAACGAGACCGCGACCGAGATCGAGACCGGGATCGCCGTCGCGGCCGCCGCCGCCGGAGCGAACGGCCGTCGGGCCCGCCGCGTGAGAACCGCGTCGTCGCCCGTGCTCCCGTGGTTGAAGAAAAAGGCTTCATGGGTTGGCTCAAGCGCCTGTTCGGGCCGCCGGCCACCACGCCTTCGCGGGGGCTGGTCGCTGAGGAGCAGAAGGCGGTCGACGAGTTCTGTCGCCACCTGGGCGTGCGCATCAATCGTCCCGAGTTGCTGCGCCTGGCCCTGACTCACCGCTCCTACCTGCACGCCAACGACACCGAAGGCACTCTGGAATCGAACGAGCGCCTGGAGTACCTGGGCGATTCGGTGCTGGGGCTCGTGTGCTCGGAGTGGCTGTACAGAAACCGTCCCGACGAGCACGAAGGGCAGCTGACCAAGACCAAATCGCTCCTCGTCTCCAAGGCGATCCTGTCGCGCCGCGCCCTGGCCATGGGTCTCGGGCGCTTCGTGCTCCTGTCGCACTCCGAGGTCGAGTCGGGCGGGCGCCAGCGTCTGTCGATCCTGGCCGACGCGTTCGAAGCCGTGATCGGAGCCATCTATCTCGATCAAGGAATCGAAGCGGCGCGCCACTTCATCCAGACCTGGCTCTTGAACGAGGCCAGCGATATCGCGGCCGACAAGCGCCACACCAACTACAAGAGCTTGCTGCAGGAATACGTGCAGAGCGCGTTCCACACGCATCCCGTCTACCGCATCCGTCACGAGGCCGGGCCCGATCATCTGAAGCAGTTCACGGTCGAGGTCATGGTCGGAAGCCGGACGCTGGGCGACGGGCGCGGCCGCAACAAGAAGGAAGCCGAGCAGTCGGCGGCGCGCGACGCGCTCGAGCGCGTGGCAGCCGAAGCGGCGGCGCGGCGCGAGCAAGGCAGGCGTGGGTCGCGCGGCGAAGGCCGCGAAGCGCGCGAGGGTCGCGAAGGGCGAGAGGGTCGTGAAGGACGCGAAGCGCGCGTCGAAAGCCGTGAGGCGCGCGGGGAGGGTCGGAGCGAGATGCGCGGCGAAGCCGGCACGCGCGTCATGCCCGAGCGCTCGGCCCGCGAAGAACACGGGTCTGAAATGCGCGAGGGGCGCCGTGAGCGCCGAGAGCCTCGTCCGGATCGTTTCGAGAGCCGGCGCGAGGAGCCTGCGGCCGAAATCCGCCGGGAGGAGCGCGAGGCGCCGCCCGAGGAGCGTTTTGCCACTTCGCGCATGCGCGAAGAGCGGTTCGTCTCGTCGCGACTCCGGGAAGAGCGCGCGCCGCGGGAAGAGCGCGCGCCGCGGGAAGAGCGTGCGCCGCGGGAGGAGCGGTCGTTCCGCGAGGAGCGCGTTCGCGAGGAGCGCCCGCCACGTGAGGAGCGTCCGCCACGTGAGGAGCGTTCGCGCGAGGAAGCGCCCCGTATGGAGCGCACGCGCGACGAGGCCGAGTCGCTGGGCCGCGAGGACCGCCCCGAGCGCCGGCGCGGTGGACGTGGCCGCCGCGGGGGTCGCGATCGTGAAGGTCGTGAAGGTCGTGAAGGCCGCGAGAGCCGTGAAAGTCGTGAGGGTCGTGAACCTCGCGAAAACCTTGAAAGCCGCGAGGGCCGCGAGGGCCGTGGCGATCGCTTCGCCGCACGCGAGCCGCGCGAGACCCGCGAGGAGACGAGCGAGCCGAGCGTGATCGAGCCGCGCGTCTTCGAGCGCCCGGCACCTGCGCCCACGCCGGAACCCAAGCCTGAAGTGGCGGCGGGTCCGGCATTCGGCCGCAAGGGCAAGCCGGATGCGCGCAAGGGGCGGGGGCGCCGCGTGTTCGACGCGCCAGCGCCGGGCGCCGCCGAATCTCCGGACGTGGCCGAAGTTCCCATGGGCACGCCGACCAAGCATGGGCCGATCGGCAACTCGGAATGGCTCGAGGCCGAGCTACCGCGCCCCGAGGTGCACATCCTCGAGGGAGTGGGCGCCACACCTGCGGGCGCAACGGAGCGCTATCGCGTGGCGGAGAGCGGACCGGGCGGTCCGTCCCGTCGCGGCGACAACGACGAGGGCCAGGAAGCCGAGCCCAGCGCATGAGGTCGATCCAGCGGGGAAGTCGCGTGCCGTGGGCGAGCGCGCTCGTGCTCGCTTTGGCGCTCGTTCTCGGCGGCTGCGGTGGTGCGGCGAGCGGCAAGGGCGGGGGGCGCATCGCCTCCCAGCCCGTGTCGGGCGGCACGCTCGTGTGGGGCCGCGGGTCCGACGCGGTCGGGCTCGATCCCGCGCACGAGACCGACGGTGAGAGCTACAAGGTGTGCGACAACATCTACGAGAATCTCGTCGCCTACGATTCGGCGAGCACGCAGGTGGTGCCCGAGCTTGCCACCTCGTGGGAGATCTCGCCCGACGGCAAGTCGTACACGTTCCATCTGCGCCAGGGCGTGCGCTTCCACGACGGCTCAGCTTTCAACGCCGCTGCCGTCGTGTTCTCGCTCGATCGCCAGCACACCAAGACGCACCCCTTCCACGCGGTGGGCGGGCCCTACACGTACTGGGACTCGATGTCGATGAGCGACATCATCGACCACATCCTCGCCGCCGACGATTCGACGGTGGTGTTCCATCTCAAGCGGCCCAACGCGCCTTTCCTCGCCAACCTGGCGATGAACTTCGCCATGATCGTGAGCCCCACGGCGGTGGCGAAGGATCGCGACGACTACTTCAAGCATCCGGTGGGCACGGGTCCCTTCCGCTTCGTCGAGTGGGTGAAGGACGACCGCATCGTCCTCGAGCGCAATCCCGAATACTGGGGCCAGAAGCCGTATCTCGATCGCGTCGTGTTCAAGAGCATTCCCGAGAACACGGTGCGCCTGCTCGCGCTCACCAAGGGCGACGTGCAGGGCATGGACGGCATCTCGCCGCTCGAGGCGCGACGCATCCAGAACAGCGCGGGGCTCGAGCTCTACCGCATTCCCGGCATGAACGTCGCGTACCTCGCCATGCGCATGGACATGAAGCCCTTCGACAAGCTCGAGGTGCGGCAGGCCATGAACTACGCGATCGACAAGAAGTCGCTCGTGGAGGGCCTCTACATGGGGTTCGGGACGCCGGCCGTGAACCCGATCCCGCCCAGCATGTGGAGCTACGACAAGGCCATCGCCGACTACGGTTACGACCCGGCCAAGGCGAAATCGCTTCTTGCCCAGGCAGGTGTGGCGCCGGGGACCAAGTTCACGCTCTACGCCATGTCCGCGTCGCGGCCCTACATGCCCGAGCCGCTCAAGGTGGCGGAGGCCATCCAGGCCAACCTGCGCGCCGTCGGTCTCGACGCCGACATCCGCACCATGGAGTGGGGGGCATACCTGGACTACATCCAGCACCTGAAGCATCAGGTGTGCATCATCGGCTGGCAGGGCGACAACGGGGATCCCGACAACTTCTTCTATCCGCTTCTCGACAAGGAGGCGGCGCGCATCCCGGCGCAGAATTACTCGAACTATCAGAGCGATGCGCTGCACCAGGTGCTGGTCCAGGCGCAGAGCTCGTCCGATCCGGCGACGCGCACGCAGCTTTACGAAAAGGCGCAGGAGATCGTGCACGCCGACCTGCCTTGGGTGCCGCTCGCGCACATGGATCTCCTGAACGCCACGCGTAAGACGGTGCACGGCTTCGTGCCCCATCCCACTTCCAAGCTGCGGCTCAAGGGAGTGTGGGTGGAGCCTTCCACCTAAGCGCGAGCCCGCCGCATTCCGTGGTCGGCTATCTCGGCCGCCGCATCGCGCTTCTGGTGCCGACGCTCCTCGGCGTGTCGGTGCTCGCCTTCTCCCTCATCCATCTGGTGCCCGGCGATCCCGCCGCCGTCATGCTCGGCGAGCGCGCCAACGCGCGCGCCATCGCCGAGCTGCGCCATGAGCTGGGGCTCGACCGTCCGTTGCCGGTCCAGTACTGGATCTTCCTGACCAGCGCTCTGCAGGGTGACCTCGGCCGCTCGATCAAGACGCGCGAGAAGGTCTCGGTCGAGATGGCGCAGCGTTTTCCGGCCACCTTCGAGCTGGCGCTCGCGGCCATGATGATCGCGGTCGGGCTCGGGGTGCCGTTCGGCGTGCTGGCGGCGCGCCGGCGCGGCGGCTGGCTCGACGCCTTGGTCATGACCGGGTCGCTCGTGGGCGTGTCGCTGCCCATCTTCTGGCTCGGGCTCCTGCTCTTGTTGTGGCTCTCGGTCGGCGCCGGGTGGTTTCCGCTGGCTGGGCGGGCCGACGCCGCCCTGGCGGTGCCCGCCGTGACCGGGCTCCTCACCGTGGACACGCTGCTCGCCGGCCGTCCCGACGCCTTCGTCGACGCGCTCAAGCATCTCGTGCTGCCGGCGCTCGCGCTCGGCACCATCCCGCTTTCGGTCATCTCGCGCATCACGCGCTCGTCGGTGCTCGAGGTGCTGCGCCTGGACTTCGTGCGCACGGCATGGGCCAAAGGTTTGGCCGAGCGCGTGGTCCTCGCCAAGCACGTGCTCAAGAACGCGTTCATTCCCGTGCTCACCGTGATCGGATTGCAGTTCGGCTATCTGCTCGGCGGCGCCATCATCACCGAGACCATCTTCGCCTGGCCGGGACTGGGGCGCTGGCTTCTGCTCAGTGTGCAGGCGCGCGACTTCCGCGCCGTGCAAGGCGGCGTGATGCTGGTGGCGCTCGTGTTCGTGGTCGTGAACCTGGTCGTGGACCTGCTCTACGCGGTCATCGATCCGCGCATCCGGCTCACGCCGGACGAGGGCTAGGGCGCCGTGGCCGCGCGCTTCGCCGAGTGGCACCCGGGGATCCGCAAAGGCCTCCGCCATCGCGGCGCGATCGTGGGCTTGATTCTCATCGCGCTCTTCATCCTCATGGCGTTCGCGGCTCCGCTGGTGGCGCCGCACGATCCCCTGGCGCAGAATCTCGCGCTTCGCCTCGAGCCGCCGTCGCACACGAATCTCCTCGGCACCGACGACTTCGGACGCGATGTCTTGTCGCGCGTGCTGTACGGAGCGCGCATCTCGCTTCGCGTCGGGCTCGTGGCGGTGGCGATTTCGCTCTTCGTGGGCGGAGGCATCGGCCTCGTCTCGGGCTTCTACGGCGGCACCCTCGATCTTCTGGTCATGCGACTCATGGACGTGGTGCTCGCCTTCCCGTCGATCCTGCTCGCGATCGCGGTGGTGGCGGTGCTCGGCCCGAGCCTCACCAACGCCATGGTCGCGGTCGGCATCACGGGCATTCCGGTGTACGCGCGCCTGGTGCGCAGCGTGGTGCTGCAGGTGAAGTCTCTCGAATACGTGACCGCGGCGCGCGCGCTGGGCGCGGGCGACGCGTGGCTCATCCTGCGCTCCGTGCTGCCCAACTGTGTGGGACCCATCCTGGTGCAGACGAGCCTCGGGCTCGCGACCGCCGTGCTCGATGCCGCCGGGCTTTCGTTTCTGGGTCTGGGCGCGCAGCCGCCGACGCCCGAATGGGGTGCCATGCTTTCGCAAAGTCGCGAGCTTCTGCTCGACGCGCCGTGGGTCCTCACCGCACCGGGCATCGCCATTCTGCTCTCGGTTCTCGGTTTCAATCTGGTGGGCGACGGACTCTCGGACGCCCTCGACCCGCGCGCCTGAGCGCGCTCCTGCGCGCTCCCCGGCCGCCGCGAGCGCATGCTAGGATCGCAGTGTGACGGCAGTGGCCTTTCTCATCATGAGAGTGGGGGCGGGACTCGGGCGCCGGATGCTTCCGGCGCTTTTCGTCTTGGCCCTGGGCACGGAAGCGGTGACCGCGGTGACCGCGGTGACCGCCGCGCCCGCCGCCGGTCGCCGCGCGCCCGCCACCATGAGCGACGCGCCCGAGCCGAGCCTGGGTGCCGATGTCGCCATGAGCCAGTTCCTGAGCGGCATGCTGCAGGAGCAGCGCGGCGACTTCGCCGGCGCGTCGGCGGCGCTCCATCACGCCTATCTCATCGATCCCCACTCGCCCACGCTCCTGCGCTCGCTGTCGCGCGCCGCGCTGCACGCGGGCGACGTCGAGTCGGCCGTGCGCTACGCGAGCGACGGCATCACCCTCGACCCGCACGACGCGCGTCTGCGCTTTCTGCGCGCCTCGATCTACCAGGCGCTCGGGCACAACGACCAGGCCGTGCCCGACCTCGAGGCCGCGGTCGAGAGCGATACCGCCGAGGCGGATTACTCCCTCGCGCTCGCGCGCCAATACGAGCGTCTCGAAAAGCTCGACCAGGCGCGCGAGAACTACGAGCTGGCCTTCCGCCACTCCGATCCCGACCCCGATGACGAGCTGCGCTACGCGCTCCTTCTCGGACGCATGGGCGACAGCAAGAACGCGATGCCGGTGCTGGATCGCCTGCACGAGGAGAGCGACAACCCGCGCGTCGAGTTGACATGGGCCTGGGTGGCCGACGACGTGGGCCGCCACGCCGACGCGGTGCCGGTGTTCGAGAAACATCTGAAGGAGCGGCCCGACGACCGTTTGGTGCGCCGCCGCCTCATCAACGCCCTCGTTGATCTCAATCGCACGCAGGAAGCGGTGCCGCACGCCGAAGGCCTCTACAACGCCGGTCACGATCTTTCGGACGCGCGCCTTCTTGCCACGCTCTACCTGCGCCTGCAGCAGAATGAGAAAGCGCGCGACCTCGCGCTCGACGTGAGCAAGAACCATCCCAACGACTGGAACGCGGCCGGCTTCTCCGTCGCTCTCCTGGGCCGCGCCAAGGAAGAGGGGAAGGCGATCGATCTGGCCAAACGGACGACCGAGCTGCATCCCAATAGCTTCCGCTCGTGGATGCTGTACGCGGGTGCGCTCTCACAGGCCGATCGCCAGCCGGACGCCGTGCGCGCGCTCGAAAAGGGACAGACCTTCCTGCCGGACAGTGCCGCGGCTCTGCTCGAGCTGGGACGCGCCTACACCGACGCCGGCCAGACGACGCGGGCCGAAAGCCTGCTCGTCCAGGCATTGGATCAAGGGGCGGACACGGCAGCCACCTGGTACGACATCGCCTCGGCGCGCGAAAAGGCGAAGGACTTCACGGGCGCCGAGACCGCGATTCAAAAGGTGCTCCTTCTTCAGCCGGACAACGCCCAGGCGCTCAATTTCCTCGGCTATCTCTACGCCGATTACAACCGCAAGGCCGACGAGGCGGTACCTCTCCTCAAGAAGGCGCTGGCCCTGGATCCGGAAAATGGGTTCATCATGGATAGTCTGGGATGGGCTTACTATCGGATCGGCAGCCTCGACTCGGCCCGGGTCGAGCTGGAGCAGGCGATCCAGGCGAGCGGTGAGGATCCCACCATTCTGGAGCACTTGGGGGATGTCTACGCGGCCATGAAACGGATGCCGGAAGCCAAGGCCCGCTATCGCCGCTCACTCGAGATCAAGCCCGACAATCCGCCGCTCAAGGCCAAGCTGGAGAAGCTCCGCTGAAACGCGACGGGGCGGGCCGGCTCCGCTGTTTGCCGGTAGCGAACGCGGGGACCGTCGCGGCCCCTAAGAACCCGAAACCGACTTCCCGGAACCGGGTGGCCCCGACAAGGGTAACCACCGATAGAATGGGGCCCTAGATGGGCACCGAGCCGCGAATCGAGGACCGCAGGGTCGTCTCGCTGTCCGACGAGGACCTGATGGCGGAGGCGGCCGAGGGAAGCGAGCGCGCCTTCAGCGAGCTCGTGAGCCGCTACCGATCTCGCGTGCTGAACCTCGTCAGCCGGTTGCTCAACGACCGCGAGTCCTCCGATGACATCTCGCAAGAGGTGTTCGTCCGGGTGTACTTGCATCGCAAGAACTACCGGCGCGGGGCGAAGTTCTCGACCTGGCTCTTCACCATCGCGGCCAATCTCGCGAAGAACGAGATCCGCAGACGCAAGCGGCGCCGCAACTGGTCGAGCTTGGACGAGCTGCAAGAACAGCTGCACGATTCCAGCCTTCAGCTCATGGATCCCAAGGGGAACCGCGAAGCCGAAGTGGACTCGGCGCAGATCCAGGGCATCGTGGGCGAAGCGATCACCACGCTGCCGGAGCGGTACCGTCTGGCCCTCGTACTCCGGGACGTCGAGGGCTTGGCGTACGAAGAGATTGCGCAGGTGCTGGGCATCCCGGGCGGAACGGTGCGCTCGCGAATCAATCGCGCGCGCTTGATGTTGAAGAAGAAACTGGAGCCGATGCTCCGCAGGGAAGAGCTGACATGAACTGCCGCCGCGCCGATCAACTGTTCTCCGCCGCCTGGGAAGACGAGCTCACGCTCGTCGAGCGCGAAGCGCTCGAATCCCATATGAGCGGCTGCTCCGACTGCCGCCGCGCCTACGACGAGTTCGTGCGCGTGATGGAAGCGGTGCAAGGCATGCCGCGCGCCGAAGCCGCGGGCGATTTCTCCGAAGGCGTGTGGGCGCGCATCCGCGCCGCCGAAGCGCCGGCTGCCCGTCGCGGCCGCGTGCTGTCGATCGAATGGAGCTGGGCGAGCTTCCGCCCGGCCCTGGCCGCCGCCGCTTGTCTCGTGGTGGTGGGCGGCGCGATCGCCTCCTGGAGTCACAACAACAACACCCAGAGCCCGGCGCACACGCTTGCGCAGCGGCCGGTGGCTTCCCCGTCGCGGGCCACCGAGCCGCCGCCTGCCGATGCCAAGCAGGCTCCCGCTCCCGCGCCCGTGGCCGCGCAGAACCAACCAGCCAAGATCGCGATGACCCAGAGCGTGCCGGCGGAGAAAGCGGCCGCCCTCGAGCCGCAGCCTCTGACCCAAGACGAGATCGCCGGCGTGACGGGTCAGATCGGCGCGCCGGCTTCCGAAGGCGTCCACGTACGTGGCGGCCGCTCCGCCGAGACGGCGTTCGCCGCACCAGCCGCGGCCAAGCAGGACAGCGGGGCCGTGAACGACAGCCTCTTCGATCATCGCTACGACATGGAGTTCGCGCTCGATCCCGTGCACCTCAAGAAGACGGGCAAGGGTCGCCTGACCCCGGCGAGCCCGACGCCTGCGGAAGCGCAGGGCAAGCCCGCCAAAGTCACCTTCTAGCGGAGAGGGGCGCATGGGCGGACACAAGAGGACGAAGATGGCGGCGTGGGTCGTGGCTGCCATCTTCGTCCTTTTCGCTTTGTCTCCGGTCGCGCGCGTCGCCGCCGTGACCGCGTCCACTCTCGAGCCGGTGCGCCGCGCGCATGAATCGATCGTGCGCGTCATGGCCGTCTATCCGCTGCGCACCCGCGACGATGGCACGCCGGAGCCCAGGCCGCGCGCCCACGTCGCTTCCGGCGTGGTGGTCGACCACCAGGGCCACGTGCTGACCACGGCGACGGGACTCATCGGCTGCATCGAGATCCGCGTGCGCACCGCGGGTGGCAAGGAGCTGACCGCCAAGCTGTTGGGGCTCGACGAAGCCACGGATCTCGCCTTGCTGCGCATTCCCACCGATGCGGCGCCGGCCATTCTGCATGCGCCGCCGTCTTCGGTGCGCGTCGGCGCCAAGGTCTTCGCCGTCGCGCAGTCGAGCCAGGGCGTGAGCGATGCTCCGGGCCAGCTGACCTGGCGTTACGACGAGCCGGTGCGCTCGCTGATCCAGATGACGACGCCGATTCGCCCCGGCAACTCGGGCGGCGCCGTGGTCGACGAGCAGGGGCGCCTGGTCGGCGTGCTCATCGGCAACCTGGCCGAGGTGCACGCGGCCGACTCGCTGGCCGCGGTGGGCAACGCGCGCGGATCGGCTTTCGCCGTGCCCATCGACGATCTCGTTCCCTTGATGGCCGACCTCGCCCGCTACGGCGGCGTGCCGCGCGGCTTCCTCGGCGTGAGCATCCAGCAGGGGATGGTGGACGACCCCGAGCATCCGAGCACGCCGGCGGTCATGGGCGTGGCCGTGACCGACGTGCTGGCCAACGGCCCGGCCTGGAAGGCGGGCATTCGCGCGGGCGATCTCGTGGTCGCCGTGAACGGCCAGCAGGTGAACTCGCCGGACGACTTCATGGCGCGCATCATGGCGCTCCGTCCCGGCACCGCCACCGACCTCATGTGGATCCGCAGTGACAAGGAGCACCACGCGCGCGTCGCGCTGACCCAGACCCCCGACAGCGTGCTCGCCAATCGCCTCGAAGCCGCCGGAGCCTCGCCGCGCGCCCGCGTCCAGGAGCGCACCGAAGCGGAGCAGCACTGAAATTCCTCAGCCAAGATTGAGGCCGCGCATCCTGCTTCTACTCGCCACGCTTCTCTTCGGCGTGGGTTTGATTGGCTGCGATCCCGTTCCCAAAGAAGTAGTCAATCAGTTTGGGGACCATTCGCCCACATGGTCGCCAGGAGGGGACTCGATTCTGTATGTTCACGACTCCACTTCAGGTGAACCTGGTGGCCTCTATTCGGTCAACGTCACGACCAAGGTAAAGCGGCTTCTGAAGCCGGGGGTCTTCGCCTCGGTCGATTGGAGTCCTGAAGACAACAACTTCCTTTTCGATCAATACGGCACTGTCTATTTGTACGTCCTCCCGTACGACCAGTCCGACGCGGTTACTCAGGGCACGGAACCCAAGTGGTCCCC
>DASYSL010000165.1:0-3406 GCA_036003365.1 Candidatus Eiseniibacteriota bacterium
CTTCGCCCCATGGATGGCGTGATAGCCGTGGAGAGTGATCTCGCGCGGTGCGCGATCGCCGCCGGCCGGCCAGACGAAGAGATTGATCACGTGCTTGCGCCGGCCGTACACCAGCGCCGCCACCGACCGGCCGCCGAGGTAGTCCAGGCGGCCGCCGAGCAAGGGAAATCCCTGGGGCGCGAGGTCCTGCACCGGCGGGGCGAAGTCGAGCTTGCCGTCGAACCACGGCTTCACCGTGTGCTGATCGGTCGAGGTCACATCGGTGAGGTGGGATGCCATGAGCGAGCGCACATGGCTCGAGACCACTTCCCCCGCCATGGTCCGCTCGGCGTCGGCGGGTCCGCGCGCGATGGCGACCCACACGAGGGCCACGGCGGCGGCCGCGCCAGCCCAGGCGAAGGCGGGTCGCCACGAGAAATGCCACGGGCGCTTCCGTGCCATGGGAACGCGGGCGGTCGCCGGAGCCGGGGCGCCGGGCTCCTCCCCGAGAAGCCCTTCGATCCGTCCGCGGAGCCCGTCTGGCGCGGCGTGATACTCGAGCCTGGCGCGAAGCGTCGCCCGCATCGTCTCGAGCCGCACGGCCTCGGCCGAGCAGGTGTCGCAGCTTCGCAGATGATCGGCGATCTCCGCGCTCGTGACCGGATCGAGCTCCTCGTCCAGATGGGGCGAGAGTCGGTCGAGCACGTCCTGATGCGACATCGAGCTCATTCGTTCGCTCATGCCGGCGTTCTCCTGGCTTGCAGGACCTCGACGAGGTGCGCGCGCCCTCTCGCCAGTCGCGACATCACGGTCCCGGCCGGCACTCCCGTGATCTCGGCGATCTCCCGGTAAGAAAGATCCTCGAGCTCGCGCAGGACGATCACCTCTCGAAACACGAGCGGCAGCTCGGCGAGCGATCGGCGCACGACATCGGCAGCGATCGCCCGCTCCAGGTCGGCTTCGGGAGAAGGCATCTGGCGCTCGGGCGAGTGCAGGGTCTCGTCGAACTCGGTGGCTGCCAGCCGGGCGCGCCGCTTCTCGAGCAGGCTCCAGCACGTGTTGCGCGTGATGGCGAGCAGCCATGCACGGCCGTTTTCGCCGCGAAACCCTGCGAAGTGGCGAAGCGCACGCACGAACGACTCCTGCACCGCGTCCTGAGCTTCTTCCGGATCACGCATCAAGTGCCGCGCCAGGTTGAATGCCGAATCGAGGTGAACGAGCACCGTGCGCTCGAATTTCTCGCGCTCGCGCGGCGCCAGTGCCTTCGCTCTGCCCGGGTCGGCCATCGGTCTGGCCATCGGTCCCTCTTCTCCTAGACCGCGACGGGCCGGCGTTTATTCCCGGCCGGGAGCCGGGGAATAAAGGCTTCGAGAGAGAGATCGAACGGTTGGGGTCGCCACACACCAACCTTCATCGAGGGAGAACCGCCATGCGGAAAAGAGACACCCGTTGCGCTTCCCGGGTCAAGATTGTATCCGTCGCCGCCGTCGCCGGCCTCCTGCTGCTGATCGCCACCGTCGGCCACGCCTGGGCCGCTACCGCGGCCACGGTCGTGCAGGTCGAGCTCTACGAATGGAAGATCGAGCTCGAGCCGGCTTCGGTTCTACCGGGTCCGGTGCGCTTCGAAATCGTGAACAAGGGCGCCATTCCTCACGGATTCGAGGTCGAGGGTCATGGCGTCGAGAAGGAAGTGGCCCAGATGGCGGCGGGCGCCAAAGCCACGCTCCTCGCCTCGCTGCCGGCCGGATCCTTCGACACCTACTGCCCGGTCGGCAACGGCTCCCACAAGATGCTCGGCATGCACGCGAAGCTTCAGGTGGGGGCCGCGGGTGCCGGCACCGGCCGCAAGTCGGCCGCGGCGGCGGCGGAGCATGCGGAAAGCGGTGAGATGCAGATGAGTCACGAGGGCATGCCAAGCGAGAGCTCTTCCCCCCGGACCATGAAGGTCACCGGCGGCGGGGCCGTGATCCAGATTCTGCCCGGTCCGTTTCCCTTCGCCGACAGCGCCGAAGCCGTGATCACGCAGCGGCCCGCCGATCAGAAAGCCGACCTCGAGAAGAAGGCTCACCTGGGCCCCTACTCGAACAACGTCGCCCCGGTCACCGGTACGATCGCCATCGAGGCCACCGACCGCGGCGCCACCGGCGACGCGGTCGACGGCACGGCCGAGTTCACCACGCAGGATGAGTCGCGCTGGAAGCTCGTCATGGATCGCGTGCAAACCCGTGACATTCCGTTCAATCCGCGCTTCGGGGGCGTAATCATGGGCCTCTACTACCATGGCGCCTCGAACGTGCACACGCCGCTCGTACCCACGATCCAATCCTCGCTCGCGCTTTGGGCGTACGGGCGCTTGTATCGCAACGACGTCCTGGTCACCGACAGCGCAATGGTGCACGTCATGCTGCTCTCTCGCACACGCCGCGAAGGCGATTGGGCGCTCGCTTGCTGGGACTGCACGCACAACCCGATCGAGGAGCTGCAGCTGCAAATCACGCCGCCGCCCGGTCGGGCGCCGCTCGAGGCGCCGGGTGGATTCCTCTTCTTGAATTGGGAGAAGTCGACTGGGAAGAACATCGCCTCGGAGCCTGGTCGCTAACACGAGACGTACTCGATCCACGGCCGTGAGGACCGCCCCGTCGCGCGCACGACGGGGCGGTCTTGCATCACGACGATGTGCCTTTCGGGCGGCCTTACTTCGGGTCCAGCGATCCTTTCGCCCAGCTCGGCTTTCGCGTGGGGGTGGGTGATTCGTACTCGGTCGCGAAGACGCGCTGTGCCGGGCCTTCGAGGGTGACCTCGCGCAGGGCGCCGCCTGCGTTCTCGAAGGTCACGGTCAGGAGATCGCCGCCCTTGGTGCGCAGGCGCACGGGCGACCGACCCCAGGCCCAGTGCACCGCCGCCGAGGCGGTGGCGGTGGCGCCCGTGCCGCAGGCCAGGGTCTCGCCTTCCACGCCGCGCTCGTAGGTGCGAACCGCGAGCACGCCGTCGGGAGCGCGCTCGACAAAGTCGACGTTGGCGCCCGGGACGCCGAGCCGCGTGTGGCTGCGCAGCGCGTGGCCCCAGGGCACGATCTCGATGCGCTCGAGCGTGGCCGCCGGCGTCTGCGCGCGATCGACGACCAGATGCGGCACGCCGGCGCGCACGAGCAAGGCCTGGATCGGCCCCCACGGGGCGTCGAGGTCGATGGCCTCGGGTGCGGGCACGTCGGGAAGCGTGAGCGTCACGTCATAGAGGTCGGTGGCGGTGGCGCGCACGCGCGCCTCGTGCTCGCCCCAGCGCGAGAGGAAGCGCACCAGGGTCGCGCCCGGCGCGTCTTTTCGGCCCAATCCCCGCGTGGTCGCGAACGCGGCCAGCACGCGGCCGCCGTTCCCGCACATGTCGGCCTCGCCGCCGTCGGCGTTGCGGTAATGCATGCGGAAGTCGA
>DASYSL010000166.1:0-7126 GCA_036003365.1 Candidatus Eiseniibacteriota bacterium
CGAGGGCCACGGCGATGCCGAGGTTCACGTGATTGTGGTACACCACCTCGCTGCCGCGCACGCTCGAGTTCACCAGCGGATTCTTCTTGAGGGCGTGGCACACGGCGCGGGCGACGAACGGCATGTAGGTGAGCTTGACGCCCGCGGCCTTCTCGAACGCGTCCTTCTGCTGGGCGCGAAGCTTCACGATGTTCGTCATGTCGAACTCGAACATCGTGTAGACGTGCGGCGAGACGCGCTTCGAATACACCATGTGCTCGGCAATGAGCCGGCGCATGGTGGTCATGTTCTCGACGCGGTCGCCGGCCATCACCTGGGCCTCGAACGCCGGGCTCGGTGAAGCCGTCGCGGCCGCCGCCTGCGGCATGGCGCTCGGTGCCGCCGTCGGCGCGGGCGCCGGAGCCAAGCGAGGCTCGGCGGGCAATGCGGTTCCCGCCTTGCGCGTCTCGAGGAAACCGAGGATGTCGTGGCGCGTCACGCGCCCGCCCATGCCGGTTCCCGGCACCTGCCGCAAATCCACGTTCTCCTCACGCGCGATGCGCTTCACGAGCGGAGAAGTGAGGAAGCGGCCGCTCCCCGCGGGCGCGATCGCCGCAGGACGCTGCTGGCCGTTCCCCGCCGGAACCGTGGCCGGCACGGGCGGAACCGTGGTGGGCCGCGGCGCAGGCGTTGGGGGCGGCGGGGGAGCGGTTGCGACCGCCGCTGGCGCAGGCTGCGGGGCGGGCTGCGCCACCGGAGCCGGAGCGGGCGCCGGCGCTGGTGCAGATACCGGCGCTGGAGGTGGCGGTGAAGCCGCTGCCGGCTGTGCAGCCGGTGGAGCCGCCGCCGCGGGCGCCGGAGCTGCCGGCGCGGGTGCAGCCGCCTGGCCGCCGCCCGCACCGTCGAGCTCGGCGATCACGGTGTTGATGGGCACCGTCTGGCCCTCTTCCACCTTGATCGCGGTGATGGTCCCCGCCGCCGGCGAGGGAATGACGGTGTCCACCTTGTCGGTCGAGATCTCAAGCAGGGGCTCGTCGCGCTCGACCTTCTCGCCCACCTTCTTCAGCCACTTGGTGACCGTGCCCTCGGCGATCGACTCGCCCATCTGGGGCATGACGACTTCCGTTGCCATCTCTCTCCTCCCGCGGTACTCCGGGACTCCTAGAACGCCATCAGCTCCTTGGACACGCGGATCACGTCGCTCGCCTTGGGCAGGAAGAACTCCTCCAGCGTCTGGGCAAACGGCACCGGGGTGTCGGGAGCGGTGACACGCTTCACCGGCGCCTCGAGATACACGAAGGCCTGATCGACGATGCGTGCCGCGATCTCGCCGCCGAGCCCGCCGGTGAGCGTGTCCTCGTGCAGAATGATGCAGCGGCTCGTCTTCTTGACCGACGACAGGATCATCTCCTCGTCGAAAGGCAGGATCGAGCGCAGGTCGATGACCTCGAGCGAGATTCCTTCCTTCTCCAGGTGCTCGGCGGCTTCCATTCCCACGTAGAGCATGGCGCCGTAGGTCACGAGCGTGATGTCGGTGCCTTCCTTGCGCATCGCCGCCCGGCCGATGGGCACGATGTACTCCTCGCTCGGCAGCTCATCCTTGATGCGGCGGTACAGGTACTTGGGCTCGAAGTAGAGCACCGGGTCCGGGTCGCGGATCGCCGCCTTCAAGAGACCCTTGGCGTCGTACACCGTAGCCGGCTCGACCACCTTGAGCCCCGGCGTGTGCGCGAAATACATCTCCGGATTGGCCGAGTGGAAGGGCCCGCCGTGCACGTTGCCGCTCGACGGTCCGCGGATCACGATGGGCACGCCCACGCCCCAGCGGTAGCGGCTCTTCGCCGCGTAGGACGTGATCTGGTCGAAGGCGCAGGTGATGAAGTCGATGAACTGCATCTCGACCACGGGCAAAAGGCCGTTCATCGACATGCCGATGGCGGCGCCCACGATGGCCGACTCGGCGATCGGCGTGTTGATCACGCGCGTCGGGCCGAACTCGTCGTAGAGCCCCTGCGTCACCTTGAACGCGCCGCCGTACTGGGCGATGTCCTCGCCCATGCACACGACGCGCTCGTCTTTGCGCATCTCCTCGAACAGACCCTGTCGGATCGCTTCCAGATACGTGATCGCTGCCATGGGGTCCTCTCGCGCTACTGGTTCACGACCGGGCGCTTGGGGTCGTAGTACACGTCGGTGAGCGCTTCTTCGGGCTCGGGGAAGGGGCAGGCCTCGGCCTCTTCGACCGCCTTGTCGACCGCGGCCTTGATCTCGGCCTCGGTGCGCTCGACCCACGCCGCATCGATCACTTTTTCTTCGAGCAGACGCTGCGTGTAGCGCGCCACGGGATCGCGCGGCTCCCACTCCTCGAAGCGCTCCTTGGGCACGTAATGCGACGGATCGTCGTGCGCCGAGTGGCCGGTCATGCGGAAGGTCAGGCACTCCACGATGCTCGGCCCGCCGCCCGTGCGCGCGCGCTCGACCACCTCGCGCGCCGTGCGGAACACGACGTCGGGATCGTTGCCGTCGACACGGTAGCCGGGGATGCCGTAGGCGACGCCGCGCTGGGCCAGCGTCTCGCACGCGTACTGCTCCGAGACGGGAGTCGAGTACGCGTACTGATTGTTGTTGATCACGAACACGGCCGGCGCCTTCTGCACCGCGGCCATGTTGATGCCCTCATGCCAGTCACCGCGCGAGGTCGCGCCCTCGCCGCCGAAGGTGATGGCGACGCGCGGCTCGTTGCGGAACTTGAAGGTCATGGCGGCGCCGGTGACGATGGGAATCGAGTCGGCGAGCATCGACACGAAGGACACGAGCCCGAGCTTCAGGTCGCCCATGTGCATGTTGCCGTCCTTCCCCCGCGCCGGGCCGTCCTTGCGCCCGAGGTACTGGGCGAAGATGCGGTACAGCGACATGCCGCGCGCCACGTAGACGCCCATGTCCCGGTGCGACGGGATGATGAAGTCCTTGGGCCCGAGCGCGATGGTGAACGCGACCGAGATCGCCTCCTGGCCGCGACCGGTGTAGACGCCGCCCAGGATCTTGCCCTGGCGATAGAGCTTGCGCTCGATGCGGTCGTCGACCTCGCGCGTCATCTTCATGTTGTAGAGGATCTTCCGCCGCGTCTCGGCCGGAATCGTCCCCTCGGGCGCGTCGCGATAGAGCTTGGGCTGGCTGCCCTGCGCTTCTTGGGCGCCGATCTGTGTGCTCACCGTGCTTCCTCCGTTGCTCGAGACGTTGTCGAGCTTCCGGTTGGCTTTCTTGCCGCCCGCGCGGGCGGAGGTTTGTGATCGCTGGTCCGCCATGCGCGGTCCATCCTTTCTCGGTTTCCTCAGAAGAGCTGCTTCACGCCGCCGAGCGGCGCCGGATCATGGACGGCGAGCGCGTCCAGCTCGCCGGGCTCGCCCATCCGGAGATCGAGCCCGAACACCTCACCCAGATGCTGGCGCGCCACCTCGGCCACTTCCGCGAGCGACGGCACGCGCGCTTGCAGACCGTCGCGCTCGCGCAACAAAGAAGCGATGGAACCCACGCCGTACTCGCGGATCCCGCACGGCACGATCCACTCGAAGTGCGCGAGCTCGGGCTCGACGTTGAGCGCGAACCCGTGCGCCGTCACCCACTTCTCGGCGCGCACGCCGATCGCCGCCACCTTGCGCTCGCCCACCCAGGCGCCGGTCATGCCGGCGCGCCGGCTGCCGGCGAAACCGTACTCGCCGAGCGTGCGGATCAGCGCTTCTTCGAGATCGCGCAAGTAGCGGCCGACATCGCGGCCACGCTGGCGCAGATCCACGATCCCGTAGCCCACGAGCTGCCCGGGGCCGTGGTAGGTGACGTCGCCGCCGCGCGTCGTCTCCCACACCGTCGCCCCCGCCCGGGCCAGCGTGTCACGCGCCGCCAGCACGTGCTCGGCGTGCGCGCCGCGGCCCATGGTGATCACCGGCGGGTGCTCGAGCAGGAGGAAGACATCGGGCACGCGGCCCGCCTGCCTCTCGCTCAAGAGCGCCTGCTGCAGGCGCGCCGCCTCGAGATAGCCCACGCGCCCGAGCCAGTACGCGCGCCCGGGTGCGACTCCGCCTGGAAGAGCGGAATTAGTAGTGGATGGCCATCCCGTAGACACCGTGCGCCGCCTCACCGATCGCCTCCGACACCGTCGGATGCGCCTGGATCGCGTTGGCCAGGCTCTCGGCCGTTGCCTCGTGCGCCATCGCCACCGACGCGGGCGAGATCAATTCCGTCGCGCGCGGGCCGATGATGTGGACGCCGAGAACCTCGTGATACTTCTTCTCCGACACGATCTTCACGAACCCGTCGGTCTGACCCATGATCAGCGCCTTGCCGATGCCGACGAACGGGAACTTGGAGACCACCACGTCGTATTTCTTCTCCTTCGCCTGCGCCTCGGTGAGCCCGATCGACGCCACCTCCGGAAAGCAGTAGGTGGCGTTGGGCACGCGCGACATGAGCATCGGCTCCTCGAGCGGCTTGCCCGCGATCTCGTGCATCACGTGAATGCCCTCATGCGAGGCGGCGTGCGCCAGCATGGGTGCGGCGATGATGTCACCGATGGCGTAGATGTTGGGGACGGACGTCTTGAAGTGCGCGTCCACGTCCACGGTTTCCTTCGTCATCTTGACGCCGTTCTCGGCGAAGCCGTTGCCGGACGTGTTGGGCTTGCGGCCCACGGCCACCAGCACCTTGTCGAAGGTGGCCTTGGACTCCTTGCCTTCCTTGTCCTTGAGCGTGACCTCGGCCTTGCCGTTCTTGACCTCGAGATTCGTCACCGAGGTGCCGGGCCGGCAGTCCATGCCCTGCTTCTTGAGGAGCCGCTCCAGCTCGCGTGAGATCTCGGCGTCCTCGATGGGCAGGAGGCGGTCGATCATCTCGACCAGCGTGACCTTGCTCCCGAAGCGCAGGAAGATGGACGCGAACTCCGTGCCCACGGCGCCCGCTCCGATCACCAGCAAAGTCGCCGGAATCTCGGCCATGTCGAGGATGTGATCGGAGTTGATGACCACCTTGCCGTCGGTCTTGAGGCTCGCGATGGCGCGCACCTCGCTGCCGGTCGCCAGCACGATGTTCTTGGCGCGAACGGTGGCGGTTTCCTTGCCCTCGGCGGTCAGCGTGATCGAATCCTTGCCCGCCAGGGTGCCTCGACCCGCGAAGACCTGTACCTTGTTCTTCTTCAGGAGGTAGTTCACTCCGTTGGAAAGCTGATTCACCACCTTGTTCTTCCGAGCCAGAACCTGATTGATGTCGACGCGCGGGTCCGGCGCCACGATCCCGTGCACCTGGGAGTGGCGGATCTCGTCGAGCAAGTCGGCGGTATGGAGGAATGCCTTGGTCGGAATGCAGCCGCGGAGCAAGCAGGTGCCGCCGAGCCTGGAATCTCTCTCGATGACGGCAGTCTTGAGACCAAGTTGCCCGGCCCGAATGGCGGCGACATAACCGCCGGGGCCGCTTCCGATGACGGCCACATCGAAGACTTCACTGGTTGCCAACGGGTCCTCCGCGTCCAGGTCGAATGGCGCACGAGCGCCGAGTCGGGCGCTATCTTGTTGAGGTTATCGGCGCCGGTCAATCTTCCGGATGCGGGAAGTAGCTAATGGATTGAAAAATATGAGCATGTGACGGTGCTGATACGGAGTTGATACGGACGCTATGACGAGGATTTACGGCAGGACCGTGTAATTTGTTGGCGCAGAGAGGATTAGGAGGTCGCGATGGATCTTAAGATCCGAAACAGGGCAGCGCTTGTTGGCGGGTCCTCGGCCGGGATCGGGCTGGCCTCGGCACGGGCGCTCGCGGCCGAGGGCGCGCGCGTGGCCATGGTCGCGAGGCGCGAGCCCGAACTCGAGCAGGCGGCTGATGCGCTCGCCAAGGAGTTCGGCGTCCAGACGCTCGCAATCCGTGCCGATCTCCAGGAACAGGGAGAGTGTGAGCGGGCGGTCGAGGAGACCGTGCGCGCGTTCGGCGCGCTCGACATCCTGGTGCCCAACGCCGGCGGACCCAAGGCAGGGCATTTCGTGGAGCTTTCGCCCGAGGACTGGGAGAAGGGCTTCCGGCTGACCTTCCTGACCACGTCGCGGCTCATGCATGCGGCCATCCCCCACATGCAGAAGGGGGGCTGGGGGAGGATCGCGATCATCGGCTCGCTCGTGACCTCGGAGCCCAGGGCCGAGCTTGCGATCTCGAGCGGCGTGCGGCCCGGGCTCGTGGCGCTCACGCGCCTCCTGGCGCGGACGCACGGCAAGGACGGGATCACGATCAACATGGTGAGCCCGGGTTACACGAGGACGGAGCGCGTGATCGAAGTGGCCAATGCCAAGCGCGAGGAGACGGGACGGGGAGCGATGCAGGCGCTGCGCGCCATCGCCGCCGACATCCCGGTCGGTCGCCTGGCCGAGCCCGAGGAGATCGGCGCCGTGGTCGCGTTTCTGTGCTCGGAGCAGGCGGCGTTCGTGAACGGAGTGAATCTCTTGGTCGACGGCGGTCAGGACCGGGGCATCTGATGAAGAAACTGGGCTTGGCGCTCTCGGGCGGTGGATCGCGCGGCGCGGCGCACGTGGGCGTCATGCGCGTGCTCGAGCAGGCGCACATCCAACCCAGCTACATCGCCGGTACTTCGTGCGGCGCCATCGTGGGCGCATTCTACGCTGCCGGTGTCCCTCTTTCGAAGCAACTCGCGTTCGTCGACAGGCTGCGCTGGCGCTCGCTCCGCATGCTCGGCATCCCACGCATGGGCTTCTTCCACTCGGGCGAGATGGAGCGCTATTTGGCCTCTACGTTGGGCGACAAGCGGCTCGAGGACCTGCCCATTCCCATGGCGATCGTGGCCACCGAGTTTCGTACCGCCCGGCCCGTCGTCATCCGCTCGGGCCCGGTGGCGCACGCGTTGAGCGCGTCCTCTGCCATTCCGGTGATCTTCTCGCCGGTGCTCGATGGCGAGAGCGTGCTCGTGGATGGCGGGCTCACCGACAATCTACCCGTGCAGGTGTGTCGCGGCATGGGCGCCGACGTGGTGCTCGCGGTGCGCGTGGTCTCGAGCTTCCACGAGCATCGCCGCTACCGAAATCTCTTCGATGTGGCCATGGGCACCCTCGATCTCCTGGTCAAGGAATCGACGGAGCGCGGCTCCGAAGCCGCC
>DASYSL010000167.1:0-15849 GCA_036003365.1 Candidatus Eiseniibacteriota bacterium
TGGACCGCGCCGAAGACGTGCGCAAAGCCGTCGCCGAATTGAAGCGCCGAGGTTGGGAATGAAGACCGCGCTCGTTCTCATATTGTTGCTCGTGGCCGCGCCGGCTGATGCCTGGCAGCCGCCTTCCGGCGGTCCGAGCAAGATCGCCAAGCGCGTGCTCGACAGCCTGCAAGATCCGGCGAAGGTACCCATACCTCGCGATGTCGAAGAGCGGTCGCGTCATGACGTCGTGCAGGCGACGGCGCCGGTCTCGCAAGGCAGTACTCCTTCGCCAGGTGGTTGCTGGCAAGTGCAACTCACCGCGGTTTCGGATCCGGATCGCGCCCGCGACATGGCGGCGCAGGAGAGCTCGCGGCTTGGCGTGCCGGTTCATGTCGCCGTCGAAAATGGGCTCTCGAAAGTGCGGGCGGGGGACGACTGCATGACCTACGACCAAGCGACCGCACTGCGCGATCAGGTGCGTCCGGGTTATCCGGGGGCCTTCGTCATCCGCTCGGCAGGGCCCACCGGCTCATGACCCCTGATCTGCTCGTCCTCTACGAAGATGAAAACTGGAAATCGCTGTGGCCGCTCTCGGCCACGCGGCCGGTGTGGGATCTGCGCCTCGGCGTACGTTGCCTTTGGGAAAAGACCCGCGACATCTGGAAGCCGCTCGCCGTGGCGGTCGAGAGCTCCGGCAATCGCGGGCGCGCACCGATCGTCGAGGCCTTCGCGGCGCGGCGCGAGCTCGCCGTGGAAGCGGAGAGCGAGCAGGCGCGCGGATCCATCCTCTGGTGGAATGGAGCCGCGATTCCGCTCGGCGCTCCGCCCGATGCCGGTCCCACGCTCACCGAGGGCGTGCGGCTCGTGGACTCGACCGGAGCCATCGTCGGGGTGTGGCATCGCGCCGAGGTGCCGTCGGCGCGGGCCATGGCGCTCACCAAGGCTGGCGCTCCGCTGCCGTCGGATTGGCGCGAGCTGCCATGCGAAGTGGTTTGGGTGCGCCAGCTCTGGGACCTGCTCACGCTGCTCGACCATGAGATCGATCGCGACGTTCAGGCTCTGGGTGATCCGGGCGGAACGCCGACCCTGCCCAACGTGCATCTGCTCGGCACGCGCATCTCGGTGGCGCGCGACGTGCGCATCGATCCCGGATGCGTGCTCGACGCGCGACCGGGGCCGATCGTCATCGCCGAGGGCGCGAGTCTCGCCCCGTTCACGCATTTGGAAGGTCCCGCCATCATCGGCGAAAGCACGCAGCTCCTCGGCGGAAGGCTGTCGCGCGTCGCCCTCGGCCCACAATGCCGCGTGGGCGGCGAAGTCGAGGCCACGATCTTTCGCGGCTACGCCAACAAGCGCCACCAGGGATTCCTCGGGCACGCCGTGGTCGGCGAATGGGTGAACCTGGGAGCCCTGACCACGAACAGCGATCTCAAGAACACGTATGGCGCCGTGCGCGTATGGGTCGAGGGTAAGGAGCGCGACAGCGGCGAATCCAAAGTGGGCTGCTTCATCGGCGATCATGTGAAGACCGGCATTGGAACGCTGATCGCTACGGGAGCCGTCATCGGCCCGGGCTCGAATCTCTTCGCCGGCGGACAGTTCACGCCCAAACACGTGCCGGGCTGGTCGTGGTGGGACGGCGAGCGCGCCGAGGCCCACGCCTGGGACAAATTCATCGAGACCGCGCGCACCGCCATGGGGCGTCGCGAACGCGAGCTCACGCCCACCGAGGAGGCCGCTCTTCGTGCGGCCTGGGAAGCGGGGCCTCGCACCCGCTAGACTGGCATCATGTCCGAGCTGCGCAAGGATCCGCTCCTCGAACGCTGGACCCTCGTCTCTCCCGAGCGCGCCGAGCGCCCTTCGGAGTATCTCGAAGACCAACCCACGCGCGCCGAGCGGCCGTGTCCGTTCTGTCCCGGCCGCGAGCGCGAGACGCCCAACGAGATCCTGGCCCACCGCGACGGCACGCCGGCGGATGCCCCGGGATGGCGTGTGCGCCTGGTGCCCAATCGCTTCCCGGCGATCTCGCTGGTCGATCCCGCGCCGCAGGCTTCCGGCGAGTTCTTCGCTTCCCGCCCGGGCATTGGCGTCCACGAAGTGCTGATCGAAACGCCGGATCACGACGGCGATCTGGGGACGATGGGGGTCGAGCAGGCGACGCTCGTGTTTCGGGCATTGCGCGAGCGGCTGAGCGGGCTCGCCCGCGACACGCGCCTGGCTTACGTGCTGGCCTTCGAGAACCACGGCGCTTCGGCCGGCGCCACCATCGAGCACGCGCACGCGCAGATCCTGGGGCTCGACTTCGTGCCCAGCGTGGCGCGCACCGAGATGGGCGCGGCCGCCGATCGCTATGACGGCACGGGGCGCTGCGCGTGGTGCGAGGCGATCGAGCGCGAGCGCGCCGCGCGAGATCGCGTCGTGCGCGACGCCGACGGCTTCTTCGCCGCCTGCGCCTTCGCGCCCCGCTTCGAATACGAGACCTGGATCGCGCCCGTGCGCCATGCCACCGCCTTCGAGGATGGCGACGGCGCCCAGGACGAAGGTCTGGCGCGCGCTCTCACCGACGTGGTGGGGCGGCTGCAATCGGTCTTGCAGCACCCGGCCTACAACTTCGTCCTGCACAACGCGCCCTGCCGGAGTCCCCAGCTGCCTTCGTTTCACTGGCACGTGGAAGTCATGCCGCGCACCGCGCGTCTGGCCGGCTTCGAGTGGGGGAGCGGCGTGCACATCGTCGCCACCTCGCCCGAAGAGGCCGCGCAACGTCTGCGTGAAGCGGGCGCGGCGGCGCCAAGGCAGCGCTGACCGCCATGCGCATCGCCTTTCTCTCAGCCGAGCGCGTGCCGCTCGTCAAAGTCGGGGGCCTCGGCGATGTCGCGTCCGCGCTCACCGACGTGCTCGCGGAGCGCGGCCACGACGTCGATTGCTTCCTTCCCGACTACCGCGCGCTCACCATTCCCGTGGGAGCTGTGCGCACGCCGGTGCTGGACGTCTTTGCGGTGCCGTTCGGCGATCGCGACGAGCTGGCGGCGGTGCATCAGCTGAAGCTTCCGGGGAGCCGCGCCACCATCTATCTCGTCGATCACGAGGGCGCGCGCGCCTACTTCCAGCGCGAAGGCATCTATGTCGACCCGGCCACGGGCGAGGAATACCCCGACAACGCCGAGCGCTTCCTCTTCTTCTGCCGCGCGGTGTGCGAGGCCATGAAACGGCTCGGCCGTCCGCCCGACATCGTGCACCTGAACGACTATCAGACGTCGTTCGCGGCGGCCTATCTCAAGCTGGCGTACGCCGGAGATCCGTTCTTCAAGGGCACCGGCATCGTGTTCACGGCGCACAACGTGGGCTACCAAGGCATCTATCCCGCGGCCACGCTGACGAGGGCCGGCGTCCCCGGTGGTGGCGTGACGCCGGGATCGCCTTTCGAGTTCTATGGCAAGCTCAACTTCCTCAAGGTGGGTCTCGAGTTCTCGGACATTCTCACGACGGTGAGCCCGCGCTACGCCAAGGAGATCCAGACCACGGCCGAGTACGGTCACGGGCTCGAAGGCGTGTTCCGCGCGCGCGCCGCCGATCTGCGCGGGATTCTGAACGGCATCGACACGGGCATTTGGAATCCGGAGACCGATTCAGAGATTGCCGCGCGCTACTCGTCCCAGGAGCTGGCCGGCAAGACGGTTTGCAAGAACGCGCTGGCGCGCGAAGCGGGGTGGCCCGAGGACTCCGGCTGGCCGATCGTCGGCATCGTGTCGCGGCTCGCGGATCAAAAAGGATTCGATCTGCTCGCGGCGGCCGAAGCCTCGCTCGCCAAGCTCGAAATGCGGCTCTTCGTCCTCGGCTCGGGGGCCAAGAAGTATCACGATCTCTTCGCGCGCTGGGCGAAGGAGATGCCGGAGCGCGTGCACGCCGTGTTCGGCTTCGACGAGCCCTTGTCGCATCGCATCGAGGCCGGCGCCGATCTGTTCCTCATGCCGTCGCGCTACGAGCCCTGCGGCTTGAACCAGATGATGAGCCTGCGTTACGGCACGGTGCCCGTCGTCCGCGCCACGGGCGGCCTCGCCGACACCGTGCACGACTTCGGCCCTGCGAACGGGAAGGGGAACGGCTTCTCGTTCGAGCCTTACACCGCGGCGGCCATGATGGCGTGCCTGCAGCGCGCGCTCGCTACGTATCGAGAGCCGGAGGCATGGCGCCGCGTGCAAGCCAACGGCATGGCCGGAGACTTCTCGTGGGATGCCTCGGCGAAGAAATACGAAGAGGCCTATGCCGAAGCCCTGCACAAAACTTCGGTTCGGCCTCACGCGTGAGCTGGAGCCGCCGACCTTAGCGAGCCGCTCTCGCTCCGGCTTTCTCCACGAGCTCGGCATGCAGGCGGCGCACCGCATCGTCGGCGCGCTCGGAGGGGACGAGGAAGCTCACCGCCAGAGGCGTGGCGCGGGCACCCAGCACTGGGATCTCGGAGCGCGACAAGACCTGGGCGGCGGCCAAAGCCACGTCGGCGTCGCCGGCGAGATCGTGGCCGGCCAGGGTGACGAGCGCGCGCCCGCGCTCCATCGCCAGCTGCCAGCGCCCGGCGGGCTTCTTGGCTTCGCCCCACGCGCTCTCGAACGCCGCGGCTTCGCTCTCGCCCAGCGTCCACGCCAGGCGGACGCGCCCGTGCGCGGCGTCGAGCGCGAGCTGGGTCACCGGCACGTCGAGCGCCGAGAGCACTTCGAGCACCGATCCTTCGGCGCCGGGGGCGCAGTCGGCGCCCTCGAGCACGGCCAGCACGGCATGGCGCTCGAGCGCCACGGCGCGCACGCTCGGGCCTTCCAGCGAAGCGGGATCGGTGATCATGGTGCCTTCTCCTTCCGTGAACGACGAGCGCACTTCGAGGGGTACGCGATACTTGGCGGCAAGATCCACGCAGCGCGCGTGCAGCACCTGAGCACCCGAGTGCGCGAGCGTGGACATGAAGTCGTAGCCGACGCGCGGCAGGCGTCGCGCTTCGGGCACGAGACGCGGATCGGCGCTGAACACGCCGTCGACGTCGGTGTAGATCACGCACGGGCCGCCCAGGCTCGCGGCCAGCGCCACCGCCGTGGTGTCCGAGCCGCCGCGGCCCAGTGTCGTCACCTCTCGCTCGCGCGACACGCCCTGGAATCCGGCGACGATGACGATCGCGCCCTTGTTGAGTGCCTCGCGCACGCGATGGGGGCGGATCTCGGTGACGCGCGCGCGGCCGTGCCGCTCATCGGTCAAGATGCCGCTCTGCGAGCCGGTGAACGAGATGGCGTTGGCGCCGCGATGTTGGAGAGCGAGTGCCAGGAGCGCCATCGAGATGCGCTCGCCGGCGGTGAGCAGCATGTCCATCTCACGCTGGTTGGGCGCTTTGGTGATCTGACCCGCGAGATCGAGCAGGTCGTCCGTGTACTGGCCCATCGCGCTCACCACCACGACGAGGTGGTGGCCGGCCTTGTGCGCGGCGAGCACGCGGTCGGCGACCGCCTGGATGCGCTCGACGGTGCCCACCGAGGTGCCGCCATACTTGTGGACGAGGACCGGCATGCAGCGGCGATAGCACACGGCCTGTGGGGAGTCAACGCGAACACGCGCGCCGAAGCATCGCGCTCGCCTTGACAGGCGGCGAGGGCCGCCGATACTTTAGCGCCCACGCGGAAGTAGCTCAGCCCGGTAGAGCCCCACCTTGCCAAGGTGGTTGTCGCGGGTTCGAATCCCGTCTTCCGCTCCATTCCCGGAAGGGCCGGTCCCATGGGACCGGCCCGTTCATTCTGCAGCCCCAGCAGGAGGGACCATGAACGGGATGCGAGCCTATGTTTCGGAATTCATTGGCACCTTCATGTTGTGCTTCATCGGCGCGGGCGCGATCTGCGCCAGCAAGCTGAGCGGCGGTCAGCTCGATCTCTTGGGCATCGCGCTCGCCCACGGACTCGCTCTCGGCATCGCCATCACCGCCCTCGCGCCCTTCTCTGGAGGACACTTCAACCCGGCGGTGACTTTCGGATTCGTGCTCACGGGGCGGATGCCCGCGAGCCGCGGTGTGGCGTACTGGATCTCGCAGCTCCTGGGCGCTTTCGTGGCCGGCCTTCTCGTCTGTGCCGCATTTCCGCTCGAGGTGCGCGCTCTGGTCGCTTCGGGAGTGCCGGTGCCCAACCACGGTGCTTCGACGTTCACCGCGCTCTGGGTCGAAGCCATACTCACTTTCCTGCTGGTGCTGGCGGTGTGGGGCACGGCCGTCGACGCGCGCGCCCCGCGCATCGGCGGATTTGGCATCGGCCTCACCGTCACTTTTGATATCCTCATGGGCGGCTACATCTCAGGGGCGTCGATGAATCCGGCGCGGACCTTCGGCCCCGCGCTCGCCGCCGGCGTGTGGACGAGCCACTGGATCTACTGGGTGGGACCGCTCCTCGGCGGAGGCGTGGCCGCGCTCCTGTACCAGAATTTCTTCTTGCGAGCCGACGACTGACGATCGACTGAACATCGAGGGCTGCCCCGTGCAGACGCCCGCCGAGCTTCGACTCATCGAAACCCTGAACGAGCTGCTCGCGCCGCATGACGGTGCGGTGCCCGCGCTCTTGAGCGTGGGTGCGGGGACGAGCGTGCTCATCGAGGATACGCTGGTGGCGCGTGGGGCGCGCTTCGTCAGCGATCGCCTCGATCTCGTCGACGCCCACGTCGACCGCCCCTACGTGCGTAACGTGTTTTGCTGCCCCGTGCAGGCCATGGCGCCGGTGGCGCCCACGAGCTACGACGCCGCCTTCTCCAACTATCTGCTCGAGCACGTGACCGACGTCGAGCGCGCGGCCATCGAGATCTACCGCGTGCTGCGCCCCGGCGGCGTGTACGTGGCCAGCGTGCCCAATCCCACCGCGCTCGAGTTCCGGCTGGCGCGCTGGACGCCGCTGTGGTTCCACAAGCTGGTGCGCGGCCACGTGGTGGGTGAGAAGTACTATTCGTATCGCTCCATCGCCGGGCTGGTGAAGCTCTTCGAGACGGCGGGCTTCCGCGCCCGCGACGTGTGGCATTTCTCGAGCACCGAAGACTACCTGCAGCGTTTTCCGGTGGCGCGCTCGCTGGCCCGCGCCTACGACCGCGCGCTCATGTCGGCGCACCTGCGCTCGCTCATGGGCAACGTCTGCCTGGTCTTCCAGAAGCCGCAAGCCGCCTAGCGGCGGATGCCTCGCTGCACCAGCGCTCCGCCCGGGAGTGCCGCCTCCACCAAACGTTCGAGCGCCACCGCCAGCGAGTCGCCGCGGGCCGTCGTCCCCCCGAGCGCGAAGTAGCGATCGAGCGAGCGCTTGGCTTCGTACGGTCCGTTCCCCAGGAGCTGCAAGGTGGCGAGCCGCCGCCAGCCGAGGATGTCGGTCGAGTCGAGCACTGTGGTGAGAGAAGCCTCGAGGCCGCCGAGCGTGAGTCCGTCGCGGCGCGCGACTAGGAGATCGCTCATGCGGCCGTGCAGCGTGGCATCGAGCGCGTGGCGCGGAATCGCCGCCGACAGGGCGCGAAATGCGGCCATCGTATCGCGAGCCGCGATGGCGGCATCGATCGCCGGGAGCTCGGGGCTCGGCCCGCGCGTCAGGCTCATCTTGAACGGCCGGAGCAGCGCGTACGCTTTCGCGGTGTCGCCGAGCGCGTACTCGGTCCAGCCCAGCCAATAGATGACGAACTGAGGATGGTGCGTGAGCGGCAGCTCGGCGTGGATGATCTCCTGGGCCGCCGTCCAGTCCTGGTAGAGGAAGTGCGTGTACCACAGGTCCTGGAGAAGCGCATCCTTGTTACGGATTTCGACCAGGCTGTCGTTGCGGATGACGAAGAAGTAATAGGGACCGCGCGCGGCATGCGCGCGGTCGAAACCGGAAACGTAATAGGAGCGCACGCTCGAGTCGCGGTACGCCCACCGCGCCAGCGGCCCGTCGCCCGCCTGCCAGCCGAGGAATCCCGGGAAGTTGCCGAAGAAGATGGTGCTCCGGGGCGGCAGGGTGGGTTCCTGCTCCTTCATCTGCTCGAGATAGCGCGCGACCTTGGTCATGGCGCGGTCGAGATAGAAGCGGTTCACGTGCGAGAGGCGCGTCCATGGCCCGAGCGCGGTGGAAAACTCCTCGGTGAGGCGAGCGTTGGCCGAGGTGAATCCGAGCGCGAACACGACGGCGGCGGCGAGCCCGGGTGAGCGCCCGCAGGCGGCGCCGAGCAGCAGGCCCACGCCGGCCATGGCGAGGAGATAGAAGTAGGCGCTCCAGATCGAGGCCACCGCGATCACGGGTAGCGCACCCAGGAGAGCGACCGCGCTCCCGAGGACCCACAAGCGCCGTGAAGGCCGCGCGCTGCGTGCGGCCCACCAGGCGGCGAGCCCGGCGGCGGCGGGCGGCAGCCAGACGAGTGGATGCGCGAGCACGGCGAGCGGATTGTCGGCCTGCCACTCGAAACCGAGCGCGACCTGGAGCGCATGCACGAGCGTGGCCATCGCTGCTCCCGCCGCCGGCGCGCCCGCGGGCGAGGCATGTCGTGTTCCGAGCGTGGCAAGCCAGGCGCCCGCCCACGCCGCGAGGGCGACGAGAATGGGCGCTTGGCGCCTGAGCGTCGCGGTCCAGGATTCGGCGCTGCGCCGCCCGGCCACGAGGCAGAGAAGCGGCACGGCGGCCGCCGTCTCCTTCGACAGCACGGCGAGCAGAAAGACGAACGCCGCCGCCACGTTCTGATCCTCCATGGCGAGCAGGATCGCGCCGAGACCCAAGGTGAGCGCGAGCAGATCCTGGCTCCCCGAAGCCCATAGGAGCGGCACGTCGGCCGCGTACTGGAGCGCAAGAAAGGCCGCGGCCACGAACGCCGGTCCGCGGCCCGCCAGGCGCCGCGCGATCTCGTAGAGCAGGACGACGGCGCCCAGGAAGACGAGCAAATTCACGACATGGAAAGCGAGCGGCGACTCGCCCGTGGCGTGCGACCAGATCCAGAAGTGGAGCTGTCGACCCACCGGGCGCAGGAAGTTGCCGAGCGGATCCGGAGAGACCAGGGCGTCGACCAGCGGCCGCGCGCGCACCTGATCGAGGAAGAGATAGTCGTCGGCGAAGAAGGGGGCGCGCAGGACGGCGGCGTGGGTCGCGGCCGCGGCGGCAAGAACCAGCGCCAGCGGCAGCCAGGTGGGGAGAGTCGCGCGCACCGGTGCCCGAACGGCGCGTGCGTCCGCGCGGCGTTTCTTCTTTACCAACCCATCCGCTCGCGCAGCGACGTGATCTGGGCCACGTGATGGCGGCCGTGCCAGGCGTAGTGGCAGAGGTGGAGATCGATCGGCGTCCGCCGCCCGGTCTCGGGATGCACGAACGGGCGCTTCCACTGGTTTGAATCGAGTGAGCGCGCGAGCGCCACCCAGCGCAAATGGAGTGTCTCGAGCAGCAGGAACGACACCTCGACCGGCGTGGTCTGCACGTCGCCCAGCTCGGCCCACCGATCTTCGTGGTACGGCTTGATCGTCGGCGCGTCCTCGGTGAGCGCGAGCTTCATGCGCGTGTAGCCGTTCAAGTGGCTGTCCGGGATGTGGTGCGCGATCTGCCGCGGATTCCAGCCGCCCTCGCGGTGCGGTGTTTCCACTTGCTGGGGCGTGAGGCCGTGCATCGCCTCGCGCAGTGCCTTGGGCACGCGCGCCATGGTGTCGATCGCCTCGGCCAAGCGCTCGGGCGTGACCGTCATGTCGAAGTCGAAGCGGCCGATGGGGAAACGTGGATCGCGCACCGCAGACGCTTCTGTCTGGCTCATGGCACTAACCTCGTGAAGAAGGGGGAGCGGGAGCGGCCAGGTCGAGGACGATCCTCCAGCCGCCTTGCGGCAGGCGCTTCCAGATGCGCAGGTAGGCGCCGCTCTCGGCCGTCGTCTCGTACGAGCCGATGACGTAGGCGAGATCGGTGGCGGCGGAAAGAAACGTCTGCTTGGGCGTCCACGCCGGCTTGGTCGACGTCGCCTGGAGAAAATCCTTGGCCGCGTTCAAGCCGACGTAGGGATAAGAGCCTTCGCGCAGCATGCGCACATCGGGCGAAGCGTACTGCGTGTAGGCGCTGGTGAGTCCGAGGCTCGTCGTCGAAGCGCTGAGAGCGCTCTCCATGGCCAGCACCTCGGCGCGCGCCGAGTCGGGCTGGCTCGAGGGGCGCACGACGACGCGGCCGCCCGCGGTCATGGCGCCCGCGCGCGTGGATTTGGCGGCCGACTTGGGCGCCGGGTGCGAGATGCCGCCGTCGAACACCACCTTCCACACGCCGTCAGGCTGCTTGCGCCACAACGTCACGTATTGCCCCCACGCCGAAATCTGATCCTTCGCTCCCTTCGGGCGGTAGCTCCACGGCCCGGTCGTGTAGCCGAGATCGCTCGAGCGCGAGGCGTCGGCGAACGTCGGATTCCAGTCGAGCCAGCCGCTCGATGCCGGGCGCGTCTTCATCCATTCGACGCCCTGCACGGGGCCGGGGCGGAAGAGGATGGCTTCGGGCGCGAGATAGGCGAGGAAGCCTTCCTTCACGCCGTGCTTCTGCACCGCCTTGGCGAAGGCGTTCTCGGAGGTGACGAGAGCGCGCACGTCGGCCGACACGTCGACGCGCTGCGCGTTGTTGGCGGTGGTGACGGCAAGCGTGAGCGCAAGCAGGGGAGCCAAGAGCGTGGTCATGTATTTCCTCGGGAGAGGCGGAGGACGACGCGGCCCATCACGTGGTCGAGGCGCAAGGCGCCGAAGTCGCGGCTGTCGGTGCTCGCGTCGACACGGTCGCCGACCAGCGTCACCCGTCCGTCGCGCGTTTCGGCGACCCGCTTGATCAAGCGCAGATCACGCACGAAGGGATGGCGCGCCAGCACGACGTCGCCCGCGGCCGGCGGCCGCGAGCGATAGGCGGCGGGATCCACGAGCACGAGCGAGCCGTCGGGCAGCGCCGGCTCCATGCTCGTACCTCGCACGCGCACGCGCGCGCGACGGCCCAGCGCCCACATCAAGAGATGCGGCCAGCTGTGGCTCAAGCCGCGGTGTACCAAGGCACCTCGCGCTTCTTCGACTTCCAGAACACGTCGTGAATCTCCTGCACGGCCTTGAGGAGGTCACTCGCCTTCTGCTCGTTCACCGTCTGCTTGCACTGCGAGCAGAGCTTGGCCGCGTTCCAGAACATCTCGTGCAGGTTGGGCGCGTCCTTCAGGTGCTCGGCCTTGAAGTAGTCGGTCCACAGGACGAGCAAGTCGTGCTTGGCCTGCTCCGCCTGCTGCTCCTTGATGGCGACGTAGCGCGTCAGCGTGTTGAGGAACGCGATGCCCGCCGCCTGGTCCCCGGGCGCCGGCGCTGCCAGGGCGAGAATCTTCTTGGTGAGGGAGAGCACGGCCTCGGCCGCGATGCGCGCCGACGCCGGGTCGTACACGCCGCACGGCGCGTCGCAGTGAGCCGACGCTTCGGCGGCGGGGGAAAGGTGCTCGAGCTGGTCGAGAATGCGGTCGAACAAGGCGACCTCCTTGTACAACGGGTGAAGACGGCCGTGAATTCTGGAAGGAGTCCGGCCGCGTGGGAATCCGGCTTCGCCGATGGGCGAATCCAGGATGCACGAGGGGCTCGCCGGTGTCGAGACGGTCGGGGTGAGCCGGGGCTCGAGACGGACCGGACGCGGCTAGGCCGCGGGGATCGCCTTGTCGCGCGCGTCGCGCGCGTCGCGCGAGCGACGCACCAAACGCCACACGCCGTAGGCCACGGCGAAGGTGACGAGCGCCGGTGTCAGCAGGAAGGCAATGGGCAGGAAAACGAGGAGCGTGACGACGATTCCCGCCACGGCCAGGCCAAAGAGGATGAAGGGGATACGGATCAAAACGGCGAGCAGGCGAAACGGCAGCGTGACGAGAAACCACACGAGACCGAGCGCCGAGCCGACCACCACGAGGACGAGAAGACCCGCCAGGGCAAGCGCGCCGAGCAGGAGCCACGTCATCGACATCCTCCGCGTTACGAGGTTACGTCCTCGCGCTCCGGTCGGACGCCGGGTCGAGGCCGCCGGTGATTTCTACGACAACCCAGCCCCGGCGGTTGCGTGGCCGCACGAGCCGCGCAACTCGAATGGCGCGGCCCGCTTGCGGTCAGGAAGTTGGCGCACCCGGGAGCGGGAGCGATTCGGGTGCGGCGATGCCGGTGAGACTCGCGTAGGCGTGGCGGCCCCGGAGCCACAACCAGGTCAGCTGGGCGGTATTGGCGGCCACCAAAGCGAGAAGCGCCACGTAGATGCCGGTCCAGCGCTGCAAGGCGACGCCGGTCGCCTGTAACAAGACCGACACCCCGAGAAAGACGAGCACCGACTCGGTCACGGCGCGCGTGCGGCGGTCGTACACCAGCGCTCCTTGATAGAGGCTCTGCAACGCCGTGATCGCGGGCAACGGGACGAGGATCCACAGCGCGCGGCCGGCCAGCGGACCGAGCTGCGTGGGCAAAGCCGAGATCTGGGAGAAGTAGAAGCTGGCGAGCGGGGTCATGGCCACGGCCGCCAGCACGACCGTGCCGGCGATGGCGATCGTCCACGCGAAGCGCTGCAGTGCCGCCGGTGCGCCCGGCCGCTCGAGCAGCGAGACCACGACCTCGTTGAACGCGAAGCCCAGGCTGCGCACCGTGAACGCGAGCCCGTTCACCACGGGCCACACGGCGAGCGAGTCGAGCGCCAGCGGCATGCGTCCCACGGCGGCGCTCGTGATGGGCAGGCCGGCGAAGAGAAACACCGGCGTGAGCGCGAGCGGCAGATAGAAATGGCGGAAGCTGGCCGGCGTGACCGGCTCGCGCGTCTCGTCGCGCGCCGGCAGCTCGCGCGCCAGCACCGGATGCACGCGCCAGCCCGCGTAAAGCGCTTCGGCCAGCACGCCACTCGCCACCGCGACCGTGCCCACCGCGATTCCCGGCCATGTGCCGAAGAGGGCGCCGGCCGTGAGCAGGAGCGCGTTCGTGCCCAGGCGAATCAGGGTGCCGACGCCGACCGAGCGTCCGTGACCGAAGCGGATGAGCACGCCTTGCTGAAAGCGCCGGTACGCGATGCAAATCGTCCAGAAGGTCATGATGCGCAGGCCGAGCCGGCCAGCTTCGAGCGTCTCGGGCGGGGCGTGCAGGAGATTGCCGGCGACGACGTCGTAGAGCGGCGAGAACGCGACCAGGGCATGCACCGCCGTCAGCACGAGACCGGCCCGCAGCATGAAGCGGCGGCCCACGGCGTACGACGCGCGGTCGCGCGACAGCGCCGTCGAGGCGGCGAGCAGCATGATGATCGGCCCCTCGATGAACATGGAGACCGGCATCACGATGCCGCCGTAGGCGGCCAGCCCCACCGTGGGGTGAGGGAGCCGCGCGATGACCGCGCTCACCGCCGGCACCTCGAGCCCCATGAGAATCCAGCTCGCCGCCAGCGGCCACCAGGTGTGGAAGACATCGGGTGCGGGGCGGTTTGACTTAGCGGAGTCCGGCTCCGGGCTGCTCGGCATCGGGCCGGCCGCCCCAGTCTGATCCTCCCTGCGGAGATCCCCCTTAGGTGCGGCCATACCGAACTTGCGGCCGTCGATATCTTTGTCGAGCGCGGGCGAGGTGTGAGCCATTTCGATAGAGAAAGATTCGCGAGCCGCTGGCGCGATTCAATTGTTTTCGCGGCCCCGTCCTCTTTCGTATGCGCTGGCGCATGTTCCCGGGCAGGCCTCGCCCGGCCGAGTCCATGACGAAGTGCGTTTATTCACATGCGCTGGCGCATGTTCGAATGGGCGCAGGTGGACGACTCACTCGCCCCAGGGCGAGTGAGTGGTCCACTCGACGAGGTGGACCGGTTCGCCCGCAACACATGAGTGGAAGGTTACTTGTTCCAGAAGTGGGTCAGAGGTTGAGTGGACCCAATCGCTTGCTCTGGAGCGACCGAGTGGGTCACAGGTCGAAGGGACCCAATCGCATGCGCTTGAACGAGTGAGTGGGCGCAGGTCGCAGGTGGACCACTCACTCGCCCTGGGGCGAGCGAGTAGTCCACCCGAGCGAAGTGGGCGGAAGTGCCGAAGCGCCCCCATCGAAGCCGAAGGCGTTTCCCTGGTACCCTTTTTGCTGCCCTAGATCGCGACCCCGTTGCCCCTGTGTCCGAGCGCTCGGGAGATCTCCATGCGTGCACTCTGCACGGTCCTGCTGGCGCTTGCAGCGTCAGCAGCGACCACCGTTTTCGCCCAGGCCAAGGAAGCGCCCTGTGTGCTGGTCGTCGCCCGCGCCGACCAGCTGCAGCTCCTTGTGCCCCCGGGGGCCAGGCTGCGTCCCCAAGGCGTGCGCGGCGAGGGCGCTGAGTTTCTCCCGATGGCCGCGCGCGCGGCACTCTCGGTCCAGCACGCCGATCGCGTGGAGCTCTTGGGCGGCGTGGCGCGCATTCAGAACGCCTGGCGCTTCCTGCGCGTGGGCTCGAGCGACCCGAGCTTCGACGCGCACGCCACGGCGCGCGCGCTGCGCGCCACCGGGCTCTTCCGCGCGGTGACCGTGAACCAGCCCCTCAAGCTCTCGGTCACCGCCCCCGACGACACCTTCTATACGCTCGAATATCAGTGGGCCCTCATGCCCGCCGCCTCCGAAACGCCGCATCTGCCCGAAGCGTGGGATTTGGCGCGCGGTGATACCTCGGTGGTCATCGGCATCCTCGACACCGGCGTCGACACCGGTCATCCCGATCTCAAGAGCCAGATCTTCCACAACCCGCACGAGATCCCCGGCAACCACATCGACGACGATGGCAACGGCTTTGTCGATGACGTGAACGGGTGGGACTTCGGCGACAACGACAATGACCCGCGGCCCGCGCCCGCGATCGATCCCGAGTCGGGCTTCGACATCGCCATCCATGGCACGCACGTGGCCGGCATCGCGGCGGCGCGCACCGACAACCACGAAGGCGTGTCGAGCGCCGGCTGGCGTTGCCGGCTCATGCCGCTCAAGCTCATGAACGCGGCCGGGTCGATGACGGAGGACAAGGCCGCCGAGGCCATCCTCTACGCCGCCGACAATGGGGCGAGCATCATCAACATGAGCTTCGCCGCGGCACCGGACCCGGCCGATTCGACAGGAGCCCAGGAGAAGGCGTTCTTCCAGGCGCTGATCGACGTCGCCATCCAGGCCAACATCGTTCCCGTGGCTGCCGCCGGCAACGAGGGCGTGAGCGATCGGCGCTATCCCGCCGCCTGCGACAGCGTGATCGCGGTGGCGGCGACCAACGAGTACCAGACGATGTCGTACTACACGAACTGGGGCGACTGGGTGGACATCAACGCGCCCGGCGACAACATCTTCTCGACCTTGGTGACGAACTACACGCTCGACGACCTCACGCAGTTCTATCTTCTCTACGTGTACGACTGGGACGGCGAGCACCCGTATTGCACGAATACCGGAACCTCGATGGCGTGCCCGCTGGTGGCCGGCGTGGCCGGCCTGGTGCGCGCGCGCTACCCGTATCTCACCGCCGTGCAGGTGATGAATCAGTTGAAGGCGACGGGCGACGACGAGCCTTACGATTTTCCGATCGGCAAGAAGCTGAACGCCTACAACGCCGTGCTCGCCAATCCCACGACGGGCGCGCCGACCGCCTTGCCGCTGGCCGGGCCCAACCTGCAGGCCGCGCCGAGCCCGTTCCGCGAGACCACCTCGCTGCGCTTCACTCTGCCCGAGGCAGGCCGCGTGAGCCTCGTCCTCTACGATGCCAGCGGGCGCGCCGTGCGCGAGCTCGTGCACGGGTGGCAGAGCGCGGGCCCGCAAGCGGTGGTTTGGGATGGCTTGGACCGCGGCGGCCGCGAGGTTCCCTCCGGCATCTACTTTGCCGCGCTGGCAGCACCGGGCGCGAGCGCGCGTCTGCGTTTGCTGCGGCTCCGCTGAGCTAGCGA
>DASYSL010000168.1:0-1648 GCA_036003365.1 Candidatus Eiseniibacteriota bacterium
GGCCGCCGCCGAGCGCTCGGTCGTCCGCTACGCGCAAGAGACCGGCGAAGCTCCCGCGGTGATCGTGCCCGCGTTGTCCCTTCCATCCCAAGACACGTCCGCGCCCGCGCGCGTCTCGCAAGGATTGCCATGAACGCCGAAACGGTGTCCGATCCAAAGCCTGAAGTGTCGAGCGATCGGCTCTTCCAGGGTTTCATGCTCGGCGGCTTCGAGTGCTCGGTCCACGAGCTCAGGTCGGGGCGGCGGCTCGATCTCATCGCCGCCACGCGCCATGACGTCTTCGCCGCGGCGGATTACCGCCGCCTTCGCGACATCGGCATGATGGCCGCGCGCGATGGCGTGCGCTGGACGCGGGTCGAGAGCGAGCCCGGGCGCTACGACTTCGCGAGCGTTGCGCCCATGGTGCGCGCCGCGCTCGAGGAGGGCGTGCGCGTGATCTGGGACCTGCTGCACTTCGGCTGGCCCGATCACGTGGATCCCATGAGCCCCGAGTTCCCGGAGCGCTTCGCCGAGTACGTGGCGCGCTTCGCCGAAGTATTGCGCCAGGAGGGCGATCCCGCGCCGGCGGTGTGTCCGATCAACGAGATCTCGTTCTTGTCTTTTGCGGGCGGCCAGGCCGGATTCTTCAATCCCTTCCTGCACGGGCGCGGCGATGAATTCAAGCGCCAGATGGTGCGCGCGTCCATCCTGGCATGCCGGGCCATGCGCGCGGCCTTTCCGCAGGCCCGCCTGGTGCACGTCGATCCGGTGATCCAGGTGGTGGCCTGGCCCGACCGTCCGCAAGACGAGGAGGCGGCCGAAAGCCATCGACAAGCGCAGTATCACGCCTGGGACATGATCTCCGGCCGCCGCGAGCCCGAGCTGGGCGGACGGCCCGAGTATTTGGACGTCGTCGGTGTCAACTATTACGTCCACAACCAGTGGTATTACCCGGGTGGTCACGGCTCGCTGATCAGTCCGTCGAGCAAGCGCCATCGTGCACTGCAGGACATGCTGCTCGAGGTGCAGCGCCGCTACGAGCGGCCCATGTTCATCGCCGAGACCGGGATCGAAGACGAAGCCCGCCCGGCGTGGCTCGCCTATGTGGGCCACGAGGTTCGCGCCGCGATTCGCCGTGGCGTCAACCTGGAAGGCATCTGCCTGTATCCGATCGTCAATCACCCCGGTTGGGATGACGACCGCCATTGCTACAACGGTCTCTGGGACTACGCCGACGACTCCGGCTACCGGCCCATCTACGAGCCTCTGGCTCGCGAGATCGAGCGCCAACGCCATGCGGCCACGCGCCTGAACGAGCCCGCCGAAACTGCTGAAGACCCGCAGGTTCTGCTGGCGAGCCTGGACGAGATCGCCCGCTCCATCGCCGAGAAGACAGACTCCTCGCGCGAGGGCTGAATCCAGAAGCTGCCCCCGGGGGCAGTTCGAAACCATGCCCCGGCGCTGCCCCTTAGGGGCTGTTGCGGACTCGCTCCATTTTGCCGCCCCCGGGGGCAGTCGAGGGGGCTGCGAACATTCTTGCTCGCTCATCCCTTATGTTGAGCGGCTGGAGGGCAGGCCATGCCGCAAGAGCTCGAGCACACCGTCGCCGTGGTCACGGGGTCGAGCCGTGGGATCGGGAAGGGGATTGCGCTCGCCCTGGGCGAAGCCG
>DASYSL010000169.1:0-1948 GCA_036003365.1 Candidatus Eiseniibacteriota bacterium
GGCCTTGGTATCAGCGGCGTGCGCGGCGGCGTAGACGAGCTGGCGCGCGGCTTCGGTCTGCGTGGCCATGTCGGCCAGCATCTGCTGGATCATTTGGAACGAATTGATAGGCTGGCCGAACTGCTCGCGGCGGGCCGAGTACACCTGCGCGTATTCCAAAGCGCCTTGCGCCACGCCGACACCCTGCGCGGCCACGCCGGGGCGCGCCAGGTCGAGCGTCTCCATCGCGTTCTTGAAGCCCATGCCGGGCTCCCCGCCGAGGAGCTGGCTCTTGTGCACGCGGCAGTTCTCGAAGGTGGTCTCGACCACGGGCACGCAGCGGATGCCCATCTTGTCCTCGGTCTTGCCGATGCCGAAGCCGGGCGTCCCCTTCTCCACCATGAACGAAGAAATGCGGCGCGAGCGGCTGTTCGCATCCGTCACGGCGTAGACCGAGTACAGATCGGCGGCGCCGCCGTTGGTCGTCCACTTCTTCTCGCCGTTGAGCACGTAATAGTCGCCGTCCTGCACAGCCTGGGCGCGCAACGAGCCGGCGTCGGAGCCGGCGAATTTCTCGGACAGGGCGAAGGCGATCAGGGACTGGCCGCTGGCCACGCGCGGCAAGTACTTCTTCTTCTGCTCTTCGGTGGCGCCCACCAGGATGGGGAACGAGCCGAGCGCGTTCACGCAATAGAGCACGCCCACACCGCCGCACGCCCGCGACAATTCCTCGATGCAGATGCAGAGGTCGAGAATGCCGTCGCCCGCGCCGCCGTATTCCTTGGGGATCCACACGCCCATGAGCCCGGCTGCGGCGAGCGCTTCCTTGATCTCCCAGGGATAGACCTGCTCGATGTCGTACTTGCGCGCCAGCGGGCGCACGACCTTCTCGGCCACCTCGCGGGCGCGCTCGCGCCACATGCGGTTTCGCTCGCTCAACCAGGGCATGGATTTCCTCGGCTAGGGCTGGGGATCGGGCTCCGGCAGGTCGATTTCGATCACGACCTGGCCGTCTTCGACACGCACCGGAAATGTGCGCACGGATTCGAGCGGGGCGACGTCGCACGCTCCCGTCTGGAGATCGAACGACCACGCGTGCCACGGGCACATCACGCGCTGGCCTTCGATCACGTCACCGAATCCGAGCGGCCCGCCGCGATGCGGGCATTTGCCGTCGAGAGCGTAGAGCTTCCCGTCGACCTTGAAGACAGCCACTTCCCGGCCGTCGATGCGGAACTGACGGCCACCGTTTTCCGGGATCACGTCGACGGGGCACAGCGTGACGGATTGGGCCATGACAGGAAGAACGTCTCGATCTCGCATCGGAGGAGTCGCGCGCATCCTAGCAAGGCAGGTGGCGGCCTTGCAATCCGCTCAGGCGTCCTGGTCGCGCCGCAAGCGGCTCGTGAACTCGAAGCGGCGCTGCTCGTTGGCCAGCTCGCCGCGGAAGGCGCTGGTTTCGAAGAGCGCTTGCTTTCCTTGGCCGCGCATCTCGAGGCACAGGTGGCGCGCTTCGAGGAGCACACCCACGCCGCGCGCTTGCAGCCCGCGCTCCACGAACTCGGCGACTTCGGCCGTGAGCCGCTCCTGCAGGGTAAGGCGGCTCGCGAAGTAGCTCACGACTTTGGCCAGGTCGCCCAGGCCGGCCAGCTGAGTGCCCGGTACGTAGCCGACGTGCGCCACTCCGAAGAACGGCAGCACATGGTGCACGCACAGCGAATAGAACGGGAGGTCGCGCACGAGCACGAGGCCGGCGCTCGGATCGGCGTTGGCGATGGACGAAAGCTTGGGCGCGCGATCCGGATCGTGACCGGCGAGCAGCCCGTCCATCATCTCGGCGACGCGCGCCGCCGTTCCTTTGAGCTCGGGGTCGCGTAGATCGAGGCCAAGTGCTGAGAGATAGTTTTCGAAGTAACGCTGGGCCTGGGCACGGGTCAGCTCATTGCCGGCGGGGCGGTCCATGGGACCG
>DASYSL010000170.1:0-16482 GCA_036003365.1 Candidatus Eiseniibacteriota bacterium
CTCGAGGGGAACCTCACGCAGTCCCCATCCATCATGATGGAGCAGATCGAAGACGAAATAGACGAGCTTGCTCCCGCGCGGGCTCTTGATGGCGTTCTGCAGCGACTGGAAGTCCGACACGCCGTCGGGGCGCAGGACCACGATTTCGCCGTCGAGCAAGAGCTGGCGTGCCGGCAGGCGCGCCGCCGCCTCGGCCACCGGGATGAAGCGATCGGTCCAGTCCTGACCCGAGCGCGTGAACAAGCGGGCGCGGCCGTCGTCGACGCGCGCGATCACGCGATAGCCGTCGAACTTGATCTCGTGCAGCCACTGATCGCCCGGGGGCACGGCGGTGACGAGCGTGGCCAGCTCGGGCTGCCAGCGCGCCGGCAGCGATTCCCGGCGTGCGCCCGGCAGCTTGGCGACCGAGACGCGCGCGGGCGCGAGGCGCTTCGAGGCGCCGGCCTTCTCGTCCTCGCCGGCGTCGTCCTGCGACTTCTTGGGCGCACGAGCGCGCGTGCGCGGGCGCAGCGCCGCGCGGCGGACGCGCGCGGCCGCTTTCTTCTTCTTGGCGGGCCTGCCCGCGGCGATCTCTTCGATGGACCGCCCGGTGGCGACACTCTCCGGACGCTGGGCCACGATCTCCGCCGCTCTTCCCCGCTTCGCGAATTCGTCCTTCTCTTTGATCAGGAGCCAGTTCTTGCCGTCCTCCGAGCGCGGGCCGACCATGCGCACGAGCATCCATCCGCCGCCCAGCTTCTCGCCTTCGAGGTCGAACTTGAGCCGGCCCTTGCGGTAGCCCTCGCGCGCGTCCTCGCGCGGACGCCACCGCCCGCGATCCCAGAGCAGCACCGGCCCGCCACCGTACTGGCCTTGGGGAATGACGCCCTCGAACTTCCCGTACTCGATGGGATGGTCCTCGGTCTCGACGGCGAGCCGCTTCTGCGCCGGGTCGAAGCTCGGCCCGCGCGGCACCGCCCAGCTCTTCAAGACGCCGTCCAGCTCGAGGCGGAAATCGTAGTGCAAGCGCGTGGCGTCGTGCTTCTGGATGACGAAGCGCCAGCCCGGCCGCTGTCCCTGGCGCCCGCGCGGCTCGGGCGTGCGGCCGAAGTGGCGCTTCTCGTGGTAGACGCGAAGGCCCATGCGCGGCCTACGAGGCCGAGCGCCGGCGCTTCTCTCCCGCCGGGCGCGCGCGCGTGGCGCGCCTCGGCGCGCGGCTCTTCTTGGCATGCGCGCTCAGGCTTTCCTTCAAGAGCGGCATCAGGTCCATGACCTCGCCGCCGGCGCGGCGGGCGCGCTTCTCGACTTTGTTCACGATCTCGTGCGTGTGGCCCGACTTCACCTTCTTCTCGACCAGCGCCATGACGTCGTCGCGGTAGTCGTCCTTGTATTTCTCCGGATCCCACGGCACCGACATGTCGTTGATCAATCGCTCGGCCATGTTGATCTCGGCCTTGGAAATGGAGCCCGGCCCCTTGGCTTTCTCGGGCGCCACCTCCGACGGCTCGCGCACTTCATAGGAGTAGCGCAAGAGATCGACGGCCAGCACGGGACCGCGCGGCATCACGGCCGCGAGCCTCTGCCGCGTGCGCAGGACGAGGCGCGCGATGCCGATCTTGCCCGTCTCGGCGAGAGCCTTGTGGAGCAGCACATATCCCTTGCTGTTCCGTTTCTGCGGCTCCAGGTAGTACGGCGTCTCGAAGAGCACCGGATCGACGTCTGCGCCATCCACGAATTCCAGGATCTCGATGGTCTGCGTCTGCTCGGGGTGCGCGTTCTTCAGCTCTTCGTCGGTGAGCACGACGAACTCGTCCTTCTCGTATTCGTACCCGCGCACGATCTCGTTCCAGGGCACTTCGCGCCCGGTCTTCTTGTTGTAGCGCTTGTAGCCCACGGGAGAGAAATCCTTGCGGTCGAGCAGCGTGAAGCTGAGATCGTCGGACTCGACGGCCGGGCGGAGAGCGACGGGAATTTCCACCAGGCCGAAGCTCAGGGTGCCGCGCCAGAAGGCACGTGCCATGGGAAGACCTCCTTGAAGTGGCTCGTTGCTTGCAAGGAGTCGTGCAGAAGACGTGCCGTCCGCCACCCGGGGAACCCTGAATGAGCTTGGTTTCGGAAGCGATTGCAGGAACGAAGCTTTTCTCGAATTTCCGCGCCCGCGTGTCGGCCGGCGCGTCCGCCTGCCTTGACAGCGGGAAAGTCTTACACCCCATGATGACTTTCGTACATGCCCGCGGCCCCTCGCCGTGGCGCGTCAGGAGGCATCATGGAGGGCACGCGAAGCTTTCGAAGGGTAGCCGCTCTCGTGTTGGCCGTGCTCGTGCTCGGTTGCACGTCGAACCGCAGGACGACGACCGAGCGCACCGAGTTCGAGAACTCGAGCGCGCGCCGTCTGGAGGCCGCCCGGCAAGGGCTCGACAGCCTGGCCCAAGAGCTGCGCATCCGCAGCGACACGGCCCGCGTGGACCTGCGCCAGGAGCTCGACAGCCTGAGCGTGGCGCGCGACGTGGCGGCCCGCAAGCTGGACACGCTCAAAACGGCGGAGTCCCAGCGCTGGCAGGAGATCAAGGGCGAGATGTCCGGTCTCCTCTCGGCCATCGAGACGCGCACCGACAGCCTGCGTGCGCGCATGCACCGCTGACACGGGAGGCCCGCGCATGAGCGCACGCCGCTCTTTTGCCTTCATCGTCGTTCTCTTGGTTCTGGCTCTCGGTGTCTGGTGGCTGTATCAAGGCGTACAGGCGCGCACGCCCGTCGCCAAGGTGCAGCGTCAGGTGGGCGTGCTCGTCCAGCGCAAGAGCGTCCATCTCCCCGGCACGAGTGGTGCGGAAGCTTCGCAGAACTGGTCTCTGGTGCGGGAGTTCTATCGTCGACGCGGCGCCAAGCCGGCATGGACGGACGGGCGTGGTCCGCTCGATGTGTCGGGGCAGCTCGTGCAGCTCATCCAGGCGAGCGGCCGCAGCGGGCTCTCTCCCGCCGACTACGATCCGCAAGGCCTCGGGCAAGACATCGATAAGCTGAAGAATGTGCCGGTCACCGAGTCGCCCGCCGCAGCTGATCTCGCGGCCCTCGACGTTCGGTCCACCTACACGTACTTCCGCATGGCGAACCATCTCGTGAACGGACACGTGCCGCCGCGCTCACTCGATCCCGACTGGCGGACCACGCCGCGCGCCGCGAACCTCGCGGCCAATCTCGAGAACGCGATCCGCGCCCATCGGGTGCAGGACGGGCTCGCAGCACTCGAGCCCAAAGACCCGGCGTATGCGCGCCTGCAGCAAGCGTGGGACCAGTACGCGCGCATCGTGCAGGCCGGCGGGTGGCCCACGATTCCTGGCGGGCGCCCCATGCGTCCCGGCGAGAGCGGCGCCCGCGTCACCGCTCTGGTGCAGCGCCTCACGGCAGGCCAAGATCTGCGCGGTGCGGCACCCGCGTCGTACGACGCCACGGTGGGTGACGCAGTGCGCCACTTCCAGTCACGCCATGGCATCCAGCCCACGGGCATCGTGGACACGGCCACGCTGGCCGCGCTCAATGTGCCGGCGGGCTCGAGACTGCGTCAGATCCAGCTCAATCTCGAGCGCTGGCACTGGCTGCCGCAGGACCTGGGCGACCGCTACATCATCGTCAACATTCCGGATTACCGCTTGGACGTGGTCGAAGGCGGACGCTCGGTCATGTCGATGGCCGTCGTCGTGGGCAAGCGCATGAGTCCCACGCCCATGTTCAGCGACAAGGCGGTGGCCATCGAGGTGAACCCCTACTGGAACGTGCCCATGAGCATCGCCAAGGCCGAGATCGCGCCCAAAGTGGCCGCCGATCCCGCCTATCTCGATCGCTCGCACTTGCACGTGCTCTCGAAACCGGGACAGGGCGGCGAAGAAGTGGACGCAAGCAACGTCGACTGGAACGACACGTCGGCCGACGTCTCGTACGCCATTCGCCAGGATCCGGGCCCCGACAATCCGCTCGGCCGCATCAAGATCGCGCTGCCCAACGAGTACGACGTCTATCTGCATGACACGCCCGCTGGGCAGCTCTTCAGCGCCAAGGATCGCGATTTCAGCCATGGCTGCATCCGCGTCGAAAAGCCGCTCGACCTCGCGACCTACTTGTTGCGCGGAAGCTCCGAGGGCTCGCCCGAGCACTTGCAGGAGCTCATCGCCAGCGGCGAGAACCACTGGATCGCCATCAAGAACCCGGAGCCCGTGCACATCCTCTACTGGACCGCGTGGGTGGATCCCGACGGCACGGTGCAGTTCCGAAACGATGTCTACGGACACGACCAGCGCCTGGATCAGGCGTTGCGTCTCGGCGTCGTCTCCCAGTTCGAGATCAATCCCCAGCCCGAGCAACAACCGGCCGGGCCATAAGCACCGGGCCATAAGCAAAAGAGGCGGGCCCTTTCGGGTCCGCCTCTCGTTCATCCTTCCGAGTCGCAGCTCGGAGCCTCTTCAGACCACGCGCCGGCCCTGGATCAACCGAATCAGCACCGCCGCGATGGCGAGGAGAAGCAGTACGTGGATGAAGCCGCCCAGGGTGTAATTGGTCACCAGTCCGAGCAACCACAGGACGGCGAGAATGACGGCAATGGTCCAAAGCATGACTGCGCTCCTTTCAGGACACCTCTTGTGATGTCCTCGATCCGAACGACGACCCGGCACTCCTTGCCGAAGTCACCCGGGGTAAAAGCAGGTCCCGTGCCATTCGGGCTTGGGACACCGCGAGTGCTTGTGCGGAGCGCACTTAGAAAAATTGTTCAGCCTGGGTATGGGGTATTTCCTGGAATTTTCTGCGTTTCTTACACGCCGGCACGTCGATTGAATCGCGGCTCGGGGCCGCGCTACATTCGCCGTCCACCCCCCGCCCGAAAGGAACGCATGAAGGCGTCGCAGCGAGAGCTTCCCGACGGACGGGTCGAGCTGGTCGACACCGCCCTCGTCGAATCGAGCCCGCTCTACAATCCCGACCTCGCGCCCGTCCCCCTCTCCCGCCGCCGCTGGACGACCTACAACTATGCGGCGCTGTGGATCTCGATGGCGCACTGCATCCCGACCTACATGCTGGCGTCGGGGCTCATGACCGCGGGCATGAGCTGGAAGCAGGCTCTGTTCACCATCCTGCTCGGCAACACCATCGTGCTGGTGCCCATCCTGCTCAACTCGCATCCGGGGACCAAGTACGGCATTCCCTTCCCGGTGTTCGCACGCGCCGCCTACGGCACCGCCGGCTCCAACCTGCCGGCGCTCATGCGCGCTCTCGTGGCCTGCGGCTGGTTCGGCATCCAGGCGTGGATCGGTGGCGAGGCGCTGCAGACCTTCTTCACCGCCATCCACCCCGCATGGCCCGGGCTCCTGGGCTCGGGCTTCGGCGGCCACACCACGACCGAGTGGATCTCGTTCCTTCTCTTCTGGGGATTGAACATTTGGATCGTGTACCGGGGCATGGATCTGTTGCGCAAGGTCGAGAACTGGGCCGCGCCTTACGTCCTCGTGGTCACGGTGCTCCTCCTGGTGTGGGCGGTGCGCGCCGCGCACGGCGTCGGCCCCTTGCTCTCGCATCCAGGCAAGTTCGCGACGTGGAGCGAATTCATGCCCGTGTTCTGGCCGTCGCTCACCGCCATGATCGGCTTCTGGGCGACGCTCTCGCTCAACATGCCCGACTTCACACGCTTCGGGCGCAGCCAGAAGGATCAGGTGGTGGGCCAGACGGTCGCCTTGCCCACCACCATGTTCGCCTTCGCCGCCATGGGAGTGCTGATCACGAGCGCGAGCGCCATTCTCTACGGGGAGCCGATCTGGGATCCGGTCAAGCTCGTGGGCAAGTTCCACGACCCGTGGATCGTCGGCTTCGCCATGTTCTCGATCGTGATCGCCACGCTGGCGGTGAACATCGCGGCCAACGTGGTGTCGCCGGCCAACGACTTCGCCAACGCGCTGCCACGCCACATCAGCTTCAAGACCGGCGGCCTCATCACCGGGTTGATCGGCATCGCCATGCAGCCCTGGCGCCTGCTCGCCGATCCAAGCGGCTACATCTTCACCTGGCTCGTGGGCTATTCGGGCGGGCTGGGCTCGATCGCCGGTGTGCTCATCGCCGACTACTGGATCGTGCGGCGGCGCCGGCTCGATCTCGCCGACCTCTATCTGCCCGACGGCGTGTACGGGCGCTGGAGCGCGCCCGCCGTGATCGCGACCCTCGTGGGCTGCGCTCTGGCCTGGGGCGGTCTCGTGATCCCGGCGCTGCGCCCGCTCTACGACTACGCGTGGTTCGTGGGCTTCTTCGCCGCCGGCCTCGTGTATCTGGCGCTGCGCCGGCCGGCGCGACTGCCTTCCCCCGTGGCCGAAGCCGCGTCCTAGAAACTCAGTCGCCGCCGCGCGTCAAGGCGACGGCCGGATAGCCGACGAAGTGAAACGGATTGGCGGGCGCGGTCTCGCCGAGACCGCGATCGCGCACCGGGAGCTCGGGCGCGTCGATCGACGTCGAGTAGGCGATGGCATGCGCCCGTGCCGTTCCGCCCGCGAGGCGTGACACGAGCAGCACGCCAAAGGGAATCGAGAACCGTCCGCACCAGGTGACGCGGTAACGCTCCGGACGCGCGGGATCGACGAACGTCTCGTACAAAGCGCGCGCCTTCTCGTCACTCACGGGACCGCTCAGCGGGCCGCGCAAGATCGCGAGATCGCGCGCCACCGCCTGAGCGTGGGCCTCCTCGCCGCCCAGACCGAAGCCCACGTGACCGAAGTCCGAGCCGTAATGGACGGCGTCGGCCGAGACGGCCACGGCCACGTCGTTCGCGCCGGCGAGCGCATCCGCCAGATGGTCGGCGAGCTCCACCAGGCGATCGAACGGGGCTTCCGGAATCAGAATGGGCACGATCTCGCGCTCGGGGTTGCCGTGCGCGAGCCAGTAGACGAGCGCTTCGACCGAGTGCTCCGAATCGTGCATGGCCGCGTCCTGGACCACATCCGCGGGCGGCAGCGACGCCAGGAGCTTCTCGCGCCAGCCGCTGATCGCAATGGAGCCTGAAGGCGTGCGCCAAGAGCGATACGGATCGAAGACCAGACGCCCGCGCTCGCCGAAGCGGCGATAGCGATGGAACACGCCGATGAGCACCACCGTGCGCGCGGTGACGAGCGGGATCACTTGCCGGTAGACACGCGCGGCATACAGATAGTCGTCGTGCGGACAGATCATGCCGAGCACGCCGGGCGCCGGCGCCACCCCGAGCGCGGTCGGCGCGGGCGGGCTCGTCGAAAGCTCCCACGCCAGGCTCATCTGCTCAGCGTTGGACGCGAAGCCCACCGCGTCCTTCTGCCCGCGCTCGTCGAGATCGCGCGACGGAATGTCCATCTCGCTCCGCACCTGCTCGAGACTTGGGGGCACGGCCGGAGCGGCGCTCATTCGGCCGCGGCCCCGTAGCGCAGCGTGAGCAAGCGGTGCCCGCCCGAGGAGGGCAGCAAGAGCACGTAGAGCTTGTCGTACGGAACGTTCTCGCGATCGGGGAACGCCTCGCCGGTGAGCGCTTCGTAGGTCCCGGGAAGCGTGTCGGCGTGCCCGACCACGAGCACGCTGGCGCCCGCGGGCAGCGCGCGCAGGCGGTCGGCCAGGCGCTCGAGATGATCGGCGTCGTACACCGTGACCGAGTCGTGCTGGGCTCGCCCCACCGCCTCGGCGGTCATGCGGGCGCGGCCGAATGGGGTCGCGTACACCGCTTCGAGATGGACGGCGCCGAGCACGCGCGCCAGCTCGGCCGCGCGCAGCTGGCCCTTGGCGCTCAATCCGGCGTCGCCGCCGGCGGGATGCGGATTCTTCTCGGCGTGGCGCACCAGGAACACGGTCGTGATCTTCGCATCCTCGGCGCGCGCGCACCCCGCCGCCAAGGAAAGACAGAGACAAAGGAAGAAAAGCTTCATGGTTTCCTCACCTGAGACCGAGAAAGCAGCCGGATTTTCATCACCGGGACATTTTGCACCGCGAGATCCATGCTAAGCGCCCTTACGCCGCGACAACGCGCTTTGGCCCGCAACCTGCAGAGTTGATGGCTGAACACACCCGCCATGACAACGAATTGAAATCCGCCCGAATGACGATCATCAACGAAGGAGGCCCATCATGCCCATGCGCATGAAGACTCTCGCAACCATCGGCCGACGCTTCATGGGTACCATTCTTCCGCTCGCCGTTCTCGTGCTCGTCGCCGGCCGCGCGCACGCCGCGGGTGGCGAGATCGTGCCGGCGTTCGGCATCACCAAGCCGGTCGACGGCGGCGACGCCAAGATGTCGGGCAATCTCGCGCTGCGCGGCCATCCCTTGCCCATGCTCATGACCGAGATCGGCGCCGGCTACCGCACCGAGTCGCGCTTCGACAACCAGCTCCAGGTACGGCAGTGGCCGATCACGGCGTCCTTGTACCTCTCGCCCCCGAACTCGATCGTCTACGGCGGCGCGGGTGTGGGATGGTATCACTCGACCTTCGACTACGAGGAGAGCACGGGCCTTCCGGACGAGACCAAGCAGCAGTTCGGCGTCCACCTGGGCGGCGGCTTCCAGGTTCCGCTCGGCGAGAAGGCCGGCTTAGATTTGAACGGACGCTACGTCATGCTCCGCGACCAGCAAAGCCATCTCATTCCCGAGAAGTTCAACCCCGACTTCTGGACCACGCAGCTCGGCCTGTCGTTCAAGTTCTGAACCTCCGATCAGCACAAACGCGACCGCCCGGAAGTGACCCTTCCGGGCGGTCATCTGTAGAAATGGCAGGACTACTTGTGCTTTCGCGAGGTGCTCCGGCTGCGCGAGCGCGACGACCGGCTGGGCACCTTGTCCCCCTTCTCGCGCGCTTCGTTGAGGCCGATCGCGATGGCTTGCTTGCGACTCGTCACTCGCTTGTGGCTCTTACCGCTGCGCAGCGTTCCGCTCTTCTTGCGGTGCATGGCGCTCTTCACCGATTTCTGGGCGCCGCTTCCGTAGCGTGGCATCTCTCGTCCTCCTCGACGCGGGGGGGTGTGGGACGTTGGGCAAGGTCTTGTAGAAGCATCCATCGCGCCAAATCCCATCTATTTACTTGGGAGCACTTTCCGCAGCTCGCCGAATCTCCGAGAACAATCGCGCGGCTGGCGGGTAGAAGGTTCGAGCGCCCCCGAGACGATTCCCCGGCCGAGCGAAAGGAATTCCATGTCAGCCGTAGGCAACTCGTGCGCAGGGCCGTGCACGCGCCGCAACGGGTTGACGCTCCCCCAGGGCGATCCCGACCGCACCGAAGCCCCTCCGATGTCGAGCGCGATGCGATAACCTTCGCAACCTTTCGTCGACAAGTGGCGTCTTAACCCTCGGGCGCATTCGCCTTGCCGGCCCGCTCTCTCCTTGCGGCCTCTTGCGCCGCGGGGGGCCGGATGGCCAGAATGCGCTGGCCGCAGGATTTCCCCACCCGATCAGGAGGACGCCCCACCATGAACCGCCGAGCGACGGTCGCCCTGGGCTTTGCCCTGGCTGCCCTCTTGCCCTTTGCTTCCCGTGCCTGGGCCCTGGAGGAGTGCCGGCTCTTGCGCCAGCCCGACATCCAGGGAGATCGCATCGTCTTCGTCTACGCGGGAGATCTGTGGACGGTGAGTCGCCAGGGCGGGGTCGCCCAGCGGGTCACTTCGAGCGAGGGCCAGGAGGTCTTCCCCAAATTTTCCCCGGACGGGAAGACGATCGCCTTTACCGGGCAATACGACGGCAACACCGACGCCTACACCATCCCGGTCGAGGGCGGCGAGCCGACGCGGCTCACCTGGCACCCGGTGGCGGACCAGGTGGCCGAGTGGTATCCGGACGGCAAGTCGATCCTGATCCGCTCGCGCCGGGCCTCGTCGATGCAGCGCTTCGACCGCTTCTTCCGCGTGGCGGCGGCGGGCGGCTTCGAGGAGATGCTGCCGCTGCCCACGGCCGGCTACTCGTCGTTCTCCTCCGACGGCTCGCAGATCGCGTTCGTGTCGCCGAGCTACGACAACCGCACGTGGAAGCGCTACCGCGGCGGCAACGCGCCGCAGATCTGGCTCTACGACTTCAAGAAGAATACGTCGATCAAGATCACGGATTGGGCAGGCCCCAACGAGTGGCCGATGTGGTCTGGCCACACCATCTATTACTGCTCGGACCGCGGCGGGCGCCAGTCGAACTTGTGGGCCTACGACGTCGACAACAAGACCTCGCGCCAGGTGACGCACTTCGACGATTACGACGTGAAGTGGCCGAGCGTGGGCTCGAACGCGATCGTGTTCGAGAAGGGCGGCACGCTGTGGGTGATGGACCTGCCGAGCGAGTCGGCGCACGCCATCCAGGTGCTGGTGCCCGACGACAAGCCGTTCGCGCGCGCCGGCTTCCGCGACGTCTCCTCCTACATCGTGAGCATGGACCTTTCGCCCTCGGCCAAGCGGGCGGTGTTCGAGGCCCGCGGCGAGCTGTTCACGGTGCCGGCGGAGAAGGGTGACATCCGCGAGCTGACCAACACGCCCGGCGCGCGCGAGCGCAACCCGGCGTGGTCGCCGGACGGCAAGTCCATCGCCTATCTCTCCGACCAGACCGGCGAGTACGAGGTGTGGGTGATCCCGAGCGACGGCAAGGGTGCGGCGCGCCAGGTCACCAAGAACGGCCACGAGTTCCGCTTCGAGCCGCGCTGGTCGCCCGATTCCAAGAAGGTGGCGTTCTCCGACAAGACGGGCGCTCTGTGGTGGTGCGACATCGCCACCGGCAAGGTGGTCAAGGCCGACAAGGCGGACTACGGCGAGATCCACGACTACACGTGGTCGCCCGACTCGCGCTGGCTCGCCTACAGCAAGACGGACGCGCCCGGATTCAGCATGCTGCACCTCTATTCGCTCGACACCGCCAAGGCCACGAAGGTCTCCGACGGCATGACCGACGACTTCAGCCCGGTCTTCGACCAGGCGGGCGACTATCTCTACTTCGTCTCGCGCCGCACGCTGAACCCTCAGTACGACCAATTCGAGTTCAACTTCCAGTTCGGCGCGACGACCAAGCTCTACGCGTTGTCGCTGCGCAACGATCTGGGATCGCCGGTGGCGCCTGAGAGCGACGAGGAAACGGGCGACGCCAAGAAGAGCGACGACTCCGGCAAGAGCGCCGACAAGGCGGACAAGAAGGACAAAGGCGCGAGCCCGGCCGCCGACCAGGTCAAGCCGATCCGCATCGATCTCGACGGCTTGGCCATGCGCGCTTCGGCTCTCCCGGTGCCGGCCGGGCGCTACGGAATCGGCGGCGCGTACAAAGACAAGGTGGTCTTCTTCGCCTACCAGCCGCCCGACGCCGACAGTGACGACGCGCCGGACGGATCGGTCCAGTACTTCGATCTCAAGAAGCGCGAGATCAAGACCGTGATCGCGGGCGTCAACGCCCAGCTTGGCTTGTCCAAGGACGGCAGCAAGGTCCTGTACAAGGCCAAAGACACCTACGGCATCACCGACGTGGCCGACGGCAAGAAGGTGGGCGACGACAAGATCACCACCTCGCCGATGACCGCCTTCGTCGATCCGCCGAAGGAATGGATGCAGATGTTCAACGAGGCGTGGCGGCTCGAGCGCGACTTCTATTACGACCCGGCCATGGGCGGACTCGACTGGAAGGCGGTGGGCGAGCACTACCGCCAGCTCGTGCCTTACGTGGCGGCCCGCGGCGACCTCAACTACATCCTGGGTGAGCTGATCGGCGAGCTGTCGACGTCGCACACCTATGTGGGTGGTGGCGACTTCCCCAACGTGAAGCAGGTGGACACGGGTCTCTTGGGCGCCGATTACGCGCTCGACGCCAGGAGCGGGCGCTATCAGTTCAAGAACATCTACCGCGCGCGCGACTGGAACTCCAACGTCGAAGCGCCGCTCGGCGTGCCGGGCGTCAACGTCAAGGAAGGCGACTACCTGCTGGCGGTGAACGGCCGCCCGCTCAAGGCGCCGGAGAACCTGTACGCGGCGTTCGCCGCCACCACGGGCAAGCAGACGAGCATCACCGTGGGCCGCACCCCGGACGACGCCAATCCGCGCACCTATACGGTGAAGCCGATCGGCAGCGAATCCACGCTGCGCTACCGCGCCTGGGTGGACGGCAATCGCGCCAAGGTCGAGAAGGCCACCGGCGGCCGCATCGCCTACATTCACGTGCCCAACACGGCCACGGCGGGCATCCAGGAGTTCACCCGCCAGTACTATCCGCAGGTCGACAAGGACGGGATCATCGTCGACGAGCGCTTCAACGGCGGCGGCTTCATCCCCGACTTCTTCGTCGAGCGCCTGCGCCGCACCACGCTCGCCTACTGGTCGCGCCGTGACGGCAAGGACGAGCGCACGCCGTCGAGCGCCATCGACGGGCCCAAGTGCATTCTCATCAACCAGTACGCCGGCTCGGGAGGCGACGCCTTCCCCTACTACTTCAAGGAGCTGGGCATCGGGCCGGTGATCGGCATGCGCACTTGGGGCGGGCTCGTGGGCATCAGCCACAACCTGCCGCTGGTCGACGGCGGCGGCGTCACCATGCCCGACTTCGGCATGTGGGATCCGGCGACCAGCCAGTGGGCGGTCGAGAACCACGGCGTCGACCCCGACATCGCGGTCGAGAACTCACCCGCCGAAATGGTCGCGGGCCATGATCCGCAGCTCGAGCGCGCCATCCAGTGGTCTTTGGACCAGTTGGCCAAGAACCCGCCGAAGCACCCCAAGCGTCCCGCGTACAAGGTGCAGCCCGGGCTGCCGGAGCCGAGCGCCAAGGCGCCGGGCTCGGACACCATGCAAGACACAAACACCAGCGCAAATCGGTAAACATCCACCTTCCGTCTCGACTTACACCGGGGGCGGCGCTACGGCGCCGCCCTTCGGCTTTGGGTTGCCGGCTCCGGCGGAAGGAAATATCCGATCACTCCCGGCTTCAAATCTGAGAAACTGCCTCGTGATTCTCGGGGTATCAGTTGTCGAACTCTCGAGGCTCCAAGCGCGGCGCCCCGTCGCGAACGATCGAGCGAGTTCTCCCTTTGGCCGCACGCGGGCCGGAGGCGCTTCGGCAGCGCCGGTCCGCACGCACGGGGTCTTCCGACTCGCCCTCTCTCGCGTCATGCCACGACGCGGAGGCACATGAAGAAGCTCCGAATCGCCATCGTCGATCTCGTCGCCCGCGGTCCCACACGCGCTCTCTACGGCCGCCTCATGCACGCCAACCTGGCCAGCATCATGCCCCAGGTCCTCGCGGTGTGGTGCGAGGAGATGGGACACGACGTCCGGCTCATCTGCTACACCGGCTTCGAAGACCTTGCCAGCCTCCTCCCCACCGACATCGATCTCTTGGTCATCGGCGCCTTCTCCCAGGCGGCACAGCTTTCGTATGCGGTGAGCCATCTGTTCCGGCAGCGCGGCGTGATCACGGCACTCGGCGGTCCGCACGCGCGCTGCTACCCGGAGGACTCGCGCAAGTACTTCGACTACGTCCTCGGCTTCACGGACAAGGAAACGCTGCGCACCATGCTGTCCGATTGCCGCCCGCAGCGTCCGCTCGGCGTTTACCTGAGCGCCGGCAGGCAGCCGCTGACGCTCCCGGGGGTGCGCGAGCGCTGGAAGTTCATCGAGCCGATCCTGGCCAAGGCGCCGATCTTGAAGCTCGTCCCCATGCTGGGGAGCCTCGGTTGCCCGTACACCTGCGCCTTCTGCATCGACTCTTCGGTGCCCTACCAGCCGCTCGGCTTCGATCAGATGAAAGAGGACCTGCGCTTCCTGCTCACCAAGTTCAAGCGGCCGCGCGTCGGCTGGCACGATCCCAACTTCGGCGTGCGCTTCGACGACTACCTGAACGCCATCGAAGAGGCGGTCCCGCCGGGAAGCATCGACTTTCTCGCCGAGAGCAGCCTCTCGCTCTTGACCGAGCCGCACCTGAAGCGCCTGCAGAAGAACTCCTTCCAGGCGATCCTGCCGGGCATCGAGTCGTGGTTCGATCTCGGCAACAAGTCCAAGACCGGAAAGCACGTCGGGCACGAGAAGGTGATGCAGGTTTCCGAGCACGTCAACATGGTGCTGCGCTACATCCCCTACGTGCAGACCAACTTCGTGCTCGGGCTCGACTCCGACGAGGGCACGGAGCCGTTCGCGCTCACCCGCGAATTCGTGGACCGCACGCCGGGGGCATTCCCCGGCTACTCCCTGCTCTCGGCCTTCGGGCAGGCGGCGCCGCTCAACCTCCAGTACCAGAAGAGCGGGCGGGTGCTGCCGTTCCCCTTCCACTTCCTCAACAACCATCACGCCATGAACGTTCGCCCGCTCAACTACGACTGGCCGACGTTCTATGACAACGTGCTCTCCGTGACACGCCACACGTTTTCCTGGGACGCGATCCGCCGGCGCTACCGCGCGCAGCAAGGCAGGATTCCGCGCTGGATGAACGTGGTGCGTGCGGTGTCTTCGGAGGGGTTCGGGCGCATCCGCTATTACCAGTCGGTGCGCGACCGGTTGACCAGCGATCGCGCGTTCCGCAGCTACTTCGAGCAGGACAGCAATACCTTGCCGCCGTTCTACGTCGAGCGCGTGAAGAAAGACCTCGGCTCGCTGTGGGAATACCTGCCGCCCGGCGCCCTCGAGCACGACCATCACGCGTACCTGAAGTCCTCCGCCAATGGCAACGGTAAGCCCAAGAGCGTGCCGCTGGCCGAGCCGGAACCGACCGCGACGGCATAGGTCTCCAAACCTTGCGAGAAAGGGCGACGCTTCGGCGTCGCCCTTTTGCTATCGCCTCATGTGGAAGCCTGGATTTCCCGAGATCCGATCGACCGCGGGGTGCGCGAAGCGAGTCCTAGAAGCGCCTGCGCTTCTTCTGCCCGGGCCGGTCGGGCTTGTTCGTGCGCCCGTAGGTGGGCGCCGGGGGTGCGTGCGTGGCCGCCCGAGGGGCGGCGCGCGAGGACGAGCGCCCGTGGCGCTCGTGCTTGTCCTCGTGGTGCGCGTGTGGCTCGGCCTCGGGCCGCTTGTCGTAATCGAACTTCTCGAGCTTCACGCGCCGCACCGAGTGGCCGAGCGCCTTCTCGATGGCAGCCGCTTCCTTCTTGTCCTCGGACGTGATCAGGGTGATGGCGTCGCCCTCGGCATCCATGCGTCCCGTGCGCCCGATGCGGTGCACGTAGTCGTCGGCGGTGCGCGGCACGTCGAAATTGATGACGTGCGTGATGTCGTCCACGTCGATGCCCCGTGAGGCGATGTCGGTGGCCACCAGGATGTCCACGCGCCCGCTGCGGAAGTCTTCGAGCGCGCGCTCGCGCTGGCCCTGCGTGCGGTCGCCATGCAGCACGCCCACGTGGTGGTTGCGCCGCTTGAGCTGCCTGCCCACGCGATCGGCGGCGCGCTTGGTGCGCACGAAGACGATGGCGCTCGTGAGATCGCCGTGCGAGAGGATCTTGTCCAGGAGCTCGATCTTGAGCGCGCGCGACACCGGATAGAACGCCTGATCGATGCGCTCGGCGGGCTTCTGGGGCGGCGCCAGCGCCAGCCGCTTCGGGTGGCGCAACGCCTCCTTGGCGACCGTGTTCAGCTCCGACGGCATGGTGGCGGAGAACATGAGCGTCTGCCGCTCGCGCGGCAGGAGCTTCAAGATGCGGCGCAGGTCGGGCGCGAAGCCCATGTCGACCATGCGGTCGGCCTCGTCGAGGACGAGCACTTCCACTTCGTCGAGGCTCACCGACTGGCGCCCGTGCAGATCGAGCAACCGGCCCGGCGTGGCGACCAGGAGATCGACGCCGTCGCGGCGCAGCATCTTCTCCTGCGGTCCGATGGGCACGCCGCCGAACACCGCGCCCACGCTGACTTGGGCGAATTTCGCGTAGGCGCGGCCGTTGGCCTCGACCTGCGCCGCCAGCTCGCGCGTGGGCACGAGGACGAGTGCCCTCAGCGAGCGGTGGCCGGTGAGCAGCCGCGCCAGGATGGGAAGCAGGAAAGCCGCGGTCTTGCCGCTACCGGTCTGCGCCGAGGCGACGAGATCGTGGCCGGGAAGGATGAGAGGGATGGCCTCTCGCTGGATCGGGGTGGGCTCGGTATAGCCCGCTGCCTTGACGCCCCGGGTGACGGGCGCGGGCAGACCTAGTGCCGTGAACGGCATGAAAACTCCTCTGGAATGAATAGCCGTGCCGGCAACGCGGAACTGCAGGCGCCAGGCCGGCGAGACGGGATCCGGTCAACGGGACCGGGCCGTCGGGGTACGGGGAGCGAAGTTCGGTAATGGTCGATATGAAAAATCCGCCAGGGTGCCCTGGCGGATCCGATCACGAATGGCTCGTCCAAGACCGACTGAACACGTGAGCAGCATACGGGGAAGCAGCCCAGCGCGCAACGGCCTGGCCCCTTGCCTGAACTTCCCCTGGGGGCAGTGGACCTGAAGCTCGTTCGAACTGCCCCCGGAGGCAGTCGATCAGAACGCCACCGAACAGGCCCCGGGGGCAAGCTCGAGCCGTCGCTCCTTGGGCACCGCGGCGAGGTGACCACGATTCGA
>DASYSL010000171.1:0-14741 GCA_036003365.1 Candidatus Eiseniibacteriota bacterium
AGAAGTGGCCGGAGCTCGGTTTGCGCTCCACGCGATGCGACGAGAGCAGCCAGAACGCGGCGATCTGGATGACCGAGCAGCCAAGGAAGATGGCGAAGAGAGTGGGGGCGCCTGAGATGACACCGAAGAGAGCCGCACCGAGCGCCGAGGCGCCATACCCCACGAAGTGGTAGTAGCTGAGGGCGGCGGTTCGCTTCTCGAAGGGGATGGCGCGCGCCAGGATCACCTGCTCGATGGAGAGGAACGGCCCGGTTTCGCCCACGCTCACGGCGAGATTGCCGATCATGGCGGCGAGCACGACGACCCAGGGATTGCGGCTCGCCAGAAAGAGGACGGCGGAGATCACGCACAGGAACGCCAAGCCGACGAGGGCGTTGCGCGTTCCGAAGCGCTCCAATGGGGCGCGGATTCCGTAGGTGAGGATGGCGCTGCCGACGAGTGTGAGCGTGATCGAGATGCCGATGCCCGCCGTGGACATGCCGAGACTCGCGAGATAGATCGGCAAGAGGACGCCCAAGAATCCGTAGCAGAACGTGCGAAATGTCTTGGCCACGAAAACGAGGATGACGTCGCGACTAGGCAGAGTGAGCCTCGCGCTTTTCCACCCCGAAGGGCGTCCAGGTCTCGCTCGTTTTGCCCCAGCGATGGATGGCGGCATCGTCGTGGGGAAAGCCGGCGTTGGTGTGGAAGCAGTGATACTCGATGGCTTCCTGCGAGATGCTCTTGAAGCGCACGCCGGCGTTGAGCAATCGCATGCGCAGGTTGGTGTCCTCCATGCCGCGCCCGACGATGCGCTCGTCGTAGCCGTTCACGCGCAGGAAGTCTTCGCGATGGAGCGAGAAATTGCAGCCGAGAATCGTGTAACGGTCGGTGAAAGCGCCGCGAAGGCCGTAGAGCATGGGCAGGAAGAAGCCGTTACGACGATCGTTGGTCACGTGCTGCCACCAGAAGCCAGGCTTCTCGATGCGCATCGTGCGCACGTCGTCGGTCCTGAGACGGGAGGTGATGGCTTGGTCGAGCATCACCCGCCGGCCGGAGAGCGCTTGGCCCGGGCGCCGCCGCTTCATGTGCCGCTCGAGGAAGCGATGGTGAAGGATGCAGTCACCGTCGATGAACACGAGATAGGGCGCCGTGGATTGCGCCACGGCTTGGTTGACGATGATCGTCTTACGAAAGCCCTGGTCCTCATGCCACGCATGGACGACGGGGTGCGCGAAGCGGCTTTGGGCGCGCCTCAGAAGATCGCCGATCTCCGGCCCCGAGCCGTCGTCGGCGATGACGATCTCGAAATCGCGAAGGGTCTGGTTCTCGAGGCTCGCAAGGATCCATTCGAGGAACTGCGGCTGATTGTAGACGGCGATGATGAGCGACAGCGCGGGGCTCATCGCTTCTCCAGCTCGCGCAGCTTGGCGTACTTCAAGAAGTGGTAGTAGGCGTGCAGCTTGGCGACGACGAGTCCCGGCGCGCCGTCCTGAAATCCTCCTTTGAGGACGTACGAGCGGAAGAATTCCCAGCCGGGGGAGAGCGCGAGCTTCATCCAGGAGGCATGCCGGCCGCGCTCGGCCATCTGGGCGGCGGCGAGCGAGCTCATCTCGTTGATCTTGGCGAGGTGGTGCGCCACGTCGCGATACGAGTAGTGATAGAGGGCGCCGTGCAGGCGCGCGGCGCGGCCCCTTACCTCGACGCGCTCGTGCACACGCTCGGGCGTGAAGCGCGCGCGGTCCTTGCGGAAAAGACGCATCACCCAGTCCGGATTCCAGGCGCCGTGATCGATCCAGCGTCCCAGGTACCAGACACGCCGTCCCACCATGTAGCCGTCGGCGGAGAAGTCTGACTGAGCGATCGCACGGGCCAGCTCGGGTGACACCTCCTCGTCGGCGTCGATCGAGAACACCCAGGGTGAACGCGCCTGCTCGAGCGCGAATTGCTTCTGTTTTCCATAACCCAGCCACACCTGGGGAATGACACGCGCGCCGGCGGCCGAGGCGGCGGCCAGCGTCCCGTCGGTGCTGCCCGAGTCCACGACCACGATCTCGCGCGAGAACGGGCGCACGCTGGCGAGACAGCGGGGGAGATTCCGCTCCTCGTTCAGGGTGATGACGATGGTCGAGATGTCCGCCATGAGACGCCCACTTTAAGGCAGATGCCGAGGGGGGTTCACGCGGGAAAGACGCTTGTCAGATGGCAAGTTAGCTCGATCCAGGTGACATAAGGGGGCACGCCCGTTGACGGGCCGGCCCGGCCCCCCCTAGATTGACGCGACTCCTTCACCCGCCCGGCCGGTCGGGAACGGCCCCAGTGGCGAACGACGGCCGAGCGCAATATGGCTCAGGCCTTTTTTTGTGGCTCGGGACCCGTCCCCGGTCCTCGAGCCGATCTCCAACCGCAAGGTGGACATGAGCGTCGTTTCCAAACGCGTCGATCTCTTCCAGAAGTGCTTCGGGTACACCCGGGCCCGCGAGGCAATGGCGGCCGGGGTGTATCCGTATTACATCCCCATCGAAGGATCGACCGACACCGAAGTGATGGTGCATGGAAAGAAGCTCATCATGGTGGGCTCGAACAACTATCTCGGGCTCACGCATCACCCCAAGGTCATGGAGGCCGCCGCCGCGGCCACCGAGCGCTATGGCACGGGCTGCACCGGCAGCCGGCTCTTGAACGGCACGCTCGACATCCACGAAAAGCTCGAGAGCGACCTCGCCGAGTTCGTGGGCCACGAAGCTTCGATCATCTACTCGACGGGCTACCAGGCGAATCTGGGCGCCATCTCGGCTCTCATCAGCCGCGACGACGTGATCCTCATCGACAAGCTCGACCACGCGTCGATCGTCGATGGGTGCACGATGGCGCGCGGCGAGACACTGCGCTTCCGCCACAACGACATCGCCGACCTCGAGGCCGAGCTCGACGTGCTCGCCGACAAGCCGGGCGGCCGTCTCGTCGCGGTGGACGGCGTGTTCTCGATGGAAGGCGACATCGCGCCCATCCCGCAGCTGGTCGAGACCTGCAAGAAGTACGAAGCGCGCCTGTTCGTGGACGAGGCGCATTCGCTCGGCGTGATCGGGCCCACGGGCGCCGGCGCCATGGATCACTACGGCATGAAGGGCAAGGCCGACCTGATCATGGGCACCTTCTCGAAGTCGTTCGCCTGCGTGGGCGGCTTCATCGCCGGCGACGAGGCCGTGATCCATTATCTGCGCCACCATTCGCGGAGTCTCATGTTCTCGGCCGCCATGCCTCCGGGTGCGGTGGCCACCGTGGCCGCGTGCCTCGACATCATCAAGAACGAGCCCGAGCGGCGCACGCGCCTCGCGGAGAACGCGCGCTATCTGCGCGACGGCATCCGCGCTCTGGGATACGAAACCGGCCCCACCGAGACGCCGATCGTACCGGTGATCATCGGCTCGCTCGACAAGACGCTCGCGTTCTGGCGCCTGGTCATGGACGAGGGCATCTTCACCAACGCCGTCGTGCCGCCCGCCGTGCCGCCCAACGCTTGCCGCCTGCGCACCTCGTGCACCGCGACCCACACGCGCGAGCAGCTCGATCAAGTGCTCGAGGCCTTCCGGCGCGTGGGAAGAAAGCTGCGCAGCATGGCGTGAGGCCTCACGGCAGCACGCCTTTCCTCTTCCAGCGCGAGTTCAATCCATGACGCTCTCGGTGCGCGCCGTCCCGCCTCAGGGGCGCGAGTTCACTCCGTTTCTCGAGCTGCCCTACCGCCTGCACAAGAGCCTGCCGAACTGGGTGCCGCCGCTCCGCGACGACGTGAAGCTCATGTTCGACCACAAGAAGAACCCCTTCTTCGAGCACGCCGAGGTCGAGCAGTGGGTGGCCGAGCGTGACGGTCGCGTGGTCGGGCGCATCGCGGCGGTGACCAACCGCGCGCACAACGACTTTCACCACGACAAGGTGGGCTTCTGGGGCTTCTTCGAGAGCGAAGACGACCCCGAGGTGGCCAAGCTCCTCTTCGACACGGCCGAGGGCTGGCTGGCCAAGCGCGGCATGGACACCATGCGCGGGCCGGCCAACTTCTCGACCAACGACGATTGCGGACTCTTGGTCAAAGGCTTCGACCGCCCGCCCTATGTCCTCATGCCGCACAATCCGCCGTATTACGAGCGGCTCGTGGAGGGCGGGGGATTCGTCAAAGCCAAGGATCTGCTCGCCTATCTGCACAGCCCTCCGGTCACCAACGACTTCATGAACCGCGCCGCCGATCGCGTGGCGCGCCGCACCGGGGTGCGCACGCGGCCGTTCGATCTCAAGCACTTCGATCGTGAAGTGAATCTCGTGCGCGACATCTACAACTCGGCATGGGACAAGAACTGGGGATTCGTGCCCATGACCGACCACGAGATCACGCACATGGCGAAGCAGCTCAAGCCGGTGGTGATCCCGGAGATCATTCGTTTCGCCGAGATCGACGGCAAGGTGGTGGCGTTCGGACTGGCCCTTCCCAACGTGAACCTGGTTTTCAAAAAGCTCGGCGGCAATCTCACGCTGCCGGGCATCGTGCAGCTTCTCTTCGGCGCCAAGAAGCTCAAGGAAGTGCGCCTGCTCACCCTCGGCGTGCTCGAAGGGCATCGCGGCCTGGGCATCGACCAGGTGCTCTATCGCGACTCGATTGCCGCCGCCATGCGTCTCGGCATCACCAGCGCCGAGTACTCATGGATGCTCGAGGACAATCCCGCGATCCTGCGGCCCCTCGAGCGCATGGGCGCCGTGCTCTACAAGACCTACCGCATCTACGATCGTCCCGTCCGCGCCACAGCCTAGATGAGCGAGATCGAGCGCGGCCGCGTCCTGGTCACCGGGGCGAGCGGCTTCGTGGGCAGTCACGTGGCTCACGAGCTGGCCTCGGTGGGATGGCGCGTGCGCTGTCTCGCACGGACGACGTCGAAGCGCCGGTGGCTCACGCGCGCCGACTACGAGTTCGCGCTTTGCGACGTCAACGACCTGCGTGGCATGCCGGAAGCGCTCGAGGGCATGGACGCGGTGGTCCACTGTGCCGGGCTCACCAACGCGCTCCATCCCGACGAATACTTTCAGGTGAATGCCGAGGGCACGCTCCGTCTGTGGATGGCAGCCGAGCAGGCGAAGGTGAAGCGTTTCGTCCTGATCTCGAGCATTGCGGCCGCCGGTCCGGGGCGCGGCGGTGCACCACAGGACGAGAGCGCGATCCCTCACCCGGTGAGCGCGTACGGTAAGAGCAAACTCGCGGCCGAGAAGGCCGTTCTCACGACGGGAGGGCCCGTGGAGGCGCTCGTCGTCCGTCCGCCCACGGTTTACGGGCCGCGCGACAGCGATCTCCTGACCCTCGCCCGCCTCGCCCAGCGGGGATGGTTTCCGCTCGTCGGGCCGCGGCGGCTGTCGCTGATCCATGCCCTCGATCTGGCGGAGGGGATCCGCCTGGTGCTCGAGAAGGGCGAGCCCGGAAGCACCTATTATTTGACCGATGGAGAGGTGCATTCTTTGGAGGAGTTCGGATTGGCGATGGGTCACGCCCTCGGCAAGCGGGTGCGGTTCTTCTCCATTCCCAACTGGACGCTCTGGCTCGGCGCCATCGCCGGCGAGCTGACCGAGAGCATGATCCGCCGTCCCGCGCCTTTGAACCTGGAACGCGTTCGCCAATTCGTCAAAAACGATTGGACGGCGAGTGATGCGCGCGCGCGGCGCGAGCTGGGATACGAATCGCGCTATGATCTGATTCGAGGCATGGAGGACACCGTTCGGTGGTATCGGAGCGTCGGGTGGATCTGAAAGTCATTCCCGGTGGGGCTGCCGGGCCGCCGCGCGCCAACCGTCCGGGCACGGAGCCGGGCGTGCCGCGCCGGCTGTTCGGGCGCCACGCCGATCCGCCTGCCGCCGTGCCTGGTCCGTTCGAAGCCGGGCTTCGTCCGGTCGATCTACTCGTCCTTCTCTATCTCGGCATCACCACGTGTCTCATGATCGCGTTCCAGGGCGGCGTGCGCGCCTGGGGCGCCTTGGCGCTCGGCCACATGGTGGCCGCCGCGCTGATCCTGCGCATGGGCGGGACGGAGCCGCCGCGCGCCGCCGTGCCGCGTTTCCTGCGCGACTTCTATCCGCTGCTGCTCCTGGCGTTCTTCTACTGGGAGTACTCCTGGCTCACCCACCTGTCGGGCGGCGTGCTGCACGACGTGCGCGTGGTGGGGTGGGAGCAAGGCGTGTTCGGATTCCAGCCCAGCCAGGAGCTGCACAAGATGTGGCCCTGGAAGCCGCTCAGCGAGTACCTGCACGCGGCCTACTTCTCCTATTACCTGGTGCCGGCCTCCCTGACCTTGAGCTTGTATCTGCGCGGCAAGTGGGCCGCGTTCCAGGAGGCGCTCACCACGACCTTGCTCACGTTCTTCACCTGCGGGCTCTTGTTCATCGCGTTCCCCGTGGCGGGGCCGTATCACCACTTCGGCGCGCCGACTCTGGGTGCCTTGGCGGGGCCCTTCGCCCGCCTCACGCATGGCGTGGTCGAGAGCGCCTCGAGCGTGGGCACCGCGTTTCCCTCGTCGCACGTGGCGATCGCGGTGGCGGTCTGGGTGGCCGCTCTGCGGCTGAGCCGAGGGGTCTTCCTGGGGCTCTGCCTCGTGGTGCCGGCCCTCGCGCTGGGGACCGTGTACGGCGGCTTCCACTACGGGGTCGACGCCCTCTCTGGATTGGCCGTCGGAGTGGGCACCGGCCTCCTCGGCCCGCGCGTGAACGGCTTTTTCGCGCAACGACTTCCGCGCACGCGGCACCGTCCGAGCGTCACTTGGGGAGCCCCCCTTCCCAAGACCGGAGGCCGTGCTTAGAATCCCGAACTTGTAAACAAAGAGGGATTCCCGGTTCGGCCGGGATCAGCGCAGGAGGTGCACATGTCGGCAGTCGCAGCAGTGCGGACCCGCGATCTTTGGCTCCACAGCCCCAAGTTCGACCTGACGTTCCTGATCGGGAGCGCGGTCCTCGCGTCGGTTCCGCTCACTCTCTTGTACGTGTTCCACGTGCAGACCTCGTGGATCAACTACTTGGTGGCGGCGGTGGTCGGCGGCCCGCACTTGTATTCCACCTTCGGGATGACGTTCATGGACGGAAACTTCCGCCGGAAGTTTCCCATCGTGCTGTGGCCGAGCCTCATCATCCCGCCCATCGTCATGTGGCTCGCGTTGAACAACCTGACGCTGCTCCTGACGATGTTCTTCTTCTGGGCTTCGGTTCACGTCCTGCACCAGCTGAGCTACATCGCCGACTGCTATCGCCACAAGGATCCGCGGCCGCGCTCGCTGTGGAACCGCCTGGTCGATTACGGCCTCATCTTCACCGGCCTGTATCCGCTGGCGACGTCGAAGCTCATCCAGGGCAAGTTCTTCGTCGCCAACACGGTCATTCAGGTGCCGATGTGGGCCAGGCATCCGTGGGTGCCGATGCTGGTGTGGGCCGTCTTCCTCTTCTTCCTGGGCTCGTTCCTCTACAAGTCGTACCGGGAGTACAAGGAAGACCGCTTCAACGTGCCGTCGTTCGTGCTCATCTCGGTGACCACGATCGTGTCCATGCTGATCCCGACCTTCTCCAACCTCGACGTGGCGTTCCAGGGCTACAACACCTGGCACTCGTTCCAGTACCTGGCGCTCGTGTGGCTGATCCTGAAATTGCGCCGCGAGTATGGCGAGCTGGAAAACCGCACGGTCGAGAGCGCGAGCAAGCGGGCGTGGACGTTCTACGGCATGAACCTGGGCTTCACCGCAGTCGCGGTTGGCCTGATTTTCTTCCTCAACAAGGTGCTGGGCTTCGAGCAGCGCGCTGCGTACTACAGCGTGGTGCTGGGCTCACTGCTCGTGCACTACTACCTGGACCACTTCAACTTCTTCCGCTTCGGCCAGATCGTGCGCGATCCGACTCCGCGCGAGCTCGGCATGGCGGCGAGGAAGATCGCGGCTTAGGCTCGAAAGCGCTGCGAGACAGGATCGCCCGGGAGGCGCGAGCTTCCCGGGCGTTCTTCGTTCAAGCGTGGGAACGAATGGCGCGCATCCCCCAGGTCAGCCACAGAAGCTGCCCGGCGGCCACGCCCAGAAAGAGCGCGGCCTCGTTCTTGCCGAGGACGGCGCCGGCGGCCAGCCCGCCGAGGAAAACGCCGAAGAACTGCGTCGTGTTGAAGACGCCGGCCGCCGTGCCGCGCAGCCGGGGCTCGGCATTGCGCGTGATGCTCGCGGCCAGCGAGGGCTCGAGGCTCGCGAAGCCCACCACATAGAGCGCGAGCGAGATCGCCAAGGCGCGAACCGAATGACTGAAGGCGAGCGCCACCAGGCCCAGCGCCAGGAGGACGCTGCCGATCGCGAGGACGATGCGCGTGCCGCGTGGTGTCTCCGCGATGTGCGACGACACCCACATGGAGACGAAACCGAGCGCGAGCACGGGCGCGTATAGCAAGCCCTGCTGGGTCGCGCCGAGCAGGGCGTGCAGGCGGATCGGCAACACCACGAACATGGCCGTGAGCCCGAGGTGCAGGAGCATGATGCCCATGTCCGCCGCCAGGAGCGGTGGGCGCGCGAGCACGGGCACGATGCTGCCGACCGAGAGCGTGCGATCGCCGGTGCCGTGAACCGGCAATTCCTTCATGCCGCCAAGCGCCCAGGGCAAGAAGGCGATGCCCACGAGCGAAGCCACGCACGAGAACCCGAACAGCACCGGCATGCCGAAGCGCTCGGCGAGCGGCGCGCCGAAGATGAGCCCGCAGGCGAACGCGCCGCCGATGAACAGGCCCATCGCCGCCATGGCACGCGTGCGCACCTCCACGCGCGCGCGGTCGCCCAGGAGCGCGATCATGGTCGAGGCCATCGCACCCGCGCCTTGCACCAAGCGTCCGATCACCAAGAGCCACGCCGTGTGGCCCACGGCGCAGATGCCCGAGCCGGCGGCGAAGATCAGGAGACCGAGGGCGAGCGCCCGGCCGCGACCGATCCGGTCGCCGAGAGCGCCCAAGGGGATCTGGAAGAGCGCCTGGGTGAGCCCGTACGCGCCCACCGACAGGCCGACCAGGAGCGTGGTCGAGCCCGGCAGATCCTTGGCATAGCGGCTCAACACCGGGAAGGCGAGGTACACGCCCAGCATGCGCAGGGCGTAGATGGCGCTGGTTCCAAGCAGGACGCGCGACTCTGCGGCCGTGAAGCCCAGGACGCCGCGCGCGGGGGAGACGGGCTCTTCGTTCGAGACAGCGGACATGGCCGCAGTCTAACGGAACGGGACCGCGCGCGTGCTAAACTCCGGGCTCCTGATCGGCGCCATTGAGGCAAGGAGCGCACATCGAAGTGATCGATGCCATCCTGTATGCCACCAAACGTTTCTTCAAAAATGTACAGGACCTGGCCGTGCTCTCAGTCCGCATGGTCGCGGCCGTGTTCCGCCGGCCGCATTACTGGCGCGACATCTATGAGCAGACGTACTTCGCCGGCGTGGGCTCTTTGCCCGTCGTGCTCGTGTCCTCGTTCTTCGCCGGCCAGGCGCTAGCCCTCCAGTTCGCCCGCCAGCTGCGCGAGACCGGCAGCGAGTCGGTGCTGGGCACGATGATGGCCATCGCCGTGGTGCGCGCGCTCGGTCCCGACCTCACGGGTATGGTGGTGGCGGCGCGCCTGGCTTCGGGCTACACGGCCGAGATCGGCTCGATGAAGAGCACCGACCAGATCGACGCGCTCACCGCTTTCGGCACCGATCCGGTGAGCAAGCTCGCCGCCCCGCGGCTGATCGGCATCGTGATCATGCTGCCCATCCTCACCTACATCGCCAACGCGGTGCAGTTCTTGGGCGGCGCGATCATGGCGCGCTTCGTCGCCCACGTGTCGCTGTCGCTCTACTGGTCGCAGATCCGCAAGGAGATGGTGTTCGGCACTCTGCTCATCGGCACGGTGAAGCCGCTCACCTTCGCGTTCATCATGGCGTTCGTGGCGTGCTGGAAGGGTTTCGCGAGCACGGGCGGCACGCGCGGCGTGGGCCAGGCGACGACCGAGTCCGTCGTCATCGCCTCGGTGCTCATCCTCTTCTTCGACTTCATCCTCACCCGGGTGATCTTTGCCATCCTCCACTGGTAGAGCCACGACGTCGGGCGACGTCATCGTCTTCGATCGCGTGAACTACACGATCGGCGGGCGGCTCATCCTGGAGAACGTGTCGTTCACGATGAGCGCCGGCAGCACCAATGTGGTGATGGGTCCGTCGGGCATCGGCAAGAGCACGGTCCTGCGGCTCATCCTCGGGCTGATTCGCCCGCAATCCGGCGACATCGTCGTGCTCGGCAAGAGCATCGTGAAGGCGAGCGCCGATGAACGCAACGATATCCGCCGCAAGATCGGCATGGTGTTCCAGAACGGCGCGCTCTTCGACTCGCTCACCATCGGCGAGAACGTGGGCTACAGCCTGATCGAGCACGGCCACATGCGCCTGGATGAGGTCGAGAGCCGCGTGCGCACCATGCTCACGCGCGTCGGTCTCGACCCCGAGATCATTCTCGATGGGCTGCCCGCCGAGCTGTCGCTCGGCATGCAGCGGCGCGTCGCCATCGCCCGCGCCCTGGCCGCCAACGATCCGCAGATCATGCTCTACGACGAGCCCACCACCGGGCTCGATCCGGTCTCGGTCGAGATGATCACCGACATCATCGTGCGCCTGCGCCAGGAGCTGCACGTCAGCAGCATCGTGGTGACGCACGAGATCCCGCACGCGCTCAAGGTGGGCAATCGCTTCCTTTTCCTCTACGATCGCCGGGTTGCGTTCGAGGGGTCGGCCGAGGAACTGGCCGAAAGCAACGTGCCCGAGCTGGTTCATTTCCTCGCTCCCTTCAAGATCTCGCTGGCACAGGCATTTCGGTTGTTCGCGGAGGGTAACGGCACGTGAAACGCTCGGGCGACATTCCGTTCGGCCAGTGGCGGCTCGGCGTCGTCATCGTCGTCGGGATCGCTCTCTTCCTGTGGGCCTCGATCAAGGGCGGCGCTTCGTTCCTCGAGCACCGCTCGCTCCTGCACGCGCGCTTCCCCAACGTCGCCGGCTTGAGCCAGGGCTCGCCGGTGTGGTTCCGCGGCCTCGAGGTGGGTAGCGTGAAGACCATCGCCATCAAGAACGTGGGCGACTCGTCGTACGTCGAGATCGGCATGGCGGTGCATCACGAGACCCTGCCCAGCCTGCACGCCGACTCCAAGGCGCGCATCGAAGCCATCAACTTTTTCGGCGAGAAGTACGTCGATCTCACCCCGGGCACGGGCGCGGCCGGCCGGGTCGCCGAGGGCGCCCTGCTGCAGACCGACGAGGCGCCCGAGCTGGCCGACCTCATGGAGAAGGGCAAGGCGACGCTCGCCCAGGTGGACACGATCGCCCGTGACCTGGCGGTCGTGACCACGCGGCTTCGCGAGGGGCGGGGGAGCCTGGGCCTCATGATCAGCGACCGGAAACTCTACGACGACCTGCATCGTATGACCGGCGAGGTGGCGGATCTTTCGCGCGACCTCAACACCAGTCAGCGGAGGACCGCGGAGGCTCTGGGATCCATGGCGGTGCAGATCGATACGCTGTTCGGTCGCATGAACCGCGGCCAGGGGACGCTCGGCATGCTGGCCGCCGACCCCCGGCTCTACGAATCGTTCAACGGCGCGGCCTCGAGCGCCGACTCGGTGCTCGACCTGGCGGCGAACGGCAAGGGCAGCGCGGGCCGCGTGCTCAACGATCCCAAGCTCTACGACGAGCTGGCGAAGAGCCTGGAGCGGCTGAACGCGATGCTGCTCGACATGCAGAAGAATCCCAAGAAGTACTTCAAATTCAGCATGTTCTGAGATGCCGCGGCACACGTTCCGTCAGGCCGCCGCACTCGCCCTCGCGCTGGGGCTCGGCGCCGCTTCGCTCGGGGCCGCCAAGGCACCGCCGCCCGGGATCCCCGTGCTCGCCACCGAGGACACCGTGCGTATCGCCTCGGGGGCTCTGCCCGAATATCTGGTCACGGCACCGCGCGTCACCCTGGATGAGATCCTGCGCCGCGTGAACGCCGGCGAGGTGCGTCGCGACTCGCTCATGCGCGACCAAGCCTTCACGCGCATCCTCAAGGTCGTCTACCGCTACGACACCACCGACTCGACCAAGCACCCGGTGACCCAGCTCGACGACGCGCGGCGCATCTTCAAGAAGCGCCCCGACCGCTTGCGCGAGGTGCCGCTGCGCCACAAGACGCCCAACAAGAAGGACGACGTGGAAGTGGATACGAACGCCGGCATGGGCGAGCAGGTCGCGAGCTTCGCCTTCGAGCCGCGCGAGCGCGGCAACTACCAGTTCGCGATTCTCGACCGCAAGTGGGTGGGCGGCCACGTCGTCTATCAGATCGGCTTCGAGCCCAAGTCGGATCTCGACCCCTTGCCCTCGGGCAAGGTGTGGATCGACACCAACGAGTACGTGATCGTGCGCGAGGAGTTCTGGTACCACGATCGCTCGCCGGCGCCCTTGTTCCTGGAGAGGATCGACCGCTGTGTGGTGGAGCGCTCGCGCGTCGACGGACCGTGGTGGGTGATCACGCGCGTGTTCGGGCGAGTGCGGCTGGCGGGACCGGTGCTCACCTTCGCCAACCTCGGCAAGGACCGCGTGTCGAAGACGGTGGACTTCTCCGCTTACTACACGAATTGGCAGGTGAATCGCGGCCTGCCCGACTCGCTGTTCGTGAGCAAGAAGTGAGGCGCCCTCTCTTCCTGGCGATCCTCTTGGTGGCGCTGGGTGCGGTGCGCGCCGGCGCGCAGGATGCCCCGTCCGACTCGCTCGATCTCTACCTGCACGATCTCGCCGACTCCACCGACCAGTACTTCGGCGGACCCACCGCCACCTTCGACACCACCGGCCTCGACTCGCTCTACCAGGTGGCGCGCGTCCATCCCCTGAAGCTGAGCACGGGCGGCGGCATGTCGGTCTATCCGGTCGTCCGCTACCACCGCGCTGAAGGCCCGGTGCTGGGAGCCGGGGCGAGCCTCACGCACGTAGGCGGCGGCACGGCTCAGGTGTGGGGCTCGTACGGTTTCTCCGGCCAGAGCGGGCGCTACGCCGCGGGCTGGCAAAGAATGCTGTTCCATTCCGGCAAGACGCGGCCGGAGAGCCGCTACGAATCGGGATCGATCGGCAATGGCACGCGTCTCGATTTCTTCGCCCGTTACGCGCGCGAGACTTTGCCCATCATGCCCGAGCACGCGGCCATCGATCTGGGAGGCGCATCGGCGCTGGTGAGCGGGCTCAATGAGCAGAGCGTGTACGAGCAGCGCGGCGTGGCCACGGGGCTTACGTTGTGGACGACCGACTTCCGCTTCCAGGCCGGCTTCCGTCATGCCCTCGATCAGCCGATGCGTGTCGAGACCGAATTCAGCTTCTTCGGCGACAAGGACGACGTTCCCTTCAACACGGCCGCCAAGCACGACGAGTATTCGGAGGCGTTCGGGGGCATCGCCTTCTCGCGTCCCGACTGGGACTTCGGCGGCGTGCTCGACGCGCGCGACGGCGGGGGAGATCGCTGGCGACTGCGCGCCGCACTCGGCAAGAGCCTGCGGGTGACGCGCGCCTTCCGCGCTTCCTTCCAGGTCGAAGGCGGCGCGGCCGCGGCGCACGCGCCGCGCCAGCGCCTGTTCGAGATCGGGGGCGCGCGCGCCGTGCCCTCGCTGCCCTACGGCGACGAATTCGGCGATCACCTGCTTCTGGGCAAGCTCGAGCTCATGTACGGGAAGGGCATTCTCGAGACGCTGAACATCGGCCATCCGCGCTGGCTGGTGCTGCAGCCCTTCGGCTTCTGGAACTCGGGCGCCGCCTGGCAGGATCCCGCCCAGCGCGACATCGTCTTCTCCAAGCCGCCCGAGGACGCCTTCCATCACGCGGCGGGCTTCGGGCTCGCGCTGCGCGCCGGCGTGCCTGACCCCGACACCTACTTCCGATTCTATCTCGCGTTTCCGCTCGGGCAGGATTCGGGTGGGGTGTTGCCGCGCTTCACGATCCGCGTGCCGCTGGATCTGCTCGGGAAGCTCTAGCTCGAGCGCTCGCTACATCCGGTCGTTGGTCATGAGCGTGCGCAGAGATCGCTCGAACGCCTGCGCCTGACGGCGATCGTCGTCGCTGCCGTCCTGACTCAGATAGCCGCCGCGGTGCACGGCGCGCACGATGCCCTCGCGATCCACGAGCAAGCTCGCCGACGTGTAGGCGCGGTCCTGGCCGCGCAGCCAGAGCTTGTCGAGCGCCGCCCAGTTCTCGTCGACCGCGAGCGTGCCGCGCATGCCGATGCGCTTGGCGTAGGCGCGCACCGCATCGTCGCTCACCGCATGCGGCGGCTTGGGGTGATAGATGTCGATCACCACCAAGCCCTGGTCGCGATACTCGTCGCCCCAGCTGGAGAGCACCGGCGCCGAGGCGCGGCAGTACGGACACTGGTCGGTCCAGAAGCGGATGAGGACCACCTTGCCCTTGTAATCCGCGGGCTTGCGATGGACGGGCGCGTCCACGAAGCGCAGAGCGCCCCAGTCGGGAAGGCGCTTGCCGAGAACATCGGCGCCCTCGGCTTCGAGCGAGGCGGCGCGGCCGGGGACAGATAAAGCCATCAGGGCCGCCAGCGCGAGAATTGCGAGTCTCATACGAGGAGGGTAGCGCGCCCGGCCGCCGCCACGCCGAGAATTCCACGCAATCTCGTCGGCGGCCTACCGAGGCGCTCGGCCTCTGTGCGAAAATCGCCGCGTGTTCCAGCCCTTGTCCCGCATGCG
>DASYSL010000172.1:0-8267 GCA_036003365.1 Candidatus Eiseniibacteriota bacterium
CGAAACATACGGGGAAGATCGGATTCCTGAATCGCGCGTGGGGGCTCCGAAAACGCGCGGAGCCACGCTGCAAGATGAGGGGCGAGTTCTGTCATTGACCAGCTTGTCAAAACACGTATAACCGCACTCCAGCAGATTCTCGGACACGCCTCGATCACCACAACGCAGCGCTATGAGCGGCTTTCAAATGACAGCGTGCTGCGCGAAGCGCGGCGAATCGAGGCAGTAAGGTAGCAACAACGGTAGCAGGCACCTTCGCGGCCGGTTGCGAGGAAACAGCTAACCTGCGATTTTCCAACCGTGTGGCCCCGTAGCTCAGATGGATAGAGCAGCGGTTTCCTAAACCGCGTGCCGGGTGTTCGACTCACCCCGGGGCCACCAACGATTCTTTCCGTAGGCCAGCCCTCCAAACTTCCTCTTGCGTATTTATTAGCATGTGTTAATTTAGTCGCACATGGCTGCAGGCAGGAGGGAGAGCATGAAGAGCGTGGATCCGCAGGAGACGAGTCGCCGCGAGCGACAGATCCTGGATGCGCTGCATCGCGACGGGCCGGCGACGGTGTCCGACGTGCGGGCGCGTATTCCGGACGCGCCTACCTATTCCACCGTGCGCACGCTGCTGGGCGTGATGGAGGAGAAGGGGCTGGTGACGCACACCGAGCGCGGGAAGGCGTACGTCTATGCGCCCGCCGCTTCGTCGCGTGCGGCCCGGAAGTCCGCGCTTCGCCACCTGGTCGAGACCTTTTTCCAGGGCTCGGCGGAAGAGGCGGCGATCGCCCTCCTGCAAGAGTCTCGTCTCGATGCGGCGACCCTCGAGCGCCTGCGCAAGCGCGCCGCCCAGGCGCGACAGGAGGGGCGATGAACCTCCTCGACTCCCATTCTCTGGTCTCCCTTCTGATCTCCTGGTCGTTGCGTGGCGCGGTGGTCCTCGCTTTGGGTGGAGTCGCGAGCACCCTGGCTCGTCGTCGCTCGGCGGCGTTCCGTCACGCGATTTGGTGCGCCGTGCTGGTGGCGGTCACGATCTTGCCATTCGTTCAGTGGACGGCGCCGGGGTGGTCGATCCGGGTTCCGGCACGTCATGTCTCGGCGCCTTCGGCAGGAACGGCGTTCGCCCAAGTCGTGACGCGGGCGGAGGTCGATGGTCCTTCTGCTCCCGCGCGACACGATGACACCGGTTGGGTTTTGGGCGCCTGGCTCTTGGTGACCCTGGTTCTTCTCGCGCGTCTCGGAATCGGTCACGCGCGTCTCGCCTCGATGGCACGCCGGGCCAGACGGCTCGATGATTTGATCTGGGTGAGTGAAGACGTGACCGTCCCCGTCGTCGCGGGAATCGGTCGGCCGCGCATCCTTCTCCCAGCGGAGAGCCAGGAATGGTCCGCGGCTTCGTTTCGCGAGGTCGTCTTGCACGAGTTGGCGCATGTGCGGCGCAACGACCTGGCATGGCTCACCTTCGCGCGCGTGTTGAGCGCGGTCCTCTGGTTCCATCCGCTGGCTCACTGGGCCCGGATGCGCCTGCGCGCCGAGGCGGAGGCGGCGAGTGACGATCTCGTCCTGCGATCGGGCGAGACACCGTCGCGTTATGCCGAAACGCTGATCGACCTCGCGGCGGGATCGCAAGAGATGGTCGCGGGGATTCCCTTCGTGCGCCGCGAGCACTTGAGCGAGCGCATCGAGCGCATCGTGGCCACCGGACGTGACCGCGCGCCGGTTGGAGTGGTGTCTGCGGTCTTGCTGGTCATGAGTGTTCTCTTGGTTGGCGCGGGCGTGGGCACCGTGCGCTTCGCCCAAGCGGATACGAAGTCCTTGAGCGCGAAGGTGGAAAGCATCGGTGGTGCCGACGTCCAAGTCGTGCGCGCCAACGTTCAGGTCACGCCAGTGGGGGAGTCCGAGGTTCGGCTCGACACGCCAGAGTTGCTGCTCGAGAACACGAGCCGGGCACCCGTCGAGTGGGTGCGCGTGCGCTTCACGACACCGGGCGCTTCGACCGACGAGATGTGGCTTCCGATCGCCCTCGCGCCGCACGCGCGAGGCACGCTTCGTATTGCGCCCGAGCAATGGTCGAACACCGCCGCGTGGTCGCAGGCGCAGGGGTTTGCCGCCGCGGTGGTCGATGCCCGAAGTGGGAAGGACGCGCCGGAAGAGGCAGAGCTGGCGCCAACGCCCCGTGCTTCGCTCAGCACGTCGTCGCCTCCGGCGCCGGAGAACGCGGCGGATCGCGTTCCGGCCGAGGTGCTCCGCCAGCATGGAGCGCCGATTCTCGTCGAGGACGCATGGACGCCACGCCGGCCGCCCGTGAGCAGCGATCCCTTCGACCAAGGCCACGCGCTCACCTGGAAGCCCGCGCTTCGCCTGCGCAACACAAGCGACAAGACCATTGTCGGGATCCGTATCCGTTACAAGGCGGATGCGGAGAGTCATGCTGTCTCGGGCTTCCGGCAGGCGATTCCTCCCGGTGGCGTCATTGAAATCTCGCCTGGCCGCGCGATGTGGGGACGCGCTGAGAAGATGAAAGTGCAGATCCTCGGGGTGAAGTTCGCAGATGGCAGCGCATGGGGATCGCTCGACTCGACGATCGACACCAGGCAGGACTGGATTCGTTGAGTGGAGTTCTGGTGCTCGATCTTCTCTCTCTAGTTCCACCTCTTGGACAGCTCGCGGCACGCCTTCTGCTAAACACAAGCTTGAGCCCCGTTTTCATCACCCTTTCGTGAGCTTACGAGCGCCTCGGCCACCATTTGGCGAGCGTTTTGTAGGTTAGGCGCGAGCATGGACTGGATCGAGATCATCTCCCGGGTGGGGAAGACCGTCAGCAAGCTGGAGGAAACGATGCATCGAGAAAACCGAAGCGCGTCTCCCGAAGCCAAGGAGTCGACGCCCAATCTCTTGGGCAGGCTGTTCCACGACGGCGCCGAGCTGCTCAAGAAGGAGATGGAGCTGGCGCGCGCCGAGATCTCTGCCGACATGAAGGACGGTGTGGCCAAGCTCATCGGCTTCGCCACCGCCGCCATCTTCGCTGTGGTCGGCTTGGGACTCTTCGCCACCGCCGCCGTGCTGGCTCTCGCCACGCGGCTACCGTCGTGGGAAGCGGCACTCCTGGTCGGCATCGGGTTCTTCGTCATCGCCGCCGTCGCAGGCGCCGTGGCGAACGCGAAGAAGGTCGGCAAGCTCGAGAGAACTCAAAGGACCGTGAAGGAGGACGTGCGATGGGCGAAGGAGCGCATGGCGTGAAGGAAGGCCCGGAGCAGATCGAGCACGAAGTCGAGTCGATTCGCGAGCGTATGGAGCCGGCGGTCGCGGAGCTCGATCGAAGGCGTCACCGCATGGCTCAAAAAGTGAGCCGGGTGAAGCGGGCGGCGCCCAAGGTTCTGCAGATCGCGACGTTCGTGGTGGGGGTGATTCAGGTGGTGCGAGCGGTGAAGAAGGTGCGCGCACGCGGCCGCCGCGAAGTCATGCCGCCATTCTGATCACGCGCTAGGCGACTCACTCCCAGGCGCCCTGCCGCACTTCGGGCAACGGCGTAGGGGATCGAACTCGAGGTGCACGCGGTCGTTCTCGGTCTCGATGCGGCAGGCGTCGCTCGGCAGCTCTTCACCGCACGAGCAGTGTTTCGCCAATCGCGAAGAGCCGGAAAGCAGAGTGCGCGCCAGTTGCGCCGCTACCTCCGTCGCGTCGGGGCTGGCGGACTCGGTCGGCGGAATGGGCGATGCGGTCATGCGCGACGTGCGGGGGGCCACTCGTTCCTCGATAGAGCTGAACCTTGGTCGGAGGCGGGTGCTCAGACTGCTCAAAAGCCTACCTCCATCTGCCGAAACGATTCAAGTTGACCGATTATTCGTAAGCCAGGCCTTCCGGATGCCGGATCTCGCGAACCTCGCGAGAGCCACTCCCGCATCAGGCGGCCCGCGCCTTCTTCCTGGCCTTGACGTAGGGCACCGTCACGACGGCGGCGGTCAGGACGCAGAGGAGCACGGCGGCGATGATGGGCCTCTTGTCGTCCACGAGAGAGCCGGCGATGGCCACCGCGACGCCGGGATGGCGGCAGGCGGTCGAGAGCCCGAGCACGGTGCGATTTTCCGGCACCGGACCTCCCAGAAAATGTCCCACCCCGAGGCCGACCAGCGTGAACAGGACGATGGCCACGAGCGTGAAATCGCCGACCTCGGCCCAGATGGCCTGGCGCATGACGAAGAGAACGGGGAGAAGCCCGATCACGAGAATCAGGAGAGCCATTTTCGAAAGTGGCTTGGCGAGGCGCGCGGCGCCGGGCGCCACCCTCGCGATGGCCGCGCCGATCACGAGAGGTCCGAGCACCGACACGCCCACCACCTTGGCGATCGACGACATGGAAACGTTCACGTCGAGCCCGAACCATCTCCCGATCACCGCCATCGAGAACGGCACGGCGACGATCGAGAGGAGCGCGGCGACGAAGAGCAGGCTCACGCCATAGGCCACGCTCGCGCCGGCCTTGGCTTGCTTGCCGGGCAGCACCGGAGGGACCGGGGCGACCGCGAGCAGGATGAGCGCCATCTCGACGTTCGGGTTCAGGTGAAAGAGCTTGGCCAGGAGCCCCGCGACGATGGGCATGATCACGTTCATCGCCAGGATGGAGCGCAGGAGCAGCGAGGGACGCCGCAGGAGAAAGCCCAGCTCTCCGGGTTGCGCGCTCAGCGCAAGACTGAACACGATCAAGGCGATGCTGATCTGGAGCACCAGGGTGATGATGAGGGCGGCGTTCATCGCGCTGGCGTGCGCTCCGCGCTCATGCGCGTGCGCTGAAACGACATTCCCGTCCGCCGCGAGGAGAGCTCGACGGCGGGGTCATCCCATGGAGGCTTCCTCGCTCCGGGTATCGAGGAGGGAGCTTCGCTCATTGCGAGTCCTTTCGAACCGAACGTGAGGCGCACCGACGAGAGGGGCTAAGCATGGTGCCGCCGCGCGCGCAGCTTGTCAACCGCCCCAACCTGCCGAATCGCCCGCCAAAACAGCGTCACTCACGAGATTGCATTGACGAGAGCGCCACCCGTTCCCTAGGATCCGGCGGCTGCAAGTGCCCTATCACCCGAGGGGGGATACATTCGCCTACGGGCCGCGGTCGAACTTCGTAAGCCCCAACGAAAGGGAGTCTCATGAAGAGAAATGGTCTTCTCCTCGCGATGCTTCTCCTCTTGGTCTCGGCGCCCGCGTTCGCGCAGGGCTGGGAGATCTCGCCCTTCCTGGGCTGGAAGACGGGAGGCAACCTCGAGTTGACCCCGGACGGTGCCTTCACGGGGCAGGTTCACGCCAAGGACGGATTCATTGCCGGTCTCAATCTCGGCGTCGATCCGCGGCCGGACTTCGCGTTCGAGGCCCACTATCACTACATGGACAGCGGTATCTTCTTCCAGCCGGCCGGCGGCGGTCCGAACAACGACATCGCCGATATGGTCATTCACCAGATCATGGGCGACTTCCTCTTCTCCAAGCCTGGCCGGAGTGAGAGCACGTTCCCGTTTTTCCTCATCGGCCTGGGAGCGAACATCTTCGATCCCGGCGAGACCAACGGTTCCCTGGGAGCGCCGAGGAAACTGAGCAGCCAGACCAAGTTCACCTGGTCCCTGGGCGTCGGCGTGAAGAAGTACACCCACTCGGGCTCGGGCGCGCGGCTCGACATCCGCTACAACCCGACGTACATCAACTCGACGCAGACGGGCTACTGGTGCGATCCGTACTACGGCTGCTACACCACCGCCGACGCGCACTACTTCGATCAGTGGGAGTTCTCGCTCGGCTTCGTGAAGAAGCTGGGCTACAACCATTAGTCGATCCTCGACGCGGAACACACGAAGGGCCACCGCCGCGAGGCGGTGGCCCGTTTCGTTGGCTGCTGCGACATGCGGGCTACGGTGTGGCCGCCGCGCCCGGCTTCTCGATCAACGGGATGGAAGCCGCGACCTGAATGTCCATGAGCGAATTCACCAGATGCTCGACCTGGACGAGCCGCGCCGCGTCGGTCGCGCCCAGGACCTTCTCGAAGCTCTTGTAGTACTTCTTGAGCAGATTGGTGCGCGCGGCCTGAAGATCAAGCGCCTGCGTGGCCAGCGTGTGCGCCTTCTCGTCTGTCATCGCGGTGTAGTTGGCCGCGTAGTCCTTGATGAGCGCCAGCCGCTTGTCGCCGATCTTGTCGAGATCGAGCTGATACTGGCGGTACACCGGCCAGAAGGCATCGGCTTTCGCGCCCTGCACGTTGATCGCGTGCTTGACGATGTCGACCTTGCCGGCCTTGATATCGGTGCGGAGAAGCTCGATCTCCGATTCGATGCTGTCGGCGGCGGCGATCACCGGTGTGGCGCCCAGCGCGCCGGCGAGCGCCAAACCCGCCAGCGCGCGCATCCATGTCTTGGTCATGAGCGTCGCTCCTTCGCTCGGGCGTTACTTCTTGGACGGCGGGGGAATGATGTGGTGCTTCTCCATGCTCGCCATCAGCGTGCGAATGAGGGGATCGATCTCGCTCTCCGGCGCGTCGCCGCTGGTCAGCGTCGTCTCGGTGAGACCCGACCAGGCGAGCTTGTCGTTGTTCACGTTGTAGAGATTGGTCTCGACGCGATAGACCTTGTTCTCCTCCACGTATCCCGGCGAATACATGTACGAGTAGCCCATCGAATAGTAGCCGTACCAGCCGCCGTAATACGCCGAAGGCACGCTCGCGTACGTCGGGGGGTAGTAGTTCTGCACGGTTTCCTTGTCGATCAGACGCGTGACCAGCACGCCGTCGGCGCCGATCTCCTTGAGCTTGGCGATGGCCGCGTCCTTGTCGATCTGTCCCGTGCCGCCGAACGTGTAGCTCGGGATGGCCTCGATGCCCCGGGACTGGAGCTCCGACACGAATGCGTCCTCGTAGGCCCGGCGACCCGCCGCCTTCGGAGTGACGCCCACGACCACGATCTTCTTGTAGCTCTGGCCCGCCTGGTTGGGATCGGCCCAGTCGCTGGTGAGCTGCGTCGGCGCGGCGCAGGCGCCGAGCGCGGCCAGCCCGAGCGCGAAGAGCCCGTACCGCATGGTTCCACGGAAGTTCATGGAGTCGATTCCTCTTGGTTGGGGAAATGACGTGGGGTGCCGGACATGGCCGCGCTCCCTCGCTGCTGCCACTGCGCTGCGGACGCCAAACTGTCGGTCTTGGCCGCCCGCGAAGATAGCACGAGTGGCCGGCGACCGATAGGCGACGGGACCTACTGTTCCTGCGGAATCGGAGTCCAAGTCGTGTCGGGATTGAACGATGACATGGACGCCGCGATCTCTGGCGTGCCTTTTCCGAGATCGCGCTGCCAGATGGTACCGTCCTGGTTCACGATGAAAGACATCACGCCGCTTGCGCCATAGACCGCGGGCCACGCGATGAGCGCGTACCCGCCGGTCAGGCGGCCGCCGCTCATGTAGTCGCGCGCCCCGCCCTCGGCCGCGGGACCCTGCGAAGTCAACACGCGGAAGAGGTAGCCGTGGTAGGGGGCGGTGGGGCCACGCCCTTCGCGGTAGCCCTCGGAAGCGGCCGACGCGAGCATCGGACCCGCCGGGCTCTCGGGCGCGCCGGGCGCCACGTCCCAGTAGAGGCCGTTCTGCTTGCCAGGATCGCTGCGCAGCTTGCCGGCATAGGTTCCCGCCGGCACGCCGTCGTGTGGCCTGGCGGCGTAATCGTCCTGGGCCGCCACGAAGCCACGCATCACGTCGATGGTCTCGAGCTCATTGGCGCCGATCCGCCGATAGGCGATCTCATCTGCACCGGCGGGCCCATCGAAGTGCCAGCGCCCGTTGTCGCGGACGAGAGGAAAGGGCAGCGGCCAGCCGTCGTCGCCCACTTCGAGCACGAGCTGGTCAGGGCTGCCGGCCACGAGCTCGTGCTTGGCGTTGTAGCGTGTCAGAAAGGCTACGCGCGCCATGCTGTCCTCGACCGCGTCGCCCGACGTCAAGAGCGTATCGGTGTCGAAGCCGAGCAGCTTCTTCAATTGCCCTGGATCCCGTTGCTCGACCGCCGAGGCGAAACGTGCGACCGCTTCGTCGGGTGTGGCGAACGTCACGGCTCGGGTCGTTTCGCTGGTGGAAGGATTGGAGCAGCCGACTCCCGCCAAGAGTCCCGCCAAGAGGAGTGCGGCCGCCCAGAAACTGGCTTCGCGCTTCATGATGACCTCCTAGCGGCGACCGCCGCGTCCGCCGCCACCACCGCTCCGGGCACCCGAGCTCCTGCTGGCTGTGCTCGCTGACGCGCTGGAGCGCCCGCGCGCGCTCGCCGAGCG
>DASYSL010000173.1:0-4667 GCA_036003365.1 Candidatus Eiseniibacteriota bacterium
CGCCAACGTCCTTCGTACAATTCATGATGCCTACCTCACGGGGCGCCTGTCGGCCCAGGTCGAGCACTGGCTACGCATACCTACCTAAGTATCAATACGGATGAGGCTGAGGTCTCAATACGTCTTTCTGACAAGAGATGCACCCTCGGCTTCAATTAATCTGATTTGTTAAGACCTCTGACAACCGTTTCGCAAGCTGCTCAGCTCCGTTTCCATCAGCAAATGGCGCTTGGATCTCGTCCGGACCGCCGCCACCGCGACCGCTGGCGGCTTCTTTCAACGTCGGCAAGAGCGTTCGCATATCGAATGACTTGTCGTCGCGGGGCCGGCCGGCGATGACGAACGGCGACGGTGCACGCGTTGCGAGAACGACGCGAGCCACGCCGGCTTGCGTGAGTGCGCGACACAAGGCGCGCAGCTCATCCGTCGAGCGCTCGTCGTAGATCTTGAGCAACACCGCATCGCCCGAATCACGATGTGCGGCCACGAGCGCCGCCGATTCGGCGCGCGCCAGCTCTTCGCCGAGGCGCTTCACTTGCTTTCGCAGATCGTCGCGCTCCACCGCGGCGCGCTCCAGCACATCGAGGACTTCCGTGTCACTAGTGCCACGGCGGCCCGCGGCTTCGACCAGCTCGCGGACACGACGCCCGTAATCGCGCAAGGCGCGGTCGCCGCTCACGAACTCGACGCGCACGCCGCCCTTGAAGCGCTCCCAGCGGCGCACCTTCACGAGGCCCACCTCGCCGGTGTGCTTGCAGTGCGTGCCGCCGCAGGGTGAGACATCCCAGTTCTCGATGACGACGAGGCGCACCGGCCCCTCGACCTTGGGCGGCTTGCGCATGGCGAAGCGCTCGAGCTCCGAGGCGTCCACGATGTTGCTCGTGACGTCGCGGTTCTCCCAGATCACTTGGTTTGTCGCCTGCTCGACGCGCTCCACCTCTTCCCAGGTGAGATTGGGCCGATCGAGGTCGACCGTGCCGATGTCGTCGCCGAGGCGGGAGCTGAGAGTTTCTGCGTTCAGTACTTGGATGAAAGCTTGCGACAGAATGTGCTGGCCGGTGTGCTGGCGGCGATTCGAGTGCCGGCGCCCGGCGTCGATCTCGGCTTCGACCTGATCGGGAACCGGACCGGCGACGAGGTGCCAGACATTGCCGGCGTCGTCATCTTGCACGTCGAGCACGGCGACGCCCGAGAGCGCGCCGTGGTCGGGCTCCTGCCCCCCACTCTCGGGATAGAAATAAGAGCGATCGAGCTTCACCCAAAGTCCGCGCTCGTCCTCGCGGCGGCCGGTGACGTTCGCCGCGAAGCGCGTGGTGTAGGGATCGTCGTAATACGGGCGCACGCCTTTCCAGGCACGTCCTTCGAACAAGGCTCCTCCTAGGATTTCGTTTTCTTGGGCTCGGCGCCGCGCTCGCGGCGCAGCTTGCGCCACAGCGTCGTGCGTGAAATGCCGAGCTGGCGCGCGGCATGCGCCAGATTGCCGCGATGGCGCGCGAGCACGCGGGCGATGTGATCGCGCTCGACCTGCTCGAGGGTCCACGCGTCGCGATCCTCGGCCGACACGCGCCCTTCGGGCAGCAAGCGCGCCTGCGAGAACACGGGCGGCAAGTCGTCAGCTTGAATGACATCCCCTTCGGCCAGAGCGACCGCGCGCTCGATGGCGTTCTCCAGCTCGCGCACGTTGCCCGGGTAATCCCATTGCACGAGCAGGCGCTGCGCTTCCGGCGAGAAGCCGCGCACCTTCTTGCCGGCTTTGGCGGCCGTGCGCTCGAGGAAGTAAGCCGCGAGCAGCGGCACGTCCTCGCGGCGCTCGCGCAGCGGCGGGATCTCCAAGTGGACGACGTTCAGCCGATAGAAGAGATCTTCGCGGAACTCCCCCGCCGCCACCGCCTTGCTCAAATCCTTGTTGGTGGCGGCGACCACGCGGCAATCGACGATGCGCGTGTCGTTCTCGCCCAGGCGGCGCACTTCATTGCTCTCGAGGAAGCGCAGAAGCTTCACCTGCGTGGAGAGCGGCGTCTCGGCGATCTCGTCCAGAAAGAGCGTGCCGCGGTCGGATTCCTCGATGAGACCGCGGCGGCTCGAAGTCGCGCCGGTGAACGCGCCACGCGCGTAGCCGAACAGCTCGCTCTCGATCAGACCTTCCGGAATCGCGCCGCAGTGGACGGGCACGAATGGACCCTGCGCGCGCTTGCTCTGCAGGTGAATCGCGCGCGCGACCAGCTCCTTCCCGGTGCCGCTTTCGCCGGTGAGCAAGATGGTGCTCTCTGACGGCGCGACGCGCTGGATGAGCCGGAACAGGCGCTGCATCCGGGACGTGGCTCCGAGGAGATCCTTGTAAGGGCTCTCCGGGGCGGTCGCGGGCAGGGGTGAGACAGTAGGGATCTTGAGGTCCGTCATCGCATCGAGGCTAGATCGCGACGCCAGATGGGTCAATGCGAGGGGGCCGGCTCCTGAACGTGTTCGTGAACCTGTTCCGGAACGTGCGCGCGGCTGCCGGCAAGATCGAGATAGAGAGTCGTCCATGCCGCGGTGAAGACGACGCTCACCAATTCGACGGCGGCGGCGGCCAGGACGAAGCACACGAGCGGAACGTCATCCGCGAATCCCTCGCGCACGCCGGCCCAGATGAGACCGAATCCCATCGCCAGAAGGAAGAGCGAGCCGAGCACGAGTGCGGCGGCCTTGATCCAACGGCCGAGCTTGCCGCGCACCGCCTCGCGGCTCGCGTGGAATGATCCGAAGACGCCATAGCCGCCGAGGGCGGCGACCTGGCCCGCGAAACCCCAGAACATCACCACGAAGATGGCTGGAATGGCGATGGCGACGAGACCGATGGCCACCGCGATCATGAACAAGAGCGAGACGATGAGGAACTTCGGAAAGACGGAGAAGACGCCGGAGAGCTCCGTCTCGATGGGCAAGGACTCGCCGCGTGCGACCCATTGCGCCGTGCGGCGGACGATGAGTGCCTGACCGATCAAGGTGCCCACGAGCGCGAACGCCCATCCCGCCGAGAGCGCGATCGCGATCAGTGGATAGCGCAGGATCTGCTCGTCGACGTAGCTGAGATAGCGGGCCTGAATGGCCTCGAGCGCGATGTTCGGGAAGTGGAAGACGAGCGGGATGAGGACGAGACCGACCGGATCATCGACGAGTGCGGCGCGCAATCCGTCGCCCAGAGCGTGCGACACGGGACGTGGCGAAGCAGGACGTTCGGTGTCCCACGTTTCCATCGCCACTGGGGATGCCATCCTCGCCGCCCGCGGGCGCGGGCGCCTCCACTCCAAGAAACTCGGACACGGGAAAACCCCGGGACACGGCACCCGGGGCCACGCGTTGACACTAGGAGAGCGCATTCCTAGTGTCAAGCGCATGTCACGCTCCCGCGCTCGTCTGACGCACCTCGATCGCCACGGCCGTGCGCGCATGGTCGACGTTTCGCCCAAGAAGTCGACCGCGCGCGAGGCGACGGCGCGCGGCCGCGTGTTTCTGCACCGCGACGCCCTCGACCGGGTGATCGAAAACAGCGCCGAGAAGGGCGACGTGCTCACCGTGGCGCGGATCGCCGCCGTCCAGGCCGTGAAGCGGACGAGCGAAATCATTCCCTTGGCGCACCCTCTGGCGGTGACCGGGATCGACCTCGAGTTCGATCTGGATCAGGAGGCGCCGTCGATCGGCATCCAGGCGCGCGTGCGCTGCCAGGGCCCGACCGGCGTCGAGATGGAAGCGCTGACGGCGGTGGCCGTGGCCGCTTTGACCATCTACGACATGCTGAAGGCGGTCGACCGCACGATGGTGATCGGCGAGATCGCTCTCTGGGAGAAGCGCGGAGGCCGGAGTGGCGTCTACCGCCGCCGCGGCTAGAAAGCTCTCCTTCGAGGACGCGCGCGCCCGCGTGCTGGCCGCAGCACCGGCTCTGGCAGCGCGGCTCGGCGTCGAGCGCGTCGCCCTGGATGGGGCCTTGGGCCGCGTACTGGCCGAGCCGCTGGTCGCCCGGGAGGCCCTTCCCCGTTTCGACAATTCCGGTGTCGACGGCTATGCGGTGCGCGCCGCCGACGTAGCCGGCGCACCCGTGCGCCTCTCGGTGATCGAGACCGTGGCCGCCGGACATGCGCCGGCGCATACGGTCGGTCGCGGACAGGCCGCCCTGATCATGACCGGCGCGCCCTTGCCGGCCGGCGCCGACTGCGTGGTCATGCGCGAGCGCACCGAGGAGGGTGCGGGCGAGGTGCGGGTCCTGGAGGCTCTGCGAGCTGGCGAGAACGTGCGCCCGCGCGGCGAGGATGCCGCCGTGGGGGAAACGCTGGTGCCAGTCGGTCGGGTGATCGGCCCGGGCGAGATCGCGGCCCTGGCGACCCTGGGCCTGGCCGAGGTGGCGGTCGCGGTGCGGCCGCGGATCGCCGTGCTCTCGACCGGCGACGAGCTCAAGGAACCGGGTGAGCCCCTGGCCCCCGGGCAGATCTACGACTCCAACTCGCATGCCATGGCCGCTGCCGTGGTCGCCGGCGGCTGCCTGCTCGGCGAGGTGTGGCGCGTGCGCGACGATGCCGCGGTCGTGGCCGGAGCCCTGCGCGAGCTCCTGGCGACGCACGATGTCGTGCTGTCTTTGGGTGGCGTGTCCATGGGCGACTTCGATCCCGTGAAGCTCGCCATCGCCGAGATCC
>DASYSL010000174.1:0-41672 GCA_036003365.1 Candidatus Eiseniibacteriota bacterium
GCCCGAACGCGCCTGTGGCCTCTGCGCAGACCAGTTAATTAACCGCCTAAGCCATGGCAGAACACTTCGTAGATCCCCGTTCGAATCCTCAGCCGCCAGCAGCCGTATCGCGAAAGCCCGCTGCAAATCCCGAAGACCTGCGCGAGTTCGTGAAGCTGTGTTATGCCAGTCGCCTCTACGGAAGCCATGGCCTACCGGAAACAGGTCGAGAAGATCTTCAGCGTGGGGACAATGGCTGAGAGGAAGAGGCTCTTGGGGATGTGGATCGCAGAAATGAAACTGGCTCCGGAACAACGGGAAGTTTCAATCACTTACCGAGTCCCGGAGCCTGTCGTTATGAAACGAGTGGTAGCGGGGGCAGGATTTGAACCTGCGACCTCAGGGTGAGGAAAGCGGTTCCGCGAAGGCGATGATCGAGCGTCTTACGACGAGGACTCGCCGTCGAGCGGAGTTTCGGGCTCGACGTTCGCCGCCGCGCTCTCTTCTTCGAAAGAGTCTGCAGCCTTCGCGCGCGCCGACTTTTCGTCTCGCCGCGCCTGCTGTGCGGCACGCTTTGCAGCCGATTTTGCCAACCGCTTCTGTTCCTTCTGCCGCTTGATAAAGGTGGGCGCTTGTCTTCCTGCCATAGGGACCCCCCCGTACTTCGTCCGATGATTCCTGCTGGCACGCGCCTCGGGCTCCCTCTACCGGGCCGTGGCCCGGGTGGATACCGGTCGTGAGGGCGTACGTGCAGGAGATAAAGTTAGCTCCGAGACGCTCTTGGATGGAAGACGCGTCCCGGAGCCGATGATGGAAAATGGTAGCGGGGGCAGGATTTGAACCTGCGACCTTTGGGTTATGAGCCCAACGAGCTACCGGACTGCTCCACCCCGCATCAAGTCACCGGGAGACTAGGGGATAGGGGCGGAAAGTGTCAACGGGGCGCGGCTGACGCGGGCCTCTGCGGGGTCGGGGTCTCACCGTTGATTCCAGGGGCGGGCCCGGCTATGCTGCCGATCCGTTGCCCGAGCGCAGAATCGATTCCCCCTTGCCTCTTCGATTCCCCGTCGCTGGAGGAAGCCAAGTGCAGGCTGGACGGCCACCCGCCCGGATCCAGACATTTGTTGTCTTCGCGGTTCTCGCCGCCCTCGGACTCACTCTCGCCCACGTCGCACGCGCCGACGAGCAACGCGCTTCCCGTCTCGGCCTCGCGCTGTCGGCGGGGGTGACGTCGCTGAGCCCCGACCTCATCAACAAGGGCATCGATCAGGTCAACAACAGCGTGAAGGTGATCGGTGAGGAGAACAACGCGTTCCCGGCGCCCATCGGTCACATCACGGCGTCGGCGTTCTTCCAGGCCGAGGGTCGCTTCTTCATCTCCGACAAGCTGGTCGCGATCGCGGGCTTCGGACGCATCAAGTCGAGCTCGTCGCAGGAGCTGCTCCCGGGCGCCGGGCGCCGCCTCATCATGGAAGGCGAGATCCTGGGCGTGCCGCGCCACATCGGCATGGACTATTACTTCGCGCCCAACACGCGCGGGGACGTGACGTGGCGTCCCTTCGTGGGCGGCGGATTCATGGACGTGGTCGAGGCGCACGGGCGCGTGGGCGCGGAGTTCACCTCGCCCGACACGGTCGCCGGCGGCTTCACCAAGTCGCGTGGCGAAGGCCCCGGATTTTTCCTCGAGACGGGCATCCATCTCATGTTGCCCGGCCGCTACTCCTTCATCGGCAGCCTCAACTACCACCGCGTGAAGGCGAACCGGCTGACCCTCTACGACGATCAGGGCCACACGCACGGCATCCTGCTCGACGAAAGCGGCGCGCCGGCGGAGCTCGACTTCAGCGGCATCGCACTCAAGGTAGCGCTCAACATCAACCTGCGGAACAAATTCCAGTAAGCGGCGGGAGCTCTGGGGAAACGCGAGGGCGCGGGCCTACGGGGTCCGCGCCCTCATCGTATCGCTGCCGATCACGTAGACCAGATCGTTCTTGCGCGCGTAATTGTGGCGCTCGCGGAGAATCAGCTCGGCCTGCTCGTCGGTGAGCTTGTCCGAGGGCACGCGATCCTTGGCCTGGTCGTACGCACGCTCGGACTCGGCCACCTGCACCCCGAGGCGATCGCGATCGGCCTTGAGCCGCAAGAGCTTGAGCACCGAGTGATCGCTCAGAAAGAGCGCCCACACACCCCACGCCGCCACACCGAGCAAGAGCCACTGGCGCCAGCGAGCGCCTTCGGGCTTGGGCACCCGATAGCGCAGCAGGCGCTGACGCGCGAGCCGGACTCCGATGTCTCTCATCAGCGTTTCGTCCCTGCGGGGGCGGGTTGGGCTCGGCGGCCCGAGAACGACTTCAAGCCGCGGAACAGTGCGTCGTCACCGAGAATCTCTTCGATCCGGAGCAGCTGGTTGTACTTGGCCATGCGCTCGCTGCGCGACGCCGACCCGGTCTTGATCTGGCCGCAGTTGGTGGCCACGGCGAGATCGGCGATGGTGGTGTCCTCGGTTTCGCCCGAGCGGTGCGACACCACGTTGGCGTAGGCAGCCGAGCGCGCCATCTCCATGGTGTCGAGGGTTTCGGTGAGCGTGCCGATCTGGTTGAGCTTGATGAGGATGGCGTTGGCGGCCCCGCGCTCGAGTCCCATGGCGAGGCGCGCGGGATTGGTGACGAAGACGTCGTCGCCCACGAGCTGCACGCGATCGCCGAGGCGCTCGGTCAGCGCCACCCAGCCGTCCCAATCGTTCTCCGAGATACCGTCTTCGATCGAGACGATGGGATAACGCGAGCACCAACCGGCGTAGTGCTCGACCAGGTCGCTCGCCGACAAGGCGCGGCCGCCCTCGCCGGCGAGCACGTAACGCCCGTCCTTGTAGAACTCGCTCGCCGCGGCGTCGACGGCCAGCGAGATTTGCTCGCCGGCTTCGTAGCCCGACTTCTCGATGGCTTCCATGAGCAGCTTGAGCGCCGCTTCGTTCGACTCGAGGTCGGGCGCGAAGCCGCCCTCGTCGCCCACGCCGGTCGAGAGCTTTCTCCCGCGCAGCACGCCGTGCAGCGCATGGAACACTTCGACGCCGGCGCGCAGCGCGTCCGAGAAGCGCTCGAAGCCATGCGGCACGAGCATGAACTCCTGCAGATCGACATTGTTGTCCGCGTGGGCGCCGCCGTTGACCACGTTCATGAGGGGCACCGGCAGGACGCGGGCGTTGGTGCCGCCCAGGTAGCGGAAGAGCGGCAATTCCATGGCGTGCGCGGAGGCGTTGGCGCAGGCCAGCGACACGCCCAGGATGGCGTTGGCGCCCAGGTTCGATTTGTTGGGCGTGCCGTCGAGCTCGATCAGCAGGCGATCGATGAGCACCTGATCGCGCGCGTCCTCGCCCAGAATCTCGGGCGCGATGCGCTCGTTCACGTTCTCCACCGCCTGCTGCACGCCCTTGCCGCGATAGCGCGTGGGATCCCCGTCGCGCAGCTCGTTGGCCTCGTGCTCCCCGGTGGAAGCGCCGGAAGGGACCGCGGCGCGGCCGGTGGCGCCGCTCTCGAGCAGCACGTCCACTTCCAACGTCGGGTTGCCGCGCGAATCGAGGATCTCGCGCGCGAGCACGGTGCGAATGAGCGTCATGAACGGACGGGGCCTCCGTCGCAAGCAAGGAAGTCGGGCACTTCAGGCGGGGGCAATCGGCGTCGAAACTAAGGTGGCGCGGTGCCCGCTGTCAACCGCGCCGCGCGCGCGACCACTCTTGCGCATCCGCCGACCCGCCACTATGTTCGGCCGGCGATGCGCACGCCACAGCGTCCCGCGGTCCGATGGATCGCCGCGTAGAGAGCGACGATGCGTCGTTGGTGGCCAGGACGCTGGCCGGCGACCAGAGCGCCTACGCCGCGCTCGTGTCCCGCTATGAATCCGACGTCTTCCATCTCGCGCTGCGCTATCTGCGCCAGCGCGAGGACGCCGAGGACGTGGTGCAGGAAGCCTTCGTGCGCGCCTACCGCGCCCTCGCCCAGTACGACCCGACGCGCCCTTTCGGCGCCTGGATGCACGCCATCACGGCCCGGCTGTGCATCGATTTCCACCGCCGCCGCCGCGTGAAGACCGTGAGCCTGACCCGGCCCGAGGAGGGGAGCGCCTCGGAGGAGCGGGAGTGGGAGATCGCCGATACCGCCGAGGGGCCCGAAGTCCTGACCGAGCGCGAGGACGAGGCCGTCCGCCTCGAGGCCCTGATCGACCGGCTGCCCCCGGATTACCGCCTGGCCATTCTTTTGCGGCACGCCCAGGACCTCTCCTACGAGGAGATCGCCGAGGCTACGGGCGCCCCCATTGGCACGGTGAAAGCGCGTATCCACCGTGCGCGCAACCTTTTACGCGAGTGGCTCGAAGGGAAGGAGGGGTCCGAGGGCGGCCCGGCGCCGGGCGATTTGCCCGACGAAAAAAACACATCCGAGACGCATCCCAGACGCACCATCTTCCGTAAGGAGGACCGATGACCCGCACCGATCGCCATCCGTCCGGCCTTCTGGCCGAGTTCGCCGAGGGGACGCTCGCCGCCCCCCAGGCGGAGCGGGTGTCGCGGCACGTCTCGTCCTGCTCCGAGTGCGAGCAGGACCTCGCGCGCTGGCAGGAGCTCTATCAGTCGCTGAGCCGCCTGCCCCGGCCGCGGGTCTCCGCCGTCCTCCATGCCCGCATCCTCGAAGCCGTGGCGCACGAGGTCCCCGTGCCGGCTTCGGTGTGGGCGGCTCGCGCCCACCAGCGCCGCCGCTGGATGGCGGCGCTCTCGGGCGCGTACGCGGCGGGGGTGGCGCTGGTCGCGGCGACGCTCGTCGGGCTCGCGTTCGTGCCCGCAGTGCGCGAGACCCTGGGCACGGCGCTCGCGCGCCTCTCTACGGCGGGCCTGCGCACCGGGCTTTCGTTCGTCGACTTCGCGACCTTCCTGCACCAGGGCTATCACGATGCGCTGCACACCCTCTCCGAGCGCTTCGAGTGGGTGCGCATCTTCGGTCATGCGGTCCAGACGTTGGGCGGCGTGGCGCAGATGCAGCTCGCCGCCATCGCCCTCTTCGTGTTGTTCACCGTCGTCTTCTCGTACTTCTTCGTCCGCTTCCTCCACCAGCGCGACCAAGATCGGGAGGTGTCCCATGTCGGCCTTCTCGTTGCCTGATCGCCGGGCCGGACTCGCCGCACTGCTCCTCGCGGCCTCGTCGGCATGGTTCTCCACGGCCGACGCGCGCGTCGTTCGTCACATCCAGGTGTCCACCTCGTCGGCCGATTCGCTGGGCCGCGGGCAGGAGGTCACCGGCGTCACCATCAACGGCGAAGGCATTCGCATCCAGGGCGGCTCGCGCACCATCCACGTGGCCCGCGATCCCAACGTCGACATCGACATCGACGTCGACGACAGCACGCTCAAGGCCATGGGCTACGGCCACCGCGGGTCGGGCGACATCGTGCAGATGTTCCAGGATGTGCACGTGCCCAAGGACATGGTCGTGGACGGCGACGTGGTCTCGGTCTTCGGCAGCGTCGACGTCCAGGGCCGCGTGGCCGGTCAGGTGGTCGCGGTCTTCGGCAACGTCACGGCCGCCGACTCTTCGCACATCGGCGGCGACGTGGTGACGGTCGGCGGCACGCTGCACACCGCACCCACGGCCGAGATCGGGGGCCAGTCGGTCTCCGCCCCCGTCTTCGGTCCGCCGCGCGTGGCCCGCTGGTTACCGGGGGCGGCGATGATCGCCTCGGTCTTCTTCTTCGCGCTGCTCGGCGCGCTCCTGGCGCTTCTCTTCCCGGACCGGCTCGTGCGCGTGGCGCACACCATCTCGCGGCGCACGTTCATGTCGTTCCTGCTCGGATTGCTCGCCTTCCCGGCGCTTCCGGTGCTGCTCGTGGTGCTGTGCATCACGGTGGTCGGGATTCCGGTGGCGGTGCTGCTCCTCGTGCTCTTCCCGGTGGCGATGTTCGTGGGTTACGTGGCCTCGTGCGTGCTCATGGGGGCCAGGCTTTCGGGCGGAGACATCCTGCGCTTCCCGGTGTGGCGCTCGGCCATTCTCGGGCTGGTTTTCGTGGGCGTCTTCTTCGTCCTGGGCGGGATCCTCACCAACCTCTCGGGCGGGGGCTTCCTGCGCGTGCTCGGTTTCTCGTTCATGGCGCTCGGAGTCCTCATCGGCTCGATCAGCTCGCTCCTGGGGCTCGGGGCCCTCGTGCTCTCGCGCCTGGGCGAGCCGGAGCGCGGCATCACGCCCTCCGGAACGCCGGCGCCGCCGCCGCCGGGCATCCCGGCGACGTACGCGCCACCCACCACTTGAGTGATGCCGGGCGATGGGGGCGATTGACCCCCGGCCCGGCGACTTCCTACACTTGATCTGAATGGAGGGGGCGCCCGGGCGGGCGCCCCCATCCTCGATCCCCCCATGGAGGAGATGGCCGATGCGGGAGGGTACGTGTCGCCCGCACAACTCAGACAGGGCCACCCGAGGGTCACGGACCTCATCGGGAGCACGCCGCTCGTGGATCTCACGCGCGTGGCGGAGCTACGCCCCGGAGTTCGTCTCCTTGCCAAGCTCGAGAGCAAGAATCCCGGCGGCTCGGTAAAGGATCGCCCCGCCTGGGGCATCGTCCGCGAAGCCCTGGCGGACGGCCGTTTGGGAAAAGGTCAGACCCTCCTCGACGCGACCTCCGGAAACACCGGCATCGCCTACGCCATGCTGGGCGCCGCACTCGGGTTCGCTGTGCGCCTCTGCCTGCCGGCGCAGGCCAGCGAGGAGCGGCGCGCGGTGCTCGCCGCCTATGGCGCCGAAGTCCTCCTCACCGATCCCATGGAAGGGACCAACGGTGCCATCCGCGAAGCGCGCCGGCTCGCGTCCGAGGGCGGTGCTGCCGTCTTCTACGCCGATCAGTACTCGAACCCGGCCAACTGGCGCGCGCACTACGACACGACCGCGGTCGAGATCCTGCAGCAGACTACCGGCGAGGTGACGCACTTCGTCGCCGGCCTGGGCACCACGGGAACGCTCATGGGCGTGGGCCGTCGTTTCCAGCGCGAGCGCCCGGGCGTGAAGCTCATCGCGGTCCAGCCCGACGCGGCGTTCCACGGCATCGAAGGACTGAAACACTTGCCGACGGCCATCGTGCCCGCGATCTACGACCCGACGGTGCCCGACGAGCAGCTCGCGGTGTCGACCGAGGACGCGCTGCGCTTCACGCGTCTGGTCGCGCGACGCGAGGGAATCCTCGCCGGCATCTCGTCGGGGGCCGCGTTGGCGGCCGCGCTCCGGGTGGCCGAAACCGTCGAGGGCGAAGCCACGATCGTCGTTCTCTTTCCCGACGGCGGCGAGCGCTACACGAGCCAGGGCTTGTGGGAGCGACCGGCGTGAGCCTTTTCGTGGCGCGGGAGCAGGTCGAGCGCATCGCCGCCGAGGGCCGCGCGGCGTACCCCTCCGAGTGCTGCGGGTTTCTGCTCGGCGTGTGGAGCGAGGACGCCAAGCACGTGCGCGACGTGCGCCCGGTGGAGAACGCGCGCACCGATTCGCCGCACAATCGTTATCTCATCCCGCCCGAGACGTTCCTGCACGTCGAGAAGGAAGCGCGCGAGCGCGGACTCGAGGTGGTGGGCTTCTATCATTCGCATCCCGATGTGGAAGCGCGCCCGTCGGCGTTCGACCGCGATCACGCATGGTCCGGCTACAGCTACGTCATCGTGAGCGTGCGCGGCGGTACGGCGCGCGAGACGCGCTCGTGGGAGCTGCGCCCGGACCGCTCGACGTTCGATGAGGAAGGACTGTTCCTGGCCGAAGAAGGCAATTCGCCGCTTCGGACCGGGTCCGATTCGCTGCCGCGCGCATCGGAATAGGAAATTTCCTGGGGGGAGAAGTCTCATGGCCATTCGTATCCTGATTCCCACGCCGCTGCGTCCCTTCACCGGCCACAAGAGCGCGGTCGAGGTCGAGGGGGCGACGGTGGGCGAAGCGCTCGCCTCGCTCGCCGAGCGCCATCCCGATCTGCGCCGACAGCTCTATGCCGAAGATGGCCGGCTGCGCAGCTTCGTCGGCGTGTTCAAGAACGAGGACGACGTGCGCCACCTGCAGCGCGAGTCGACGCCGGTGACCGATCGTGACGTGCTCACGATCGTGCCGTCCGTGGCCGGAGGCTCGGTGGACGCGGAAACGGCGCGCGAGGCGGCCAAGCGCGGCGGCAAGGGCGAGCTGCCGCTGTCGCACGAGGAGATCCGGCGCTACAGCCGGCATTTGATCCTTCCCGAGGTTGGGCTCGAAGGCCAGGTGAAGCTCAAGAACGCGCGCGTTCTCTTGGTGGGCGCCGGCGGCCTCGGCTCGCCGCTCGCACTCTACTTGGCCGCCGCCGGCGTGGGCACGCTGGGGCTCGTCGACTTCGACGTGGTCGACGAATCGAACCTGCAGCGCCAGGTGTTGCACGGCACGTCGCAGATCGGACGCGCCAAGCTCGCCAGCGCGCGCGACCGCATCGCGGACATCAATCCGAACGTGCGCGTCGAGACGCACGAGACGCGGCTCACCTCCGAGAACGCGCTCGAGCTCGTGCGCCATTACGACCTCGTGGCCGACGGCACCGACAATTTCCCCACGCGTTATCTGGTGAACGACGCCTGCGTGCTGGCGGGCAAGCCCAACGTGTACGGCTCGATCTTCCGCTTCGAGGGCCAGGCTTCGGTGTTCGCGCATGCCGACGGGCCGTGCTATCGCTGCCTGTACCCGGAGCCGCCGCCGCCGGGGCTCGTGCCGTCTTGCGCCGAAGGCGGCGTGCTCGGCGTGCTGCCCGGCGTGATCGGCCTCATCCAGGCGACCGAGGCGATCAAGCTGATCTTGGGAAAGGGCGAGCCCTTGATCGGGCGCTTGCTTCTCTACGATGCGCTCGACATGCGCTTCCGCGAGCTGCGCCTGAAGAAAGATCCGGCGTGCCCGGTGTGCGGCGAGAACCCCACCGTGCGCGAGCTGATCGACTACGAGGCCTTCTGCGGCATCGGGCCGGAGACGCATGAGGAGGCCGCCGGCGTGCCCGAGATCACGGCGCGCGATCTGGCCGAGCGCGTCGCGCGCGGTGACGACCTCGTGGTGGTCGACGTGCGCGAGCCGCAGGAGTACGCCTTCGCGCGGCTGCCGTTTACGCGTCTTATTCCATTGGGCGATCTGCCGGGGCGCCTCTCCGAGCTCGACAGCGCGCGCGATCTCGTCGTGCACTGCCGCACCGGCATTCGCTCCGCGAAGGCCGTCGAGATGCTGCAGCGCGCCGGCTTCCGCAAGGTGTGGAATCTCAAGGGCGGCATCGACGCCTGGTCGCGCGAGGTGGACCCCAGCGTGCCGCGGTATTAGGCGGAGGCGCGTTCGCCCCAGAAGGCAACGCACGTCAACGTGCGTCGAGCGTCGTTAAGGGCCACTCAGCGCTCTCGATCCACTCGCATGCCTTCGCAGCACAAAAGTGGGCTCTTTCCCCCGTCGACCCACTTACAGGCCGCGTGGCCACCAAGTGGGTCCAATCCGAAAAGGACCCACTTCGTCGTTTCAAAACGGACGAATGGGTCCTTGGCGAGTTGGGCCCACTTTTTCCACCGGCTCCACAAACCGCTCCGAGACGGCTCTTTGGATCATCAAGCGGCTTCGATGTCGACGAACTCTCCCTCGGAAGTCGGGGGCGGGATTGGAAGGCCTGCTCTCTTCAATTCTTGAAGGTGGAGAGAGATCGCTTCCCGAATGAGGTCGAGCGCCTCCTGGCGCGTTTCGCCTACGGCCACACATCCCGGAACGTCGGGCACGTGGGCACCCCAGCTCGTCTCGCCGCGTTCGACGATGACCATGTATCGCGTCATTGATCCTCCCGCTGCTTCAAGAGTCCCGCTTGTTTGAAAATCGACTTCAGGGTGCCACGTGGGATATCGAGGCTTGGCCTTCCGGCTACCGTGACGATCCCTGGTTTGTTCGGATGCTTGAACTGTCGGTGACTTCCCCTTGTCCGGATCCACTGCCAACCGTCGCGCTCCAGCAAGCGAATCAATTCGCCCACCTTCACCCTGTCTCCGGTTTCCCGGGGCGTCTACGAATCGATGTAGGGGGCGGCTGGAAAAGCCTAGCAGACTCTCTTTACTTCGCGGAGAACTCCGGCGTCCGGCGCGTGGCGGTCTCGTCGCCGAAGCCGCTCAGAGCGGTGAGCACGGAGAAGAAGGAGCGGGGGAGCTGCGCCAAAGAGCCCGACGGGAACGGGCCCGGCCTCGCGTGGCCGTTGTGGCTCAGGAAGTCTTCGATTTCGTGCAGGCCTTCGGGCGTGAGCGGCCGCAAGGAAGCGGTCACCACCAAATAATAGCGATGCCCGGGCGTGAGCTTGTCGCGCGGCAGCAAGGGGACGTGCAAAGGCTCCGATAGAGAGTCGGCCACGTCGTCGAGCGAGCCCAGGTGCTGTGCTTCCTCCGTGCCGCGCCCGACGTCGAAATCCTCGCCCCAGGCGTCGTAGCGGATTCGATACAAGAGCGAGCGGCTCTCCACCAGCTGGTCGAACCAGCCGGCGCGATCGCGCCACACGTCCACGGTGACCAGCAATGAGGCCGGCAAGGCCCGATCCAGCGCCTCGCGCGCGCGCTCGCTGAAGAGGCCGCCGAGGCGCACTTCGGCCGACACGAGGTCGCCCATCTCCACCGTGCGCGCGTCGCGCACCTCGATGGTCGTCGAGCGCGGCTCTCCCAGACTTTCGGGCGCCACCGCGGCGAGGAGGGTGACGAGCAGGACGATGGCGATCAAAACGGGCTCGCGAGTCGGAGCGTCCACACCATGCCGGCGTGCGAGTCGTGCATGTCGTGGGCGGCGAAGAGCTGGATCCGGTTGTCCGAGACCGCGAGCCCGAGGCCGCCATCCCACAGAATGGGCTGATGCGCCAGGTCGTAGCTCGGCCCGTCCCACGCCTGGCCGAAATCGGAGAACGCCAGGAGCCACACATTGCTCTTGATGCTCGTGCGCTGGCGGCCGCGCCACACCTGGACGCCATATTCGGCGTTGGCCAGGAACACGTGGTCACCGCGCCGCGTCTTGTAGGGATGCGCGCGCAGCGTGCTGATGCCGCCGACCGCGAACTCCTCGCGCGTCGACAAGGTGCCCGCGCCCGTGGTGCCGGCCCACACGCGCGCCTTGAGCCGCATGGCGGGCGCCAAGGGCAGATAGCCGCGCAGCTCGGCGTCGTAGCGCGTGAACGTGAAATCGCTCTTGAGATTGGGCCCCGTGGTCCACACGCCGGCGCGCATCCATCCGCCCCGCCGCGGCGCCGCCGGATCGTCGCGGCGGTCCCACACGATGTCGCCACGCACCGAGCGGTCGTCGCCTTCGACCACGGCGGGATTGGCTCGCCACTCGGCGTCGCGCCGGAACACCGAGCGGCTGCCCGGCGCGGTGTTGGGAATCGAGACGATCTCGAGCGCGTCGTAGGCCACCTTCACCTCGACCGCCTTCCACGGGTAACCCTCGGCGTAGAAGATGTGGCCCGAGGTCTCGTACCAATCCTTGTAGTCGTAATGGAAGAAGAACGCCGACAGCAGGTTCTCCATCGTGCCCACGCGCCAGTCGTCCTCGGTGTCGGTGAAGCGCCGCGACTCGACGCCGAGCAGGAGACGACGCCCGGGAAGCACCGGCTGCGCGACCTCCATCTCATAGAGGCCCCGGTGATCGCGGTTGAACGTGTAGGCGAGGCGGGTGAAGAAGCGCGGGTACCAGCCCTCGACCGGCTCGTACGCCATCTGGGCGCCGATCGCCCACTGGTCGACGCGGTTGTAGTGCACGTACGGCGAGTAGCGCACCGCGTTATTGACCGGCGGCGGCTCATGGTTCGTGTTCGTGTCGGTGAATTCCTGGAAGCCGAACGCCGTGTCGGAGTCGGCCGTCTCCGTCTGCCAGGTCGAGTCCGATGTCGAAACCGATGTCGCATCCTGTGCGCCCGCCGTGGCCGGCGCGAGCAGGCACAGCACGAGCGTGACCCAAAGCGGCGCTTTGGTCCCGGTCACTCCGCCTCCTCTTCGTGGCGTCCGATTCCGTACTTGCGCATCTTGCGGTGCAGGTTCGTGCGATCGAGTCCCAGCTTGGTGGCGGCTTGCGTCACGTTCCACTTGGCCGCTTCCAGCTCGCGGCGGATGGCGTGGGCCTCGAAGCGATCCATTTCTTCGCGCAGGCCGCCCGGGCCGGCCTCGCTCCCCGCGGGCCGCGCGTCTTCACCTTCGTTCTCGGCCGGCTCGAGCCAGCCTTCCAGGTCGGCCGCCTCGATGCGATCGCCCTCCACGAGCACCGCCGCGCGCTCCATCATGTTGCGCAGCTCACGCACGTTGCCCGGCCAGGCGTAGGCGCGCAAGAGCGCGAGCGCGTCGGGCGCGAGCTCCTTGGCGGGCAGGCCCTCGCGCTCGGCGGTGCGGGCGAGGAAGTGACGCGCCAGAAGCGGCACGTCGTCGGCACGCTCGGCGAGCGTGGGCACGTGGATGGGCACGACGTTCAAGCGGAAGTACAGATCCTCGCGGAAGCGTCCCTCGCGCACCTCGATCGGCAGATCGCGGTTGGTGGCGGCGACCAGGCGCACGTCGACGGTGAGCGGGCGCTGCCCGCCCACGCGCTCGATCTCGCCGGTTTCGATGGCGCGCAGAAGCTTCGCCTGCGCGTCGGCGCCGAGATCGCCGATCTCGTCCAGGAAGAGCGAGCCGTGATCGGCCAGCTCGAACTTTCCCTTCTTCGATTGCAGGGCGCCGGTGAACGAGCCCTTCTCGTGCCCGAACAGCTCGCTCTCGACCAGGTCCCTGGGAATGGCGGCGCAGTTGAGCTTGACGAACGCCTGGTCGCCGCGGCGCGAGCGCACATGGATGAAGCGCGCGATGAGATCCTTGCCGGTGCCGTTCTCGCCGGTGAGCAGCACCTTGGCCGACGAGGGCGCCACGCGCGCCGCCGTCTCGAGCACTTTGCGCAGCGCCGGACTCTCGCCCACGATGGCGTCGGGCCCGACGCCGAGCTCGAGCTCCTGCACCTGCTGGCGCAGCTCGACCGCCTCGGCGGCGCGGTCCAGCGCCGCCAGGAGCTGGTCGTTCGAGCTCTTCTTCTCGACGTAGGCGAAGGCGTTTCTCGCCTTGGCTTCGAATCCCACCTGGCCCGAGCCCTCCGCCGTCCACATGATGGCGCGGATCGAGGGCGCGATCTTGCCCAGCTCCTCGAGCACCTCGAGCCCGCTCTTGCCGGGCAGGTTCAAGTCGAGCACGGCGAGGTCCACGCCCTCGCTTTGCACCTTCTCGATCGCCTTCTCGCCCGAAGGCACGGCGAGCACGGCATAGCCGCGATCCTCCAGCAGGCCGGCCAGCATGCGGCGATGGTCCTCTCGGTCCTCGACCACCAGCACGCGAATGCGCTCTTTCCCCTTCGGTGGCATGCAAGCTCCTCGCTAGGCGGCGGGCGCGATCTCGCCCGCCCGCGGAAAGAGAAGTCGAATGAGAGTTCCGGAGGGACTGGATTCGATCTCCAGCTGTCCGCCGTGATGCTCGACGATGGAGCGCGTGAGGAAAAGCCCGAGGCCGCTGCCGCCTTCCTTGGTGGTGAATCCCGGCAGGAAAAGGCGCTCGCGGATGGCGTCGGGAATGCCGGGACCCTTGTCGCGCACTTCCACGGCCACACAGCCGCGCTCCTGAGCCGTGCGGATCTCGAGCGCTCCCTGGCCGCCCTGCGCCTCGATGCCGTTCTTCACCAGATTGGTGAGCGCGCGACGCAGCGAGCGCTCGTCGCCCAGCACCGGCGGCAGGTCGCGCTCGAGCTTCTGCTGGACCGCGACCGGACTTCCGGAATAGAGCGCGGCGACGCTCGCCACGAGAGCGTTCCAATCGACCGGCTGGCGCAACGGCGGCTCGGCCATGCGGCCCAGGAGAGAGAAGTTCTCGGCCATGTCGTCGAGCACCTCGAACTCCTGCTTCATCGCCGCCACCACCTCGCGCGCCACGCGGCGGTCCTCCTCGGGCAGGCGGTCGAAGCGGCGCTCGAGCCGGGTCACGGCGAGGCCGAGCGTCGACAAGGGATTGCGAATCTCGTGGGCGACTTGGCGAGCCACCTGCGCCGAGCCGGCCACGCGCTCGGCGCGCATGAGCTCGCGCTGCTTGCCGCGCAGCTCGCTGGTCAGGTTGTTGAGCTGTTTCGCGAGCTCGACGACTTCCCGGGTGGCGTGGGGTGCCGGCTTCACGCGCCCGATGGCGCCGGGATCCATCCCTTTGATCTCCTCCGCCAGCGAGGTCACCGGCCCCGCCAGGCGCCCGGACAGAAACCACGCCGCGGCCATCGACAGGCCGGTCACCGCGATCAGCAGGCAGGCCATGAGGACGAGCAGATAGGTGCGGAACACACGCGCATACACCGACAGCGCGCGATAGGTGCCGAGGCCCAGCTGCAGTTCCGACAGCCGGCCGAAGAAATCGGGCGCCAGAAGGTAACCGATGGCGACGCGCCGGCCGTCCTTCAGCTCTTCGATGCGCGCGAAGGCGCCGGTGGTCGACTGCAATGCGCCCTTGCCCGGGTGCCAGCGGTCGATCTCCTCGTCGATCACCACCGGCTTGTCGCGATTCTTGGTGGAGTAGACGGCCGACTCGAGATGGTAGTCGCCGGTCGAGTCGGGCACGTAGACCTGCACGAAGGCGAGGTCGAGGTCGTCGAGGAAGCGGGTGACGAACAAGCGCTCGGGGGCGTCGGTGTCGAAGTTGGGCGCGCGATCCTTCCAGCGCTCGACCAAGGGGCCCGAGGCCAGCTCGAGGTCGCGCTCCATGCGGTGCAGCGACTGCTTGGCCACGGTCACCGAGCTGGCCAGCGCCTCTTCCATGCCGGCGCCTTCCCACAGCTGGTTGATCTGGATGACCTGGCGCAGCGCGATCACCGACACCACCGCACCCGGCACGAGCGCCAGGACGAGCAGCGCGACCGTGAGCTGCTTGCCGAGGCTCACGGATTCCCTAGGACGGTCGGGCCCCTAGCTGTCCGCAGGCCGCCCCGATCTCGCCGCCCTGGCTCCAGCGCACGGTCACGGACGGCGCGCGGGGCGCCAGCCATTCGACGAAGCGATTCACGCTCTCCTCGTCGGGACGCTTCCACGGCAGGCCGGGGACGGGGTTGTACGGAATGAGGTTGATCTTCGAAGGCAGGCGGCGCGCCCACGCTGCGAGACCGAACGCGTCCTCGCGCGAATCGTTGACGCCGGCGAGCAGCGTGTACTCGAGCGTCACGCGGCGGCCGGTCTTCTCGGCGTAGTCGCGCGCCGCGTTCAAAATGCTGTCGAGCGAGTAACGACGATTGAGCGGCACGATTTGACCACGTTTTTCGTCGGTGCTAGCGTGCAGCGAGATCGCCAGTCCCAGAGGCAAGCCTTCGGCGGCGAGTCGCTCGATCTGCGGCACGAGACCTACCGTGGACACCGTGATGCGGCGCGCGCCAATGGAGAGCCCGGCAGGGTCGTGCAGGATGCGGATCGCGCGCAGCACCGACGCGTAGTTCGCCAGCGGCTCACCCATCCCCATGAACACCAGATGGAAGCCCGGATCCTGCCATCCCGTCGCATCGAGCATGCGCTCGATCTGGCCCACGATCTCCTCCGCGCGCAGGTTGCGCACCAGGCCCATCTGGCCGGTGGCGCAGAACACGCAGCCCATGCCGCAGCCCGCCTGCGAAGAGACGCACAGCGTGACCCCGCGGCGCGAGCGCATGGCCACCGATTCGATGCGCGAGCCGTCGGTGAGCCGCAGCACGAACTTCACGGCGTCGTTGCCGGGGGAAACCCGGATCTCGGCGGTCTCGGGAAGATCGAAGCACACGATGGTCGACAGCTCGTCCTTGAGCGCGCGTGAGAGATTCGACATCAGTGCCGGCTCGCGCACGCGCTTGTGATAGACCCAGTCGAGAATCTGGCGGGCGCGGAAGCGCTCGTGTCCGCGTGACTGCAAAAGGTCTTCGAGCTCGGCGGGGAAGAGACCGTAGAAACTCGGCGGGCTCACGCTGTTCCGGGACCGCGGCTCGGGCAGAGGAGTAGACTCGGGCGATTCTGGCGCTGGCTCGGAAGCCTCGGGCCGGCCCGGCACCGGGGCCGAAGGGGAATCGGCCGAAAGCGGCCCAGGTGTCGTCTCGCCAAGCGTTTCCATCGGTTTCGACACTAGCAACGCGGCGCGCGAAGGGTCAACGGCGGCCGGTACGGCACGAGGGGAGGACGCACCAGCATGGGCCGACGCCGCAAGGCTCCGATCGTCGATCCCGATCTTGCGCGCTTCATCGCCGTTGCCGAGCCCTCGCGCTGGGCCATGGTGGGGCTCTTGCGCGAGCGCCCGCGCTCGGTGCAGGAGGTGGCGCGCGAGGTCGGGCTCTCGCTGCCGGTGACCTCGCGTCATCTGCAGCGCATGCGCGCGGCCGGCATCGTGACCGCCGAGCGTCGCGGCAAGACACTCCTCTGTGCTTTGTCCTCGCCCGACACGGCCGGGGGCGGCTGGCTGGAGCGAGCGTTCGGATCGGCCGGCGCGGCCGTGGCCATCGCCGCTACGCGCCGGGTGACGGTGCGGCGCCCGAAAGCCGCGCCCAAGCTCGAGCCGGTCACCGCCGAGCCGCTCAGCCGCGCCGTGGACCCCACCCCCGCCGTGCGTCCCACGCTTCCGCGCCGCGAGCTCGATGACTACCTCCTCTGACGGTCCCGCCCACCGCGCGCTCAGCCCGGCTGCCGGCATGCACTCGGCCCGGCCGCGCTTTGCCGCGGTCGACGTGGGCACGAACTCGATTCGCCTGCTCGTGGTCGAAGAGCGCGAGGGACGGCTCGAGCCCTTGCTCCGCCTGGGCGAGAGCTGCCGGCTGGGCGAGGGCTTGGATGCCCAGGGCATCATCTCGCGCGATGCCGAGGAGCGTGCTTCGCGGACCCTTGGCCGCTTCCTGCGTCGTGCCCGCTCGCTGAGCCCCCGGCGTATCGGCATCGCCGCCACCCACGCCCTGCGCAGCGCCGAAAATGGGCTCGAGGTGGCCGAGCGGCTGAGCCGCGGCGTGGGGGTGCCGGTCGAGATCCTCTCGGCTGAGGAAGAAGCCCTTTTCGTTTACGAGGCGGCGCGCGAGGCCCTGGGGAACGATCGCCTTCCCGAGCCCTGTCTGGTGATGGACATCGGAGGCGGGAGTGTCGAGCTGGTCCGGGGCGAGGACGGGCACGTGAAGCATTGGCTCAGCCTGGAAGTGGGTTGTGTCCGGCTCACCGAGCGCTTCCTGCCCAGCGACCCCCCTGGACCCGAGGAGCTGGACCGCCTGCGCGAGCACGTGCGCGCCTCGCTCGAGGGCTACGCACATCTATTGGAGGGCGTGGTGGGCGGGGCGGGGGTGGGGGGTACCTTGACGGCGCTCGCCGCGCTCGACCTCGGGCTCGAGCGCTACGAAGCGTCCCGGGTCGAAGGACACGAGCTAACTCGTGATGCCATGGAGAGATGGAGCGAGCGACTGACGGGCATGTCGAGGCGCGAGCGCGAGGCCATGGCGGCCGTGGGCAGCGGCCGCTCCGACATCATCGTGGCGGGCTGCGCCGTGGTGCTCGAGGTGATCCGCCGCAGCGGTCTTTCCAAGCTCGTCGTGTCCACGCAGGGCCTTCGCTACGCTCTGGCCCGCCGGCTCGCCATGCCCCTCGCGTCCGCGGACGGCGAAGTCTAGGAACTGGCCGAAGCCGCGCGATATGCAATTGACTCCCGATTGCGCCTAGGCCTACCCTCAAGGTTGCGCTGGGAAGGTCCCCCCAACCCCGTGCACCCTTCACCCGCCACGAGTCCGATTCTCTGGCGTGTGAGTGATTTCTCTGTCGGAGGGAGCAACAGCGCAATGTCCGTTCGGACTTACAAGCGCTTCGCCGCCTTCGTCATCGCTTTGGCCCTGTTCATCGCTGCCCACCCGGCAAGCTCCGCGACTTATAACGAGTCGGGGACGCCGACGAAAACATTCGTCGGGGACGGCCGTTCTAGCTTCACCACGCTTGGAGACGCCGACAAGGTGCAGGGAAGTCCTCCGCCTGCCGGCACCATCTCCAAGACTTCGGCTGGAACGAGTGTGGTTGCGGTGTCTACGGGCACCCAAAGTCTGACGTTGCGCGAGTGGTTGGCGCGTTGGATGACCGGACTACTTCAGCGTATCGGCTACGGCTACTGAACCCCCGGCGAGTTGAATTCGCCGTTTAGCGCGTCCGATACCTGCTGAGGAGCAGACGGTGCAAAAGGCGATCCCCCCCGGATTCCCGGGCGACACCGGATTGGCGTCCGCGCCTCCGAGTCGTCTCGAAGAATTCGGCGATCTGAGCCAAGCAGCTGATAATGCGAGCCAGGCGCTCGATTACTATCGCTCAGCGCTGGCGGAGCTGAATGCCGCCGACGCGCTGGGTCGCGTGCGCCTCCTCTACAAGGTCGCGGATTGCCTGCGGCGACGCGGCGATCTCGATGGCGCCTTGCTGCATCTGCGCGCCGCTCACGAGGCGCTGCGCCCGCTCGCCGACCCGCTGTGGACGGGACGCCTCGCCGGACGCTTCGCCTACCTGCTGTCCGAGAAGGGCGAATACCGCCGCGCCGCGCGTTACGCGCACCTCGCGTACGAGCTCTTGCGTCGCACGTCGGAGCACGCCGATCTGGCGCGCGCCGAGGTCTATCTCGGCATCGCTCGGCTGCGCCTCGGCCAGTACCTCGCCGCCCAGGAAGCCTTCACCTCCGCGCTCGCCACCTTCCGCCGCATCGACGCGCCGGAAGGGCTGGCCATGTGCTTCAACAACCTCGGCCTCGTCCACAAGAATCTCGGTCAGTGGAGCGAGGCCACGCGTTGCCTGGAGCAGGCCCTCCGTCTCAACGAGAAGATCGGCAACTACGCTCTCGTCGCGACGCAGTGCCTGAACATCGGCATCCTTCGCTACCGCCGCGGCGAGTGGGATCTCGCCGAAGAGAGCCTGCTGCGCGCCCGCCAGATGATGGCCGAGACCGAAGACGCGAGCGGGGACGTGCAAGTCGGGCTGTCGCTCGGCAACCTGCACCGTCGCCGCCGCCAGTTCGCGAGCGCGCGCGATCTCTATCGCAAGGCGCGCGTGCTGGCCGAGAAGCAGGGGCTGCGCCGCGAGCTGATCCTGGCCGACGAGTTCGAAGCCGAGCTCGACCTCGAAGAGAACGCGATCGCGCCGGCGGTGATGCGGCTCGAGCGTGCCCTCCTCGATGCCCGGCGCGTGGCGCCCGCGGGCGACCTCGTGGCCGAGGTCTCGAACCGTCTCGCACTCGCCCATCTGTGGGCGGGCCGTCTCGACGCCGCGCACAAGGCGGCGCACGAGTCCTACACGATCTGCCAGCGCCAGGGTGACCGGTGCGAGCAGGCCGTGGCCGGCCGCCTGCTCGGGCTCGTGAGCCTGGCGCGCGGCGAGGACGCCACCGCGGCCGAGCACGTGACCTGGGCCCAGCGGACCTTCGAGGAGCTGGGCGAGCGCTACGAGCTGGCGCGCACCTTCCTGTGGACCGGCCGCATCCTGGTGAGCCGCGGACGCGATTCGGAGAGCGGCTCGTTGTGGGAGTCGACGCCCGACCTGCTCAAGCGCGCCGCCGCGCTCTTCCGCGAGCTGGGCGTTCCGGCGGTGGCCGCCGAGGCCGCGCTCCTGCGCGCCCGTCTGGTGGCGCCGCGCGGCCAGCAGGATGTCGCTCTCGCCGACGTCGAGCACGCGCTGCAGTGGATGCGCGAGGCCGGCGAGCCCGACGCCGAGGAGCGCGCCGCCGAAGTGCGGCGCGAGATCGAGGCCCAGTCGGTGGCTTCGTCGCTCTCGGTGTCCAATGAGTTCCGCGCGCTGGAAGAGGCCAACCGCCTGTTCCGCGATGCCGTCGACGTGCGCTCGGTGCTCGCCTCCATGGTCAAGCTGGCCGTGGAGCACGCGGGCGGCGATCGCGGGTTCGTGGCCTTCGCCTCGGGCGGCGGCCGTCTCGACGTCGTCGGCGCCCACAACCTGGGCGCCGACCGCGCGCGCAAGATGCTCCGCGTGCTCGAAAAGGTGGGCGGACGCGACGTGTCCAACGGCTCGGCGTTGTTCGCGAGTCGCGTGGCCGCCGATCCGCGCTTCCACGCCGATCTCTCGGGCCCGCTCACGGGCGTGTTCTCGCTCGTCATGGTCCCGCTCTCGTTCCCGTCCCAGGCCATCGGGCTCGTCTACGTCGACCGCCTGAACGACAACGTGAACGGCGCCTTCAAGCAGCGCGATCTCAACCTGCTCGCCGTGCTCGCCCAGTCGGCCGCCGTGGCCATGGTCGAGCTGCAGCGCTCGGTGCTGCTCGAGGAGAACATCGTCCTCAAGCAGCAGCTCAAGCCGACGCCGGGCCTCGAGCGCGTGGTGACGACGAACGGCGAGATGCTCGAGATCTTGAATCTGCTCTCCAAGGTGGGGAACTCGACCGCCACCATCCTCCTCATGGGGGAGACGGGCACCGGCAAGGGCTTGCTCGCGCACTCGGTGCACGAGATCTCGGATCGCAAAGAGAGCCCGTTCGTGGCCGTGAACTGCGCCGCACTGCCGGAGAACCTGCTCGAGAGCGAATTGTTCGGCTACGTGCAGGGTGCGTTCACCGGCGCCACGCGCGACAAGCGCGGCCTCTTCCAGGAGGCCGACGGCGGCACCATCTTCCTCGACGAGGTCGAAAAGATCTCCGAGCCGGTGCAGGCCAAGCTCCTCCAGGTGCTCGACCAGGGCGTGGTGCGGCCCGTGGGATCGACCAAGACGGTGCAGGTGGACGCTCGCGTCCTGTGCGCCACCAACTGCGATCTCAAGGACCGCATCAAGCAGGGCAAGTTCCTCGAGGATCTCTACTATCGCCTGAACGACATTTCCATCACGGTGCCGCCGCTGCGCGAGCGCCGTGAGGACATCCCCCCGCTCGTGGAGCACTTCCTCCGCCTGTTCTCGCGTCAGATGGACAAGCCTCTGCCCGAGCTCGCGCCGGCCACGCGCCGCGCCATGCTCGAGCACGAGTGGCGCGGCAACGTGCGCGAGCTGGAGAAGACGATCAAGCGCCTGGTCGTGCTGTGGGACGGCGAGGGCCAGGCCGGGGTCGACCTACTGCCATCGGAGCTGCGCGAGACCTCGAAGACCGAGGCCGAGTCGCCGAACGGCTTCGACCTGCGCGCCCACATCGAGACCTTGGAGCGGCGCGTGATTCGCGAGGCCCTCGAGACCTATCAATGGAACAAGTCGCAGGCGGCGCGGAGCCTCGGGCTCTCGTATCCCACGCTCCTGTCCAAGATCCGTCTGCTCGGCATCGACCGCCGCACCAAACGCGTCGGCTTCTAGTCGCCAACACGCTGTTCGCGAGGGCCCGCCGGTGGAAAACCCCGGCGGGCTCTTTCGTTTGGAGATGGCTTGCGAACGGATCGAAGAATCCGTGACTTGCCATGAAACCGTTTAACACCTCGCAGGTGACGTGCAGGCCGTCACTTAGCCGCGAAACGCGCGCTCACTTCTAAAGCCTTTTTCTTTTTCAACGAAGAAGATCGGGATGCCGAGTCCGTTCGACGGCGACGGATTCCGCCTGCGCGCGTAACTAACTCCTCATGCTTGCGTCACTTGCGAGTGTGCCCCCGGTTCATCGGTCAGTTTGCAATTTCGTGGCACGATGGATGCTCATGGTCTCACGCGGAGGGGGGACCTCCTAAGAGAGCGAACAAGCAACACAGGTCTCGCAGTGGCAGCAGGCAGTAAGCGGTACGACTCGAAGTGACAGAGAGAGATGGAAGATCCAAAGGATTTGCTGGGCTGGCCGGGGATTGACGTCGGCCTCGGTCAAGGGATCACACCCCGGTCGCACTCGACAATTGCACCGGTCGATGCACCCGACCAGCCCGGGATCTTCACTCGCACGGAGGCGAGTCGTTTCGTTGGCGATCTCCTGAGGGAGGGTTGAGGAACCCGCGAGTCATCCCGGCGAAGCCCGATAGAGTCCCGGTCCGAGCCTTCGCAACGAGCAAACCGGGTGGCCGCGGGATCCTGAAGACCGGCTCTAACCGAGGAGCCGGAGCCAAGACAAAACAATATGGGCGCCGATCCGGCGCGGCTCATGCCAACACTGGGGGATGTCCAGGTTTGACGCCGCTGCTGTGATCGGCGCCCTGTTTTTGGGGCCCTCTCACGAACCTACCGCACGCCCGAGGGGTACGAAACGACGCGGGCGGGGAGCCACCCGCACTCTCTTGCCCGCGTCCACCTCGATCGACCTTGATCGACACTGCGTCGACCCCGCGTTGACCCCAAACCGAGGGCCTCCTACACTTTGCCCGTGCGCCGGCTGTTCCTCCTTGTCATCGCGTTGGTGATCGTGGCGCCGCTCCCGGCTTTGGCCGCCGAGAGCGGCTTCGCGTTTTTGCGCGTTCCGGTGAGTGCGCGCTCGGTGGGGATGGGCGAGTCGGGCGTGGCCCTCCTGGACGGCGCCGACGCCTTTTTCGTCAATCCCGCCGGCCTCGCCGACCCGGGCGGAGCGGCGCGCTCCGAGGCGCAGTGGAAGACGGCGAGCGAAGCCGCCATCACCCACCACGAGGCCTTCTCGATCTTCCATCAGGACGCGGCCGTCCTGAACGTGGCGCGCGGGCGCGAGGCTCTGGCGCTGCAGTTTCAGACCTTCTATTCGGGCGATGTCGAGCAGCGCGACGAGGTCGGCAACCTGCTGGGAAATTTCGGTCTCGTCGATCTCGCGGTCCAGCTCGGCTACGCGCGCCTGGTCTCGACCGGGCTCAGGCTCGGCGGCACCGTGGGCTACGTGAAGGAGCGCGTGGCCGACGCGTCGGCGAGCACCTGGGCCCTTTCGGCAGGCGGAGTGTGGAGCCCGTCAGGCCTGCCCGGATTGCGCGTGGGCGGCGCGGTGCGCCAGATCGGCGGCAAGCCGCATTTCGAGATCGACGGCGCCGATGGCCAGCAGGTCTCGCTCCCGGCCACGGTGCAGGGCGGAGCGGCGTACACTTCGAAGCTCGGCACCTCGGGCCACTGGGCGGTGGCCGCCGACATCCGCAAGGCGGCCGATGAGAGCGCCACCGAGCACGCGGGCGTCGAGGCGGGCTGGTCGGTGCTCGCGCTGCGCGCCGGCGGACGCTTCGGCACCGACGTCGGCCACTTCACCGCCGGCCTCGGCGTGAACTCCGGCCGCTTCACGCTCGACTACGCGTTTTTGCCTTCCAGCGAGAGCCTCGGCGACAGCCACCGCCTCGAGCTGCGCATCCGCTTCGGCCTCTAGGCGCTCACCAGCGGCACGGCGCGCGACTCTTCCCACCGGTAGAGCGCGAACTTCCCACCTTCGAGCACGGCGTAGCAGTTGCGCGCGATCCAGTCGCCCAGCACCACGAAATCCTTTCCCTCGCGCGAAATCAGCGTGGGCACGTGGAAATGTCCGAGCACCACGCCGTCGACGCCTCGGGCGTAGCGCGGCTGGGCGATGCGCTCGATCAGGCCCTCGGGATCGAAGCGCGATTCGTCGCGGTGGCGGCGTGAGAGCTTGGAGACGATGCGCGCGAAGGGAATGCCCACATCGGGATGGATCCAGCGATAGGCGGTGATGGCGAGCGGGTGGCGCAGCACGGACTTGAGGAAGAGATAGCCGTGATCGCCGGCCATGAGCCCGTCGCCATGGGCGAGGAACAGACGGCGCCCCTGCAGCGTGATCTCGACCGGATCGCGGTGCACGCGGCAGCCGATCTCCTGCTCCAGATACGTGTCGGCCCAGAAGTCGTGGTTGCCACCCACGAAGGTGACGGCCACGCCGCGCTCGACCACGCGCCGAATGGCCGCCAAGACGCGAAAGTGGCCTCGCGGCACGGCGTGCCGATATTCGAACCAGAAGTCGAAGAGGTCCCCGAGCAGGAACAGGGAGGAGGCGGTGGCGGCTTCGCTTTCCAAAAACGTGACGAGCCGATCTTGCCGGGCGGCGTCCTCTGCGGGTGTTCCGGCCCCCAAATGGCAGTCGGACACGAACAAAGCGCGGTCGGGCGACGTCACGCGGGCGAGCCTAACACAATCTCCACAGCGCTTAACGGCCTCAGGCATCATCCTTAGTGGCAGGAACTCGGCATCACCGGGAGCCGTGATTCGGACCCACCGGTCCGGACGTGCTAGGCTCGGCCGCGTTCGCAAACTTCAACACCATCTTTCAGGAGGAAGAAAACCATGAGCGAGCGACCCGTGTTGCGTCCTCGCGCGTATCTGGCAAGCGCGGTGGGATTCATCGCGATCGGGCTCATGATGGGGCTGGCCCTCTCGGGCAGCCTCAAGCTGAGCCCGACGCCGACGGCGCAAGGCGGCCCTTCGGTCACCGCGGCGGCGTTGACGCCCACAGGGAATCTCTCGAGTCCGTTCGCCGACGTCGTCGAGCGCTCGACGCCGGCCGTCGTGCTGATCGAGACCAAGCGCACCGTGAGCCGCGACGGCTCGGGCGAGGAAGATCCGTTCGACATGTTCCGCCAGCTGTTCCCCAACGGCCGCGGCACGCCGCAGCAACCGCAACAGCAGCCCCGCACGCTCCCGGCCTCGGGCTCGGGATTCATCATCGAGTCCTCGGGTCGCGTGCTGACCAACGCGCACGTCGTGCGTGACGCTCAAGACATCACGGTCACGCTCAGCGACAAGCGCCAGTTCAAGGCCAAGGTCGTGGGCCAGGATCGCGCCACCGACATCGCGGTGCTGCAGCTCCAGGGCGCCAGGGGCTCGCTGCCCACGCTGCCGCTTGGCAACTCCGACGCCATCCGCGTCGGTGATTGGGCGCTCGCCGTGGGGACGCCGCTGGGCGAGCTGCAGGGCACGGTGACCGCCGGCATCATCAGCGCCAAGGGGCGCTCGTCGCTCAACATCATGGGTGGCGGACCGGAGTATCAGGACTTCATCCAGACCGACGCGGCGATCAACTTCGGCAACTCGGGCGGCCCGCTGCTCAACATCCGGGGCGAGGTCGTGGGCATCAACACCGCGATCAACACGTCGGGCCAGGGCATCGGCTTCGCCATCCCGATCAACCTGGCGCACCACATCGCCGACCAGCTGGCCTCGCACGGCAAGGTCGTGCGCGGCTACATGGGGGTCTTGCCCGGTGAGCTGACGCCGGACCTCGCCGATTCGTTCGGCCTCAAGTCGACCGACGGCGTGGTCATCAGCCAGATCGTTCCCGACTCGCCGGCGGCCCGCGCCGGCCTGCGCGAGGGCGACGTGGTGACGGCTTTCGACAATCAGCCCATCCGGGACGTGACCGACTTCCGCCTGCGCGTCGCCGACGAGGGCGTCAACAAGCGCGTGAAGGTGGACGCCATCCGTGACGGCAAGCCGTTCACCGCGTGGGTGACCATGGCCGATCGCGACGTGGCCCTGGCCTCGCAGCAGGGCTCGCCGCAGGGCGGCTCGGCCGGTGGCGGCTCGACGCAGACAGCACCCAGCCTGGGTCTCGACGTGCGCAGCATGACCGACCGCGAGCGCGCCGATTTCAAGCAGAGCGGCGTGATCGTCCAGGACGTTACGGACGGCTCGGCCGCGGACGATAACGGAATCAGCGCCGGCGACCTGGTGCTCCAGGTCAATGGACAGCCCGTGACCGACCGCATCTCGTTTCTCAACGCGGTGCGGCGGGCGCACGCGACCCCGACCCGTCCGGTGCGGCTCCTGGTGGGCAGCGTGGACGACAGCGGAAGGACGCAGACGCGATTCGTCGCGCTGCGCTTCTCGGGGGAATAAAGTAGAGGCAGGCGTGAACCTGCCCTGACGTGGTGGAAGGGCGGCGTCTTCCGGAGCGGGCTCCGGGAGGCGCGCCTTCCGCCGACGGGCTCCCGGTGCGGAGACTGGAGGACCCGACTTGCGACTTCTGTGGACGAACCAGCCCGCCCCCGCAAGGCTGGCGACCGCGCTCGTGGTCGCTTTGACCCTCGTCTTTGCCCTGAGCCCGGTCTCGGCCTTCGCCGATGAGCCGGGTGCCGCGCGCAGCGCCGTTCTCGGCGCCATGGACACCTATCCCGGTCCCGACGGCACGCGGATCGTCTTGCAGGCGTCCGCCGACGTTCCCTACCGGACGGTGTACGACGAGGCCCACAAGACCGTGACGGTGATTCTCACCGGTGCCGTGCCCGCGCCCGACCTCGTGGCGGTGCGCGAGCTGAACGACGGCGCGGTGCGCCGGCTCTCGGTCACCGAGACCACCAACGGCCTCGAGATCGCGATCGAGATGCTGGAGTTCGCGCACATTGAGCCGGCCGCCTCGATGCAGGGCGCGGGCATGGCCTCGCGGCTCGTCATCGACGTGCCGCGCCCGGGCTCGGCGGCGCGACAGGCGGCGCAGGACAAGGCTTACCGCGACCTGCGTGCGGCCAGCGAGCGCGTGGTGGTGATCGATCCCGGACACGGCGGCGATCAGACCGGCGCCATTGGGCCCAAGCGGACGATCGAGAAGATCATCTGCCTGGAGATCGCCAAGAAGCTGCAGGCCCGGCTCAATCAGCAGGCCGGCGTGCACGCCGTGCTGACGCGCGACGGCGACTACAACGTGGCCCTGCGCGATCGCTATCACATCGCCGAGCGCGTCAAGGCCGATGCCTTCGTCTCGATTCACTGCAACTCGGCGCGGCGCGTGAGCGGGCGCGGGACCGAGGTTTACTTCCTGTCCCTGGAGAGCGCGAGCGACGAGCAGTCGAAGCTGCTCGCCGATCAGGAGAACGCGGCCGACCTCGTGCAGGCGCCGGGCCAGGACGGCGACCTGGTGTCGATCCTCTTCGATCTCAAGCAGAACGAGGTCATCCGCCAGTCATCGAGCCTGGCCGAGAACGTGCTCGACCACATTCTGGAGCGCGGCGACATCCAGAGCCGGGGCGTGAAGCAGGCGCCCTTTGCCGTGCTCAAATCGCCGGTGGTGCCGTCGATCCTGGTCGAGACCGCGTTCATCAACAATCCGACGGAGGCCAAGCTGCTGCGCGATCCCAACTTCCAGACGCAGATGGCCAACCAGATCGCGCTCGGCGTGCTCGACTATCTCAAGACGGCGCCGCGCGTGACGCGCGACGGCGACATCGGCTCCTCGGGGATGATTCTCGGCAAGCCGACGGCGGCGGCGAGGCGCGCGGGCGGGTCCTGATCTGCCCGAGCTACTCTCCGCAAGCTAGCGCCCCGGCGTCCCCGACGACGCCGGGGCGTTTTCGCTGGTGGCGTGCGTGAGATCCTGGATGCGCCCGTCGAGCGTGATCTGGAGCTTGTCGCCGCGCTTGGCGCGCGCCTCGATGTCTTGGACCAGCGCGTCGCGCACCAGGATCTCGGTCACGCGGAGGTCGGGCCCCCGGGCGAAGACGTCGAAGCCGTCGCCGCCCTGGGCCATGAAGTCATTGGTGGCCACGAGGTAGGTGGCCTTGGGATCGAGGTCCCTGCCGTCGGCTAGCTGCACCTTGATCACGCGCTCGCCCTTGGGGCGCGAGCGGTCGAAGGAGTAGCGGATGCCCGCGATCTGCACGCAGCCGTCGCCCCTCACGCCCGTCTCCACCGCATCAAGCACCTGCTCGCCCTTGAGGTGGACCAGGGCCACGCGGTTGTCGAACGGCATGATCTCGTAGACGTCCTTCATGGTGACGGGGCCGGCCGCGAGATCGGCGCGCAGCCCGCCCGGATTCTGAAAGGCCATGTCGGCGCCCGAGCTCTGGCGCATGGACTCGGCCACCCAGTCGCCGATCCTCGATTCGCCGTGGCGGTCGCGCATCATGTCCTCGGGCGCATCGCCCAGGACGCGCTCGGCCACCGGCTTGAGCGACTGGAAGATCGAGTCGACGAAGCTCGCCATGGTCGGGTCGGCGGGCAGCTGGTCGGTGTCGACGTCGAGATTGCGCGCGTCGCTCTCCACCACCTTGCCGGCCTTGCGGTCGACGACGAAGTCGACGCGGCCGAGGGCCCGCGCCTGTGCCGCCGAGATCATCACCGGCGTTCCATCCACCATGCCGTCGACGTAGTTGTGGCTGTGGCCGCCCAGATCGACATCCTCGTCGTGCGCGCCGGCCGCGAGCTTGGCCAGCTCGCCCTTCACCGTGCCGCTCGAATCCTGGCTCGCCGGCAGGTGGCCCATGAGCACGACCACGTCGGCGCCCTTGGCGCGCAGGCGCGGGATCCAGCGCTCGGCGATCGGAGTCTCGTCCGGGAACTCGAAGCCCGCCACGTTGGACGGCATGGTCACGGTCGGCGTCTCGACGGTGCAGAAGCCGACCACGCCCACGCGCACCCCGTGGCGGTCGAAGAGGGCCGCCGGCTTCACCCACGCCGGATGGCGCGTGGTTCCCTTGTCGAAGAAGTTGGCGGCGAGGAACGGGAAGCGCGCCTCGTGCACGCGCTGGACCAGCGTGTCGACGGACCAGTCGAACTCGTGGTTGCCCACCGACGAGGCGTCGTAGCCGAAGCGGTTCATCTGCGCGATCACCGGCCGGCCGCGACTCAGGTTGGACTGCATCGTGCCCTGCATGAGATCGCCGCCGTCCAGGAGCAGCGTGCCCTGGGGATTCTTGGCGCGCTCGCGGGCGAGGAGCGTGGCGAGAGCCGCTGACGAGCCGAGCGTGCGGTTGCCCGCGCGCTGCGCCTCGAAGGCGCCGTGGAAATCGCAGGTGTAGAGCACGGTGACCCACGGATAGCGCGCCGCGGCCAGGAGCCGGGCCCCGTCGGCCTGGGTGAGCGCCTGCGGATTGGCGGCTGTGCTCCACTCGTCGAGGAAGCCTTCGCGGAGCGCATAGGATTCGATCTCGGCCGGGAGCCGCATGCGTCCGTATTGTGGCGGCGCCTGGGCGAGACGGAGCACCGTGGCATCGGGCGCCTTGGCGGCGGCGGCGCGATAGATGTCGGGATCGGGCGTCTCCGAGGGCGGCGTCAGCGAGCTCTGCGAGCGCGAGAACGGCCCGCCGTGATCGGCCAGCGCCGTCCACTCGACTGCGGTCAAGAGATCGATGGCCTCGGTGGAGTGGAGCAGCGCGCCCTTGATCGAGTTGAGTGCGCCCGTGGCTTCGGCGCGCGCGACGTCGGGCGTCATCTCGGGGGGAACATCGGCGAAGCGCGAGGTCGAGGCCTTGGCCGCGGCCGAGCCGTACGCCCGGCCGAGCCACGTGGCGAAGGTGCCGCGCGTGAGCGGGGCCGTGGGATCGATGCGCTTGGCTTCGTCCTCGCTCCACACCCCGCGGCGCACCAGGCGCTCGAAATCGGGCCGCGCCGGGTCGCTCACCCACAAGGGCAGAAGCTTCCAGCTCTGGTCGGTGCGTGGGGAGAGCGTCTGCTTCTTCTTCACGTATTGCGCCAGGAGCTCGCGCACGCCCTGGTCGGATTTCTTGACCACGGCAGCGCCCTTCCACATGTCGTAGCCGCCGCCGCCGTTCACCCGGTACGAGTTCATCGCCACCTTGAGCTTCTGGTCGTCGGCGAGCGGCCGGCCGGCGAAGCGCAAATCCTGGATGCGCTGCCCGTAGGGCTTCGTGAGATCGATGGTGTAGGTGACGCCCTGGGCCATGTCGTAGTTGAAGCCCTGAACGCTCGGATCGATGAGCGGACGCGGCGTGCGCCCGAAATCGTACGGGCTGAAGTAGCGCGCCGACCATTCGAGGGCCTTACGCAATTGCGCGCCCGTGGTCGCGAGCGTGTAGAGGTTGTTCTCGTACACGTAGACCGAGGCGACGTCGCGCATGCGCACCGGGCCTTTGCGCAGCTTGCCCTCGGTCGAGAACGCGGCGCTCATCGAGACGTCGGCGTCGCCGTACTCGAGCTGCGCTGCCTGGATGAGATCCATGAGCGGCGTGTCCTGAAGACGCGCGCGCGAGCCGTCGAACTCGTCGGTGGCGGTCGCGAGCGGCTGGTCGAGCCAGGCGCGGGTCGGCGCGCGGTAGGGCTCGGCGAGGGCCACGATCGCCGGATCGGCCGGCGTGTCGGCCGTGACCTCGATGAGATCCGCGCGCTTGGCGCTCACCGTCCACGGCGCCGTGGCTGAGGCGCGCGTGAGCGTGACGTCGATCTTGCCCAGGTGATCCGCCCAGCGGCCGGCCTGCGTGAGCAAGGTTCCGTTCTTGGTGGTCAAGGACGCCATGGCGCGGTGGGTGTGGCCGAGGATGACCACGTCCACGCCCGGCACCTGCGCGAGCGCGAAGCCCGCGTTCTCGCCCGGCATCTGTCCGGAGATCTCGCGCCCGCGCTCGGACTCGCGCTCGAGCCCCTGGTGGGTGAGGATGACCACGAGATCGCAATGCTCCTTGCCGCGCAGCACCGGAACCCACTTCTGCGCCGTGGCGACGGGATCGGCGAAATGGAGTCCGGGGAATTTGTCGGCGTCGCTCCAATAGGGAATCGCGGGCGTGGTCAGGCCGAGCACGCCCACGCGCACGCCGTGCACCATGAACACCTTGTACGGATCGAATCCTGGCTTGTCGCCGCGCAGGGTGTTGGCCGAGAGCCAGGGAAAGCGCGCCGCCTTGTGCGCGGCCTCGAGCGTCTTCCAGCCGAAATCGTACTCGTGGTTGCCCACCGCCATGGCGTTGTAGGCCAGGGCGTTCATGGCCAGCATCATGGGATCCGGCTTGTCGCCCATCTGCGTGTGCTGCACGTACTCCATCGGCGTGCCTTGAATGCAGTCGCCGGCGTCCAGGAGCAGGGCTTGTGCGTCTGCGGCGCGGGCGCGCTTCACCAGCGTGGCCACGCGGGCCAGGCCGCGCGGCGCGGGCGCGCCGGAATAGTCCTCTTCGGGCAAGAGATGCCCGTGCAGATCGGTCGTGTGCAAAATGGTGACCGTGGCCTCTTCGGCGAGCGCGGGCCGGACGGCGGCGAGGGCGAAGAGGACGGCGAGCAGCGGCCAGAGGCGAAGGCCGTGAGCGGACCGGGGCCGGTCCGGATTGCGGTTTGCCACGGATACTCCTGGTTCGGGGCGTGCGGAAGGCCTATCGGGCTTCAACTTAAGGAGCCGGGAAAGCCCGGTCAAGCGACGCCGAACCTGGCTGGGCTCGTTCCGTCAAGGCGCCGACAACTCGTCCAAGGGCACCTTGACCAAGGTGCCGACGGTGCTTAGCCTTATGGACAGAGACGGTGTGGTGTAGGGCCGTATGACGAATCCCTCGAAGCACGCTTTTTCGCTGGCCCCTCGGGCCTGGAGGAAATTCATGCGCAAGTTCACTCTTCTCGTCGCCGCCCTCGCGGTGTCGGTCGGCGCCGCCAGCGCCATGGCCTGCGACCACGACAAGGCGTCGTCGGCGTCGGCCTCGAAGGCCTCGTCGGGCTCCTGTTGCTCCTCGTCGTCCAACGCCAGCGCCCAGCTCACGTCGGCCGGCAAGGGCGAGTGCTCGGACATGAAGAGCGCCTCCGCCGGCTCGTGCGCGGCGCACAAGAACGCGAGCGCCATGTCGGTCGCCTGCAAGGACGGTGACGTGGCCGACGCGGTGTTCCAGGTCGCCAGCATCCACGGCGATTGCTGCGTGAATGGCGTGGCGTCCGCCCTCACCTCGGTGAAGGGCGTCCAGTACGTCAACGTCGACGTCAAGACGAAGAAGGCCTACGTCTGCACGCGCGGCGCCAAGATCGACCAGAAGGTCGCGCTCAAGAACCTCAAGGAGGCGGGCTTCGCCAACGCCGTCTACCTGGGCGCGGACAAGAAGTACAGCATGAAGGACGGCGTGAAGGCCCCGAACAAGATGAGCGCCGCGAGCAAGGTCTAGGCAGCAACGGATTTCAAGCCACGGAGAGGCGTCCGGGGCAAGAGCGGAGGCGAAAGCCTCCGCTCTTTCGTTTTCGGGCGCGCGAGAGCCGATTTGCCCGGCGGAACGGCGAAGGGTAGGCTGGCGCCATGAGTCCCGAGGCCACACGTGCCTGCCCCGACTGCGGAGCGCCCAATCCTCTCGACGCCGAGACCTGCGCCGAGTGCAACCATCCCATCGATCCGTTCGCGCGCCGCGTCCTGGCCACCTCGCCGATGCCGCGCCAGCGCGCGGCGCGTGAGGAGCCGGTCTCGGCCGTGCCCGGCGCGCCCACGGTGCACGAGGAGCAGGGCAAGGTCATCCCCCGGCGCCAGCACCAGCGCGCGGGCCTGTTCGGCATCGGCGGCGGCGAGCCGCGCACGCACGCCGGCGCCGGTGGCGCGCCGGGATGGATCTGGGCCGCGGTGGGCATGGCGGCGCTCCTGATCGCACTCTTCACCGCCATCGGCATCACGAGCCAGCGCCCCAAGATCGCCATCGAGGGCGCCGACGCCGCCAAGCTCGCGACCGCCGACTCGCTCGCCAGGATCCTCAAGAAGAATCCCGAAGACGTGCAGGCCAACGTCGAGATGGGCAACGTCTACTACGACACCAAGAATTTCACCGACGCCATCGGCTACTACGACAAGGCGCTCGCGCGCGACTCGTCGTTGATCGACGTCTCGGTGGACCGCGCCGTGGCCATCCATCAGGCGGGCCGCCCCGACGAGGCGGTGCGCGATCTCGAGGCCATCGTGGCGCGCCATCCCGATCATGCGATCGCGCGCTTCGACCTGGCCGTCATCTACGAGTTCCAGGGACGCAAGGCCGACGCCGAGGATCAGTACCGGCAGGCCGCCTCCCACGCCACCTCGCCCGAGGTCCAGCACGTCGCCACCATGCGGCTCAAGGCGCTCCAGGGCACGATGCCGACGCCGCCGCCGCAACCCTAGGCTACCCGGATCCCGACGCACTTGAGGCGCGCCGCCGCGGACCTCGGATGGCCGGTCCTCTTGCTGGTGTTCGCCGTGGCCGTGTCGTTGGTCGCCGGCGCGGCCGCGTGGTGGACGATCAAGAGCCTCGAAGCCGCGCTCTCGCGCGAGATGGACACGCGCCTCGAAGCCGTCGCCGTGGGCGCCTCGACGGCGATCGATCCCGAGCAGCTGATCAATCTCGCGGTCGAAGGCAAGGACGGGCTCGCCTACGGGCGCATCGCGCTCGATCTCGAGCTGGTGCGCGGCAGCGCCAAGGCGAGCGACATCTTCCTGGTCGACAAGGACGGCAAGGTGATCCTCGACCTGGTGCGCGAGGAAAACGTGGGCCAGCGCTCGCCGCTCTTCGCCGCCGAGCGCGTGGCCGCGCTCACCGCGCTCGCCGGCACGCCCTCGGCCACCGGCCTCTACCGCACCGGCGAGTTCATGGTGAAGACGGGTTTTGCGCCCGTGCACGGGCCGGGCGGCGACGTGCGCGCCGTCCTCGGGGTGGAGGCGGGCGCGGATTTCCTGCGCATCCTGGCCGACACGCAGCGCCATCTCACGGTCGCGCTCCTGCCCGCCATTCTCACCGTGTTTCTCTTGAGCGTCCTCTTCTTGCGCATTAGTCTGGCCCGGCAGCGCTGGGAGCGCGAGCTGACGCGGGCGGAGAATCTGGCGGCGGTGGGCGAGCTCGGAGCCACGCTGGCGCACGAGGTGCGCAATCCGTTGAGCGTGATCAAGCACTCGGCCGAGCTTCTGCGCCGCGACTATCGAGGTCCCGAGCCCGAGCTTTTCGATTACATCGCGCAGGAGTGCGATCGGCTCGCGACCACGGTGCGCCGCACGCTCGACTTCGCGCGGCCGCCGCGCCCGGGCGAGCGCCACGGTGACGCCGAGGAAGCGGCGCGCGCCACCGTGGGTTTGCTCGAGCCCGAGTGCAAGGATCGCGACGTCGTGCTCACCTTCGAGACCCGCGGCGAAGGTCCCTGGCGCGTGACGCTCGGCCTCGATCAGATCAAGCAGGCGTTGCTCAATTTGCTCAAGAACGCGCTCGACGCCATCGTGGAAGCGCGCGGCGAAGCGCCCGAGGGCGCCCGTCCGGCGGCGGGCGCCAAGCGCCGCGAGGCGCGGCTCATCGTGCGGCTCTCGCGCGCCGGCTCGCGTATTCTCCTGGCCGTGGAGGACAACGGCCCGGGCATGGATCGAGAGACGCTGCGCCGCGCCAAGGACCCGTTCTTCACCATGCGCGTGCGCGGCTCGGGCCTGGGGCTCGCCATCGTGGATCGCCTGGTGAAAGACGGCGGAGGGGAGCTGCGCTTGTCGAGCGTGAAAGGGCGGGGGACGACGGCGACTCTGGTGTTGCGCGCGGCACCGGCGGGGAAGCCGGCATGAGTCTCCTCCGCGTGCTCGTCGTCGACGACGAAGCGCCGCTCGCCGACACCCTGGCCCGCTCGCTCACGCGCCGCGGCTTCGACGCCGCGTTCGTCACCTCGGGCAAGGAAGCCATCGAGCGCGCCACCACGGAGCCGTTCGACGCCGTGGTGACCGACCTCAAGATGCGCCCGCCGGACGGCCTCGAAGTGCTGCGCCAGGTGCGCCAGGCCAAGCCCGACGTGGCGGTCATCCTCATGACCGCCTATCCCGACACCAAGCTCGCGGTGAAGGCCATGCAGGAGGGCGCGCTCGACTTCCTGACCAAGGAAGACGGTGTCGATCTCGACGAGCTGGTGATCCGTCTCGAGCGCGTGGCGCGAGAGCGCGCCGGCCGCGCCGAGTGCGAGACTTTGAAGGGCGAAGTATCGGCGTTGCGCAAGCTGGCCGCGCCGATCGTGGGCGGGAGCCCGGCGCTCGCCGATGCGCTCTCCCTGCTCGAGAAGGTCGCACCCACCAACTCGACGGTGCTGCTCTGGGGGGAGACGGGGACGGGCAAGGATCTCTTCGCCCGCGCCGTGCACGCGCTCTCGCCGCGCGCCAGCGGGCCGTGGGTCAAGGTGAACTGCGGCGCTTTGCCCGAGCAGCTCATGGAAAGCGAGCTGTTCGGCCACGAGCGCGGGGCGTTCACCGGGGCCGTGGCGCGCAAGATCGGGCGCTTCGAGCAGGCCAGCAAGGGCACCATCTTCCTGGACGAGGTGGGGGAGCTGACGCTCGCGCTCCAGGTGAAGCTCCTGCAGGTGCTGGAGGAGAAATCGTTCGTGCGCGTGGGCGGCAGCGAGACCATCACGGTCGACGTGCGCGTGGTGGCGGCGACCAACCGCGACCTCGCCGCCGAGGTGGCCAAGGGCGCCTTCCGCGAGGATCTCTTCTTCCGCCTGAACGTCTTTCCCATCCGCCTGCCGCCGCTGCGCGAAAGACCGGGCGACGTGGCCGGCCTGATCGCGTATTTTCTGGCGCGCGCGGGCGCGCCGCCCGACAAGCTCACGCCCGAGGCCCAAGGCATGCTCGAGCGCTATGCGTTTCCGGGCAACGTGCGCGAGCTGGAGCACATCCTGGAGCGGGCGCTCATCATCGCCGGAGCGGATCCGGTGACCGTCGAGCACCTGGATCTGAGTGACCGGCGGCCGCGGGCCACGAGCTTCGGCGTGCCCGACATCCCCGACGAGGGGCTGTCGCTCGAAACCCTCGAGCGCGAGCTGATCTTGAAGGCGCTCGAAAAGGCGCGCGGCAACAAGAGCCAGGCGGCGCGCCTGCTCGGGCTGACGCGGCGCACGCTGTATTCGCGCATGGAGAAGCACGGGTTGCGGCCGGCTTCCGGCGCCGGCGACGAAGCCGACGGCGAGGACGCGGAGGGCCAGGACGAGTGAGATTCGTGAGCGGCCTGACCGAGAACCTGGGTGTGAAGATCGCGGCCGTGCTGCTCGCGGTGGCTCTCTACTTCCATGTCGTGACCGAGCAGCCGCAGGAGCAGGTGCTGTACTTCCCGCTCCAGGTGCAGGGGCTCGCCGACTCGCTCGCCATGCACGCCCCGCCCCCGGAAAGGCTGGGCGTCAAGGTGCGTGGCACCGGCAAGCAGATCCTCCGCCTGCAAATCGTGCGGCCCGCCGTGGTGCTCGATCTCTCGGGCGTGAACGCGGGCCAGTTCCAGCGCACCATGACCGCGGCCGACTTTCAGGGCGTGACCTCCGAGGGCGTCGAGGTCACCGGCGCTTCGATCCCACCGCGCATCGAGCTCACGCTCGAGCCCCGGGCCGAGGCCGACGTGCCGATCGCGGTGCGCTATCGCGGTGCGCCGGCGCGCGGCTTCTTCCAGCAGGGCGACCCACAGATCACGCCCGACCGCGTGCGCATCTCGGGGCCGCGCTCGTGGGTGCGCGCGCGCGACAGCGTCGAGACCGAGCCCATCGCCATCGCCGGCAAGAAGAGCGACGTCGAAATGATGCTGCCACTGGTGCCGCCGCCCACCTGGGCCACGGTGTCGCCCGGAAGCGTGCTCGTGGTCGTGCCCATCGGCTCGGAAACCGGCGGCTCGGCCGACCTCGACGTGCACATCGACGGCCTGCGGCCGGGCTTCAAGGTCGGCCGGCCGGATCCGCCCACGGTGCACGTGAGCTGGGCCCCGTCACGCCAGGCGGCGACCGACCCGGGCCGCGACCTGGTGGCGGTGGTCGACGCCGGACATCGCGGCCGCGGGCGCTTCAAACTCAAGGTGGAGGTGCGCGGGCCGGGCGCCGATCACATCATCAAGGTCGAGCCCGACAGCGTGGCCATCGTCATCCCGTGACCGGAAAGGCTGAATCGTTCGGCGGCGCCGGCGACTCCAAACGGTTGCCCTGGTAGGCCTTTTCGAGCCTGCCAACACGCTTTGCGAAAGGCAGTTGACATCGCCAAGCGCCGTTTCCTAGGATGTTTGCAGCGCACGGTGGGCGCTTCTCCTTCATCCTCACGGCGGAACCCAGAACCCGAGACAAACGGAACGCGCAGTTACAGCCGCCGGGCGCATATCCCCATAAGGGACCACAGATCCCTACGACGCTGACCCCCTTCGCGGGCGGCCACGCTCTCTCACCCGAGGCGTATCGAGTGCAAGCTCCGTCACTTCGGCGGAGATCGAGGCCGACGCATAGGACCTGGCGGGTCCCACGCCCGCCGCAGGAGCCATCTCCATGGATTTGATGGAATTGAAAGCGAAGACCATCTCGGAGCTCTTGAGCATCGCTCAAGAGGTCGACTTGCAAGGCACGAGCGGCCTGCGCAAGCAGGAGCTGATCTTCAAGATTCTGGAAGCCCAGACCGAGAAGAACGGTCTCATCTTCGCCGAGGGCGTGCTCGAGATCCTGCCCGAGGGCTACGGCTTCCTGCGCTCGCCCGATTACAACTACCTGCCCGGCCCGGACGACATCTACGTCTCGCCGAGCCAGATCAAGCGTTTCGACCTGCGCACCGGCGACACCATCTCCGGCCAGGTGCGGCCGCCCAAGGAAGGCGAACGCTACTTCGCGCTCTTGCGCGTCGAGGCGGTCAATTTCGAATCGCCCGAGGTCGCCAAAGAAAAGATTCTCTTCGACAATCTGACGCCGCTCTACGCCAACGAGAAGTTCAACCTCGAGGCCAAGAACGGCGACATTCCGACGCGCATCATCGATCTGCTGGCGCCCATCGGCAAAGGCCAGCGCGGCTTGATCGTGTCGCCGCCGCGCGCCGGCAAGACCATCCTCTTGCAGAAGATCGCCAACGCCGTCACCGAGAACCACCCCGAGGTCGTGCTCATCGTGCTGCTCATCGACGAGCGGCCGGAAGAAGTCACCGACATGAAGCGCTCGGTCAAGGGCGAGGTCGTCTCGTCCACCTTCGACGAGCCGGCCGAGCGCCACGTGCAGGTGGCCGACATGGTGATCGAGAAGGCCAAGCGCCTGGTCGAGCACAAGAAGGACGTCATCATTCTGCTCGACTCGATCACGCGTCTGGCGCGCGCCCACAACACGGTCGTGCCCCATTCGGGCAAGATCCTCTCGGGCGGTGTCGACGCCAACGCGCTGCAGCGCCCCAAGCGTTTCTTCGGCGCCGCGCGCAACGTCGAGGAGGGCGGCTCGCTGACCATCGTCGCGACCGCGCTCATCGAGACCGGCTCGCGCATGGACGAGGTCATCTTCGAGGAGTTCAAGGGCACCGGTAACATGGAGCTCGTGCTCGACCGCAAGATCGCCGACAAGCGCATCTTCCCGGCCATCGACATCAACCGCTCCGGCACCCGCAAGGAAGAGCTGCTGCTCAAGGGTGATATCCTGCAGCGAGTTTGGATCCTTCGCAAATTCTTGAACGAGCTGAACTCGGTCGAAGCGATCGAGTTCCTCATCCAAAAGATCGGCGACTCCAAGAGCAACAAGAAGTTCTTGGACGGAATGAATTCATAGAGGTCGACGGAGCGCGCGGAGCCACCGGGCGGCGAGAGTCGCCGTCCGGCCGCGGAACGCCGTCACCGAACAAGGAGAGCACCGTGAAACAGGGCATCCATCCCGCCTACGGGCCGTCGAAGATCAGCTGCGTGTGCGGCAACGTGATCGAGACCCGCTCGACCGTGAAGGACTTCCACGTCGAGATCTGCTCGGCCTGCCATCCGTTCTTCACCGGCAAGCAGAAGCTGGTGGACACGGCCGGACGCGTCGAGCGCTTCCGCCGCAAGTATGGCAAGGGTGCGCCGGCGCCGGCCGAGGGTGAGACGGCGAACGCTTAGCTTTCTTCGAGCACATGCGCGGGGCGTGCCGTCGAGCGACGGGCGCCCCGTTCTCGTTCCCTAACGGAGATCTCTCACGTGCAAGACGCGCTGGCTCAGGCCGAGAAACGCTTTCACGAGCTGACCGATCAGCTGTCGCGGCCCGAGGTGCTGGGCGATCCGGCGAAGCTGCGCGCCGTGGCCAGGGAGCGCTCGCAGCTCGAGCCCGTGGCCGCCGGCATCGAGGCCTTCCGCAAGCTCGAGGCGCGCATCGCCGACGACGAGGAGGCCGAGGGCTCGGGGGACGCCGAGCTGGCCGAGCTGGCGCGCGCCGAGTTGCCCGAGCTGCGCGAGGAGCGCGAGGCTTTGCGGGCAAAGCTGCAGAAGCTCCTGCTGCCGCGCGACCCCAACGACGACCGCAACGTGGTCTTGGAAATCCGGGCGGGCACCGGCGGGGAAGAGGCAGCGCTGTTCGCCGGCGAGATCTTCCGCATGTATCAGCGCTACGCCGAGGGCAACAAGTGGAAGGTCGAGGTGCTGTCGTCTTCGCCTTCCGATCTCGGCGGCTTCAAGGAAGTCGTGGCCGCGGTCGAGGGCGAGGGCGCCTTCGCGCATTTGAAATACGAATCGGGCGTGCACCGCGTCCAGCGCGTGCCCGAGACCGAGGCGCAGGGGCGCATCCACACCTCCGCAGTCACCGTGGCGGTGCTTCCCGAAGCGGAAGACGTGGATGTCGAGATCAAGCCCGGAGATATTCAGGTCGACGTCTATCGCTCGAGCGGGCCCGGAGGCCAGGGGGTGAACACGACCGACTCGGCGGTGCGCATTCATCACTTGCCCACGGGGCTGATCGTCACCTGTCAGGACGAGCGCTCGCAGATCAAGAACCGGGCGAAGGCCATGAAGGTGCTGCGCGCGCGCCTCCTCGACCAGAAACAGCGCGCCGAGGAAGAAGCGCGGGCCAAGATGCGCAAGGCCCAGGTCTCGACCGGCGATCGCTCGGCCAAGATCCGTACGTATAATTTTCCACAGAGCCGGCTGACCGATCACCGCATCGGTCTCACCGTGCACAACCTTCCGGTCATCCTGGAAGGCGACCTCGAGAAGGTCATCGCCGCCCTGGTCGAAGCCGACACGGCCGAGAAGCTCAAGGGCGGAATCGGCTTGGGAGCGCCGGCCACGGCGGATTGATGCTGCTTCTGGCCGCTTTGGCCGGGTGCTATGGTTGTTGGGCCATGAGATCTCTCGGAATCGTGCTCAGCCTGGCAGCGATCGTCGTTGCCTCTCCAGCCATGGCAGAAGTTGTGACCGTCCCCATCCCCGAGCTGGCGGGGCAGACCAACTTCACGGGTACGATCCCTTTCAGCCTGCCGTCGGCGCCAAGCGTTATCCGTTCGGTCTCGATCCACATCGTGGCGATGGACGAGCCCGGTACGTTCTACTGCAATAGCAACGGCGTCACGTATCCGTGGCTCACGTCCATCCATGCGTTTCTGCTCGATCCCGCCTGGACGAACTGGTCGGCCGGACCCGCGTCCCCGAGCACGTCGGGGAGTTATGACGTGACTCAGGAGTTTCATCCGACGGGGTATGACCCGCCGTGGGACTTTCTCCTTGATGGCCAAGCGCAGCTGGAATTCACCTGCGGCCCCGGGGTCACGGATCTCTACTGCACCGGGCCAACAGGTCCCTCCACACCGCCGCTCATGCACTTGCAGGAAGTGGATCTGATCATCGATGCGGATTTCCCGGTTCCCACGCTCTCCCAAACTTGGGGGCGGATCAAAGCGCTGTATCATTGATTCGGGAAACCCTTGAAGCGCGTTCTCGTCATCGGCAGCGGAGGCAGCGGCAAGACGACCTTCGCCGCGAAGCTCTCGCGACTCACCGGCCTGCCGCTTGTCCACTTGGATTCACACTACTGGCTGCCACATTGGCAGAAGCGACCGGATGAGGAGTGGGCCGCGATCGTTCGCGACCTTGTGTCGCGTGACTCCTGGATCATGGATGGGAATTACGGTGGGTCGCTGGATCTGCGCCTCGAAGCCTGCGACACAGTCTTCTTCCTCGATTTCCCTCGGCTGACCTGCATGGGCCGCGCGCTGAAGCGCCAATTCACGCACATGGGGCAGAGCCGTCCGGAAATGCCCGTGGGCTGCCGCGAGCGTCTCGACCCGGAATTTCTCGCCTGGATCTGGACTTACCCCGCACAGCGGCGGCCGAAAATCCTCGGGCGGCTCGCAGCGCTCGAGGAGCGAAAGATGATCCACGTTCTTCGCTCCGACGCGGAGATCGATGCCTATTTCGCGAGTGGCCCTTAAAGAACCAACACATGCCGTACGGCATATAGGTACTACTAAACTTCGTGCGATTGGCGTAGGAATGGTAGGGGTCTGTCCCTCTGTCGATTCGCGAACACGCTGCATTCGGTCGGAAGGGAGGGCGATGAGAACTCTCGCCAAGTTCTTGTTCTCCGCGCCCCTCTTGATCTGCCTCGCAGTGGGGTGCCACAACACTTCTCCCCGCATAGCGAAACTCCGAGCGACGCTCACGGGCGTTCCCATCGTCGTCCGTGAGGGGGAGCCCATTCACGGTCGGCTCGTGATCGAAAACACAGGCAACGTTCCGTTTCGTATCCCGAATCAGCGAGTGACCCCGGCCTACGTGGGCCCCATGGTCCTTCCGCTCTTTGCGCCGCCCATCAAGTACGCGCGTTCTTGGCCCGTTGAGCTCGACGGTGGTGATGCCGACACTCTCGGCCCTGGCCAGAGAGTTTCCAGATTTGTCGAATTGGCCCCCTTGCGAGACGCCTGGGTCTATTTATCGGGATTGGCCATCAGCGGCACCCGACCGCTGGGTGAGAGCGAATTCAAGCACCCGACCCGCATGTTGCTTTCCGGGTATGTGTGGATCGTCGTGATCCCGAGTGCCGACCGTCAATCGGTGCACGCGGGTGGCCCTTAAAGAACCAACACATGCCGTACGGCATGTAAGTATTACTAAACTTCGTGCGATTGGCGTAGGGATGGTGGCGGTCGTCTAGAGCGCTTCTGGCAACTCGAGCCGGGCGCGGAGGCCCCCCTCGGGGGAGGCGCCGAGAGCGATCGAGCCGCCGTGCGCTTCGGCCAGCTCACGCACGATGGCGAGCCCGAGGCCCGAGCCGGGCGCGCCTTCATCGGCGCGCATGCCGCGCTGCAGGACACGGTCGCGCATCGCCGGATCGAGGCCCGGGCCATCGTCGTCCACCGTGATCACCACGCGGCCGGCGCCCGCCACGGCAAGCACGCCCACCCGCGAGCGCGCCCACTTGCAGGCGTTGTCGAGGAGGTTGCCGAGCATCTCGTCCAGGTTCTCGCGCCGGGCGCGAGCCGCGACGTCTTCGGCGACATC
>DASYSL010000175.1:0-21374 GCA_036003365.1 Candidatus Eiseniibacteriota bacterium
GGCCCAAGCGCGTGGACGGCAAACGCGTCGAGGGCACGTTCCGCTCTCACCAGGTGCCGATCGACGCCGCGCGGACGAACCCCGAGCACCGCCGCCTCCTCGAGCGCTGGATGCGCAGTTATCGTCCGCGCGAGTTGTTCGATCGCAGCGGCGCGCTGCGGCCCGAGCTGGCCCAGCTCGCGCCCACGGGCGAGCGCCGCATGGGCGCCAATCCGCACGCCAACGGTGGGATTCTTCTCCGTGACTTGCGGCTGCCCGACTTCCGCCGCTACGCCGTGAACGTCCCCAGTCCGGGCGCGGTCGACGGCGAGGCCACCCGCGTGCAGGGTGGTTTCATTCGCGATGTGTTCGAGCTCAACGACAACTTCATGGTGGTGAGCCCGGACGAGACCGCCTCGAACCGCTGGACGCCGGTGTTCGAGGCCACCGATCGGCGCACCATGGAGCCCATCGAGCCCGCCGACGACCACGAGTCGGCGCGCGGGCGCGTGTTCGAGATCCTCTCCGAGCACACCTGCCAGGGCTGGCTCGAGGGCTACCTGCTCACCGGCCGGCACGGCTTCTTCTCGTGCTACGAGGCGTTCATCCACATCGTCGACTCGATGTTCAATCAGCACGCCAAGTGGCTCAAGACGACCCGCCACATCTCGTGGCGGCGGCCCATCTCTTCGCTCAACTACCTGCTCACCTCGCACGTGTGGCGCCAGGATCACAACGGCTTCAGCCACCAGGATCCAGGCTTCCTCGATCACGTGGCCAACAAGAAGGCGGAGATCATCCGCATCTATCTGCCGCCCGACGCCAACACGCTGCTCTCGGTGACCGACCACTGCTTGCGCAGCCGGCACTACGTGAACGTGATCGTGGCCGGCAAGCAGCCGGCGCCGCAGTGGCTCACCATGGAAGAGGCGGTGCGCCACACCGAGGCCGGCGTGGGCATCTGGGACTGGGCGTCGAACGACGGCGACCAGGAGCCCGACGTGGTCATGGCCTGCGCCGGCGACGTGCCCACGCTCGAGACTCTCGCGGCCGTCGACCTCCTGCGCCGCTTCTTCCCGGACCTCACCGTGCGCGTGGTGAACGTGGTCGATCTCATGACGCTCCAGCCGCCGGGCGAGCATCCGCACGGCTTGCCCGATCGCGAGTTCGATCTTCTGTTCACCAAGGACAAGCCGATCGTGTTCGCGTTCCACGGCTACCCGATGCTCATCCACAAGCTCACGTACCGGCGCACCAATCACGACAACCTGCACGTGCGCGGCTATAAGGAGGAGGGGACGACGACGACGCCCTTCGACATGGTGGTTCGCAACGATCTCGACCGCTTCCACCTGGTGAGCGACGTCATCCAGCGGGTGCCGAACCTGGAGCCGCGCGCCGCCTCCGTGGAGAAATGGCTGCGCGATCGTCTGGCCGACCACCACGCGTACATCGTCGAGCACGGCGAGGACTTGCCCGAGATCAAGGACTGGCGCTGGCCGGGCAAGGGGAAGGGCGCCGCGGTGAAAGCCAAGAAGCGGGCCGCCCCCGCGGGCAAGCGCGCCCGCCGCCGCGTGGCGGTGCCATGAACGTCCTGGTCTTGAATTGCGGCAGTTCGTCCTTGCGTTTCCAGGTGATCGACACCGATCTCGGCAAGATCGAGAAGGACGCCGACCGCCGCCTGGCGGCGGGCAGGATCGAGCGCATCGGCTCGGAGGCGGTGATCGAGATCGAGAGCGAGGGCAAGCCGCGCGTCAAGCGCGCCGAAGCCCTGCGCGACCACAAGGCCGCGCTCGACGCCATCCTGCCCGCGCTCGGCGCCGACATCGACGCCGTCGGCCACCGCGTGGTCCACGGCGGCGAGAAGCTCACGCGCTCGGTGCTCATCGACGAGAGCGTGATCGAGGGCATCGAGGAGTGCATCGAGCTGGCGCCCCTGCACAATCCGGCGAACCTCAAGGGCATCCACGCGGCGCGCGAGCGCTTCGGCGCCAAGGTGCCGCAGGCCGCCGTCTTCGACACCTCGTTCCACGCCACCATGCCGGAGACGTCGTACCTGTACGCGCTCCCGTACTGGACGTACGTGCGCCACAAGATTCGCCGCTACGGCTTCCACGGTACTTCGCACCGCTACGTCGCCTATCGCTATCGCCGCCTGACCGGCAAGGCGCGCGAGGACGTGAATCTCATCACGCTGCACCTGGGGAACGGCTGCTCGGCCTGCGCCATTAGGGCCGGCCAATCGGTCGACACCTCGATGGGGCTCACGCCCCTCGAAGGCCTCGTCATGGGCACGCGCTCGGGCGACCTCGATCCCTCGATCCTCGAATACCTGGCGCACCGCGAGGGCATGTCGTTCGGCGAAATCGACGCCATGCTCAACAAGCAATCCGGCCTCGTGGGGGTGAGCGGCATCACCAACGACATGCGCGACCTGCTCGACGAGGAGCGCCAGAACGGAGATCGGCGCGCGCGCCTGGCCATCGACCTCTTCTGCCTGCGCGTGCGCAAGTACATCGGCGCCTACCTGGCGCGCTTGAACGGCGCCGAAGCCATCGTCTTTGCCGGCGGCATCGGCGAGAACGCGGCCGCCATCCGCGAGCGCATCTGCGCCGATCTGGGCTTCCTCGGCATCGTCCTCGATCCCGAGAAGAACGCGCGCACGGTGAACGGGGCGGAAGGCGACATCGCGGGGGCCAACAGCAAGGTGCGCGTGTGGGTGATTCCCACCAACGAGGAGCTGCTCATCGCCCGCGACACGGTGCGCTGCGTGGAGAAGAAGGAGCTTCCGTAGCGCCAACCTGTCCCGGTCGGGACGGGTGCGTGATACCCTGGAAGTGCGCTTTTCGAGGCCTCCACCGGGCCGATGGAGTGCGGCGTACGCCATGGTCAAACGCTCCGCGACATCTCGCAGCCGCTTGGACCACGATCCGGCGACGATGGGTGTCTCGGTTCTCCTCTCCTGCCTCTTGAGCCTCCTCGTCGTCCTGCTCGTGTTTCCGCCGGCGCGCCGCGCCGAAAGCATCGAAGAGAGCCTCCGGCGCTTCGGCTACGAGGGACCCACGCGCTACCAGCGCGAGATCCAGATTCGTCTTCCCGACGAAGCCCCGCTCGTCATCGGTCAGAACCGGCTCATGGGCGGCCTCGCGCGCACCGAGGCGGCGAAGAGCGAGGGCACGCCGATCCCGGTCGAGGCGGAAGCCCGTCGCAAGGGCCGCCAGCGCGACTTTCCCGGCCTCGCTGGGCTCGCGGCCTCGGGCGACGCGGCGCGGCGCCTGCGCGAGCTGCACGTGCAGGTCATTCAATCCGAGGACCTGATCACGGTGTTCCTGATGCGTCCCGATTATCCGCGTGAAGCCATCGCGCACGGCGACACCGGGCGCGTCGAGCTGGCCGGACTCGTGAACGTGCACGGCGTGGTCGAGGACGTGCTCGTCATGCATAGCGCAGGCGATCTCCTCGACCAGGCTGCGACCGAAGCCCTGCGCCAGAGCCGATTCCTCCCGTACCGCAACAAGGAGGGGACGGTCGAGGCGACCTGGGCGGCATTCAATTACCGGTTCAATCTCGAGATCAAGGTCCAGGATTGCCCCGATTGCCCCGTCCCGCGAATGGAGTAGCGTGGGCTTTGCCCCTCGCCCGAAACGTGGAGGCAGCCCATGGCGATCGAATGGGTCCGTGACGTGGACGAAGCATTCCGTCGCGCCCGGGAAAGCGGAAAGCCGGTGCTCGCCGACTTTTCCGCCGCGCCCACCTGAAGCGGATGCGCTCGGCTGGAAGCCGAGGTCTATCCGCAGCCGGACGTGATCCGATTCGTCGAGCAGCATTTCGTGCCGCTCAAGATCCACATCCGGGAGCAACCGAGGTTGTTCGAAAGGTTCGAAGCGCGGTGGACGCCGACGCAGCTGATCCTCGACGAGAACGGCGAGGAGCGCTACCGCATCGAAGGCTTCCTTCCCAAAGACGATCTGCTGGCCCAGCTCGAGATGGGGCTCGGCAAGCTGGCTTTCGAGCGCAAGCGTTTCGAGGATGCCGAGCGCCAGTTTCACGACGTCGAGGTGCAGCACCCTGAGTCCGGTGCGGCGCCCGAGGCGCTCTACTGGGAAGGCGTGGCCGCGTACAAGTCGAGCAATGACGCCGGCCGGCTGAAGGACACGGCACGCGACCTGTCGCGGCGTTATCCGGAAAGCGAGTGGGCGAGGCGCGCCTCGGTGTGGGCGGCGTGAAGGCCCTCGAAGCCCACTACCGGAGTGCGCGGAAGGGCTTGGCGGTGGGATCGAACGGCTTGGAGGGATCGACGGCGACGCCGTCCACCCAGCGGTGGCGGTCGCGGAGGTCGTCGATCGAGGCCAGCAGCCACACGCCGTCGACGCGCCGCCAGGTCTCGCGCTGGGTCACGTCGTACTCGACCTTGCGCTTCTTCCCGTTCAGCACTTGATAGCGCGAGCCCTTCTGGAACACGTCGACCACCGCCAGATCCGGCCCGGGCGTGACCAGCGAGCGAACCTTGTAGTGGACCTCGATAGGCGGCAGGTTGTTGCTGAAGTGGTAGGCGAGCACGCGGCGCGCGTTGTCGGCGCTGTCGCGCTCACCATCCGGATAATGGATGCAGAAGTCGGGCGTGCGCAGGGCGAACACGGCGGCCGTGTCGCGGGCCGCGAACGCCTTGGCCATGGACTCGTAGCGTGCCTCGATCTGTGTGCGCACGCGCGCGTCCGACGCGTCTTCCGCGGCGGCGGCGCTTGCGGACATCGCGATCAAGATCACAGCGAGAGCAACCCGTCTCATGACTTCAACGTATCACTTCGCGCCGCCGCCCTTCCACGCCTCAGCTCGCCGGCCGCAGCCCGACCGCACGCACGATCTCGGCGAAGCGGGGATCCCTGCGCAGCGGATCGAAGTGCGGATCCACGTTGACCCAGAGGACGTCGCCGTTGTGGCCGTCGACGGCACGACGGAGCCAGGCGAACGTCTGATCGGCGTCGCCGAGCATGGCGTAGACCTCGGCCATGCGGTACGCGACTTCCTTCGGCGGCGCCTTCTTCAAGAGCTCGATCCACGTCCGGCAGTAGCCGGGCTCGCCGGCGCTGGCGTAAGAGGCGTCCAGCGCCTTGACGAATTTCTCACCGCCCATCGACTCGGGCCAGTTCGTGCGCACCGCGTCGATGGCGCCGCGAAAATCCCCGCGCCACTCGCTGACACCCGCCAATTGCCGCTCGAGCAGCGGCGAGCCCGGGAACAGATCGAGCGCGCGATGCGCCTGCGCCACGGCCTCGTCGAACTGCCGCGCCTCTCCGAGAACGCTGATCAGATGCCAGTTGTTCATGAGCGAGAGCGGATCCAGCTCGAGAGCCCGCCGGTTCTCGCGCAGCGCCTCGCCGGTGCGCCCCTGGGCTCCGAGAATGACCGCATAGATGAAGTGTCCATTCGAATAACCCGGATCCAGCTCGATACCCCGCCGGGCGTGCTCTTCGGCGCCCTTCCAGTCCCAGTCGACGAAGAAGAGAGCGATGGCCTCGGCGGTGTGGGCCTCGGCGAGGTTGGGATCGAGTGCCAAGGCGCGGCTCGCCGCGGCCTTGGCCTTGGGCATGGCGACGTCGAGGGACACGGAGCCGAGCACGTGTCCCTCGATCACGTTGGCGTTGGCGATCCCGGCGTAGAAGCGCGCGTTGTCGGGATCGAGCACGATGGCCTGGTTGAAATAGTCCTCGGCCTGGCGGGCGCTCTCGGACGTCATCTTGGCCAGCTCGTAGTCGCCCTTGAGATACAGCTCGTAGGCTTCCGTGTTGAGCGGATGATTGCCGCGGCGTGCGTCGGCCAGGGCGGGGGAGAGCTGGATCTGGATCTCCTGCGCGATGTCGCCCGCGATCTCGCGCTGGAGCGACAGCACCTGTTCGAGCTTGCGCTCGTAGCTCCGCGCCCACAGGTGCTTGTCCTCGGCCGCGTCGACGAGCTGGGCGGTCACGCGTACGCGATCGCCGGCGCGCGTCACCGAGCCCTCGACGATGCCGTCGACGCCGAGCTCGCGCGCGATCTGCGCCATGGGCTCCCGGGTTCCCTTGTAGCGCATGACCGAGGTGCGCGAGATGACCTTGAGATCGCGGAGCGGGGTGAGGCTCGTGATCAGCTCCTCGGTCATGCCGTCGGCGAAGTAGTCCTGTCCCGGATCGCCCGAGAGGTTGGCGAGCGGCAGCACGGCCAGCGAGCGGATGGTAGCGGCGCGCGACTGGGTGCCGCTGCCGAAGATGCGCCCGCGCGCGAAGTAGACGCCGGCGCCGATGGTGAGCAGGAAGACGATCGCGGCGACCCAGAGAAGAGCGCGCGGCACTCCCGCGCCGCCGGCGGCCATCGCATGCATGCGATCGCTCGAATCGGTCTGCACGGCTTCGAGCGCCGCCATCACCTCGCCCGCGCTCCGGTAGCGGCGCGCCGGCTCCTTGGCCAGGCAGCGCGCCACGATCGAGCGCAATCCGGCGGGCGTGCGCTCGGGCAAAGGCGGCGGATCGTCGTTGAGAATCGATGTCGCGACCTCGATGAGCGTCTTGCCCCGAAAGGGCAAGCGTCCCGTGATCATCTCGAAGAGGACGACGCCGAGTGCCCACAAATCGCTTGCCGGTCCCGACTTCTCGCCGCGCAGAACCTCGGGCGCGAGATACCCCGGCGTGCCCACCACCGTGCCTTCCCCGGTCAGGGTGAGCTCGGCACTGTGCTCACCGGCAACCGCGAGCTGGCGCGCCAGCCCGAAGTCGAGCACCTTGGCGTCGCCCTCGGGCGTGATCATCACGTTGGCGCTCTTGAGATCGCGGTGCACCACGCCGCGCTCGTGCGCGTGCGCGAGCGCCGAGGCGATCTGACGTCCGTAGCGCAACACGGTTGCCGACGGCAGGCCTTGCGGCGGGATGCTGGCGGCGAGCGACCGCCCGGGCACCATCTCCATGGCGATGAAGGCGCGGCCGCCGGCACTGCCGATCTCGTACACGTGGCAGATGTGGGGATGGTTGAGCGCCGAGATGGAGCGCGCCTCGCGCAGCAGGCGCATACGCGCCGTCTCGTCCTCGCTCGCCGGGCCGCTCAGGAATTTGAGCGCCACATCGCGCTCGAGCTCGGGGTCGTGAGCGCGATACACCACGCCCATGCCGCCTTGGCCCAGCTGCTCGAGGATGCGATAACGGCCGACCGTCTGGCCGATCATGGACAAGAGGAGCCTCCGGAAGGGACGAATCGGAAGGCTAGACTAGGGGGGCGCCCCGCGATTGGCAATGCCGAGAGCCCGTGTGAGCATGAGCGTGGCGGCGATCCTCGGTTATGATCCCGGCCGCGCCATGAGCCAGCTCAAGAGCCTTCTCTATTCGCTGTTCGTCAGCCGCCGCAGAGCCTACGACGCGTCGGTCTACACGACGGGCTACTTCCAGTCACGCGACGCCGCACCGGCCGTGGATCTCTGCCGCCCATGGGTCGAGCACTGCCGGCCGAAGAATGCGCTCGATGTCGGCTTCGGCACCGGCGCGGTGCTCAAGGGTCTGGTCGAGCTGGGCGTGGACGCGCATGGCGTCGAGCCCATTGCGGCGGCGTGTGACCTGATGGCCGAGCCCTATCGAAGCCGGGTGTCGCTTGGCGATGCCCTCCACACGGGCGCCGCCGATGACTCCTACGACCTCGTTCTGTGTCTCGACGTGCTCGAGCATCTGCCCGAAGAGCAATCCGTGGCCGCGGTCGCCGAGCTTCTGCGGGTGAGCCGCCGCTGGGTCCTCCTCAACATCTGTTATTGGACGGACTCGAACGCCCGCAAGGATTCGACGCACATCAATCTGCATTCGAAGGGCTGGTGGCGGGAGAAGATCGAGCGCGCCGGCGGTCGTATGGTCCAGACGCCGCGAGGATGGCCCAATCCGCGTAGCACGGTTCTCCTGCAGATCGGGCCCGGCTGAGCCGCTGTCCGGTTTCTGGGCAGGTTGGAGACCCAAGTAACACGAGATATGGGACCCGCTCCGGGGTATCATGATCTCGGCCTACAATCCCCCATCTCGTTGGCGGCTCGCCCCCCAGTGCTGCTTCTCGGGCGTGCAAAGCGCCCGAACGTGGCTCTTTCCGAGCCTTGCTTTCGACCGCGCCGACGGCTCATACTTGTTGGCCAAGCGACGTCCCCCCGGAGCGCACAATTGCGTCTGTTTTCGAACGCAGGATTCCTCTTCGCGTGTGGTTTGGCTGTGGCCGTCGCCGCTTTCTCCCCGCGACCGGCCGTGGCCGTGCTGTCCCTGCAATCTTGGACCTTCGAGCGCCCGAGCTACGGCGCGCTGACCCGCAACATCGCCGATCACTACCTGGTCAAGCAGAACGGGCTCTGGCACCTCTTCTATACGAATCTCTCCATGCCGGCCGATTCCGTGCAGTACATCGGCCACGCGGTGAGCACCGATCTGGTCACCTGGACCGAGCACGCGCCGGTGATCACCGCCTCGCCCGATGCGCCCGACTGGCGCAGCCAGGCGGTATGGGCGCCCATGGTCGCGAGCCTTCCCAGCGGTGGCTGGGTGATGGCGTACACGGGCGTGAGCAGCATGGCCACGCAACGCATCGGCTTCTTGACCAGCGATGATCTCGAGACCTGGACGCCGCTCGCCGATTCGTTGCCCTTCGAGCCCGATTCCGCCCGCTACGCGTGGACGGCCACCGCCTACAGCAGCGCGCGCGATCCGCATCTCGTCTATCAGAACGGCATCTGGCACATGCTGTACTGCGTGCGCCGCATCGACGGCATGCCGTCGATCGGCCATGCCGAGTCCGCCGATCTCGTGAGCTGGACGCACGACGATCCGCTTCTCATCCAGGGAACCGGCTGGGTGTCGCCCGACATCGAATCGCCGGGGGTCACGTTCTTCGGCGGCAAGACCTATCTCTACTGGGCGCAATTCGCGAACACGGTCGCGCAGGGCGACTCGCTGCTCGACAATTGGGCTCAGATCCCGAGCACGGTGCTGCCCGCCGGCTCCGCACCCGAGCTGATTCCCAACGGCAACGGACTCTTGATGAGCCGCCGTCGGCTCTCCTTGTGCAACAACTTCCAGACCTTCGTCTGGTTCGACACGCTCGACACGTCGATCTATCCGTTCAAGGCGATTCCTCCCAATCCGATCGCCGGCTTCACCGTGCTGAGCGGAGACGCGTTCGTCGGCCAGCCCTCGTTCGGCGACGGTCAGGCGGACCGCGGCGAGGTTCCGGCCGATCCGAGCGGCATGTATTGGATGTCGAGCCGCGAGTTCGTTCCCGAGCCGGGAGCGCCGTACACGTGCGGCGAGCAGCGCGGGCCCGAGAAGACGGGCCTCGTCACGTCCGATCCGTTCGTGCTCGATGGCGACAGTCTCGCGGTGGCCATCCAAGGCGCCAATTCGCCCGATTCCGCGTACGTGGAGCTGCGCGACGAGTGCACGCAGACCACCATCACCCGCTTCTCGGGCGGAAGCGACATGCTCACCCCGATGAGCGCTTACGTCGGCAATGCGCGTGGCCGCACCGTGACCGTGCGCATCGCCGACCAGCTCACGCGCCCCGGCGGCTGGATCGGCGTCGACGATCTGGGCGAGCGCGCCTCCGCCGGCCTGGGCGATCCGCCGGCTCCGCCCATCGTGACCTGGACGGCGCCCGCGGGCGGCGAGAACCTGCAGCGCAAGAAGCCGTTTCGCATTCGCTACAATGTGACGGGCGGCGGCACCGTGGATTCGCTCGTTCTTTATCTCACCGATCCGTCGACCTCGGTGCTCTTGCGTCAGCTGACGCTCGCGGTGGGCAGCACGAACACGAACTGGGTGACGCCCGACACGCTTCTGTACCTCGCGCGGCTGCGCATCGTGGCCTACGCGCACTCGGGGGCGTGGGGCTGCGCCACTTCGAACACCTTCGAGATCGGCGCGCCGACCGGGGTCGATCTCGGAGCGCTAGGCGGCCTGCTCCGCGTGAGCTACGACGCGAGCGGCGCGCGCCTGGAAGGGCGGGTGGCGGCTCTGCCGGAGGAAGGCGTGCTCGAGATCTACGACCTGCGCGGCCGCCGCGTGGCGACGCCGTGGCGCGGTCACGACGGCCAGAGCTTCGCCTTCACCATGGCGCGCGGCGACGACGGCCGCCGTCTCGCCCCCGGCCTCTACTTCGCGCGCCTGCGCCAGGCCGACCTCGTGTGGCAGGCCAAGTTCGTGCAGTTCCGCTAGAGGGCGCTTGATTCCTCTGCTGGTGGTCTGGCTGCACGTCCTCGTCGTCTTTCTCTTGGTGGCCGGCATTCTCGGCCGCGACGTCGTGTACGAGCGCGCGGCACGCGCGAGCGATCTCGCCGAGATCCGCGCTCTGGTGTCTCTCGGTGGGGTTTTCGAGCGCCGGTTCGTGCGACCGGCGACGACCTACGTGCCGCTCGCCGGCATCCTCGCGGCGTGGCTCCGGGGCTGGCCGATCCTGGGTTTCCTGCAGGGCGGCCAGGCCAACTGGGTGCTGGCCGCGATCGTGATCTATCTCACCATCATTCCAGTGATCGTGTTGGTCCTCGTGCCGCGCGGCCGCATCTTCCGGCGTGCTTACGACGAAGCCGTGGCGCGCGGCGCGGTCACTCCGGAGCTGACGCGCGCACTCCGCGATCCCTGGGTGCGCGCTGCCCGCGTGTACGAGTGGGTCATGATCGCAGTCATTTCCTGTCTCATGATTCTCAAGCCCTTTTGAGTCAAGACCCCTGATCAGGGCAGCTGCGTCATGTGCTTGCGCACCCAGTCCACCCATAGGCGTGTGCGCTCGAGCTGGTGCGCCGGGTCGCGCGGATTGTGGCCGCGGCCGGGGAAGGCGATGTACTGCGTCTCGACACCGTTGTCCTTGAGCGCGTGGAAATAGGCGAGCGCCTGCGACGAGGGCACGCGGAAATCCTCGAGCAGCGACATGATCAAAGTCGGGCACTTCACGTTGCGCACATAGGTCACCGGCGACTGCTCGCGATAGAGCTTCTCGCCCTCTTCGGTCCACGGCGAGCCGCCAAGCGGATAACGCACGGTGACATTGCCGTCGGACAGATTGTACTCGTCCATCCAGTTGGTCACCGGCGCGCCCGCCACCGCGCTCTGCCACTCGCCGGGATAGTTGCCGATGAGCCATGTCGTCATGAAGCCGCCGTAGGACCAGCCGGTGGCCGCCATGTTCTTCTTCTGCACGTAGGCGCGCTTGCGCAGCTCGGCGACGCCGGCCATGACGTCGCGCCCCGGACCGGCGCCCGCGTCCTTGGTGATCGCCGCCTGATAGGCGTTCCCGAGATTGTCGCTGCCGCGATAGTTGGGCTGGAACACGAGCCAGCCCTCCGCGGCCATGAGCTGCGCCAGCGTGCTGTAGCTCACGCGCGAGGACGCCGTCGGCCCGCCGTGGATCACGAGCACGAGCGGATAGGTGGCCGCCGGGTTGAAGTTCGGCGGGTAGGCGAGAACGCCGTCCTCGTCATAGCCGTCGTTCTTCCAGGTGACGCGCTCCATGCGGCCCCAGTTCACGTTCTTGGCCCAGGCGTTGAAATCGGTGAGCCGGCGCGGCTTGGCGCCGCGCGAGTCCATCACGTAGAGCTCGGAAGGACGTGTGGGCGTGGTCGCCGTGAACGCGATCGCGCCCTTGGACGACGCGGTCACGTCGTAGCCGAAGGCGCCGTTGATCACCAGATCGCCGAGCTCGACCTTGCGCGCCGTGCCGCCCACCGGCTGGATCCACAGGCCGACCGACGTGCGATCGTTGGCGGCCACCAGGATCGACTTGCCGTCGGGCAGCCAATCGGCGCCGAAGACGTCGCGATCGATGGCGCGCGTGAGGGTCTTTCCTTTGCCGCCAAGAGCCGGCGCGACGGAGATCTCGTTCTCCCAGCCCAGGTCGCCGCGGCCGTCGCGCGCCTCGACGTAGAGGATCGACTTGCCGTCGGGCGCCCACTCGGGATTGTTCTGGAAGCGCTCGGCACCGGTGAGCGAGCGGATGGCGCCCGTGGCCACGTCGACGACGTGCACCGACACGGAGTCGAAGCGGCCGGTCTCGGGCACCGGCACGCGCGCGAAGGCGATCTGCTTGCCGTCCGGCGACCAGCTCAGGTGCGAAGGCGGGCTGCCCGGAGGCAGCACCAGCTCGAGGCTCCACGGGCCGCTCGTCAGGCGCTTGGCGTCCCCGTCGAGCGGCTGGATCCAGATGTGCTGCGGGCGAATCGCCGAGCGCAGGAAGATGTCCTGGTCGCCCATGTCGACGGTCGCGAGGTGCTTGGCTTCGCCCTCTTTCTTGGGCTCCTCGTCCTCGGTGGCGTAGGCCACCGCAAAGCCATCGGGGCGCCAGGAGTAGTGCGCGACGTCGGTCTTGGAGTGCGTGAGGCGCCGCGCGTCGCCGCCGCCCATGGGCATGAGCCAGATCTGCGTCTTGCCCGAGGTGTCGGGCGCCAGGAAAGCGAGTGCTTTGCCGTCAGGCGCAAAGCGCGGCTCGGACACTGAACGGCGCTCGAAGGTGAGCTGGCGCACGGTGCCCGTGGCCACGTCCACTGCGTACAGCTCGGTCTCGTTGCGGTCGTCGCTGTAATTGGGGCGCGAGACGGTGAACGCGATCGTCTTGCCGTCGGGCGAGAAGCGCGGGCCCGAGACGCCCACGAGCTTGCGCGCGAGATCGAGCGAGAAGCGCTGCGACTGGGCGCGGGCGGACGGCGCGAGAGCGATCGAGAAGAGCAGAGCGAGGGCGACGAGGCGGCGGAGCATCGGGGTCTCCTTGGCGGTCGGTGGGAAAGAGAGTCAGGAGAGTAGCGCAGGAAAAGCGGCGATTCCAGCCGGGGACGATGCCCGGTCTGCTAAGCTGGAGCCTCGCCGAGCCGCGGGACGGACCTGGAGATGCCCACGTGACGCTTCGGCTTCACTTCGCCTCGATTGCCCTGGCTGTACTCCTCCTGGCCGCGTGCGGCTGCGCGCGCCAGACGCACACCGCCGCCTATGTGCCCGGCCCCGACGGCGGCCCGCCCCGGCGCGGCGGGCACATCGTCTTCGTGCGCGAGGAAGATCCCGACTACCTCGATCCCGGCCTTTCCTACGGCACCTACTCGGCGCCCCTCGTCGAGGGCATCTTCCACACGCTGCTCGATTACGCACACGAGCCCGGCCAGGCGGGCGCTGCCCTCGAGCCCGACCTCGCGCAGTCGCTGCCCGACATCCGCGAAGGCGGCACCCTCTATTGCTTCCGCATACGGCCCGAAGCGCGCTTCGGCGCGCCGTTGCACCGCCACATCACGGCCGAAGACTTCAAGTACGCGATCGAGCGCTTGTTCCGCGTCGCCTCGCCGGGCGTGCCGTTCTATCGCCACATCGTGGGCGCCGACCACGTGCTCGCCGGACGGGCGACCGCCCTGCCCGGCGTCATCGCGCGCGGCGATTCCTTGTACATCCGGCTGACCGGGCCCGATCCGACGTTCATCCACATCCTGAGCATGACCTTCACCGCGCCCGTGCCCAAGGAGATCGCGGAGAAGTACTCGACCACGTTCTCGCAGCACACGGTGGCCACGGGCCCGTACCAGGTGGCCGAGTTCACGCCGCGCCGGCGTGTGCTCCTCGTGCGCAATCCCGATTACTGGGGGCGGCCGGCGTGGGCCGACACGTTCGAGCTTCGCCTCGGCGTCACGCAGGCCAACGCGGTAGCGCTCATCAAGCGCGGGCTCGTCGACGGCGGCATGTTCGAGGTGCCGCCGGCCGAGTTCGCGCGCCTGCGCTCGGACTCGACGTGGGCGCGCCAGATCGACGTCGCCGACGGTCTCGAGACGGATTATCTCTTCGTCAACGTGCGACTGAAGCCGTTCGACGACGTGCGCGTGCGCCAGGCGCTCGCCTGGGCGATCGATCGCCGCGCCTTGCTCAAGACCTACTCCGGGAAAGGCATCGTGGCGGGGGAGTTCTGCCCGGTGGGCATGCCGGGGGCGCGGCCGCTCGGACGCTACCAAGGTCCCGATGTGGCGCGCGCCAAGCGCCTGCTCGCCGAGGCCGGCTATCCGCACGGCTTCGCGACCCGCCTCTACGGGTACGCCACCGAGCCCGTGCCGCGCATGCTCGCCATCGTGCAGCAGCAGCTCGCCGACGTCGGCATTCGCGCCGATCTCGACATCGGCGAGGCCGTCGGCTACACGTCGATGGCCAGCGACACGTCGCGCCACGTGCCGTTCGGCTTCTACGCCTGGACGGCGGATTACATCGATCCGTCCAACTTCTTCGATACGCTCCTGAACGGGCACCGCATCACCGCCGTCAACAACCAGAACCTGAGCCTGTACGACGATCCCTGGGTGAACGCGCACATCGAGCACGCCATGACCGTGGCCGACGACTCGGCGCGAGCCACCGCTTGGCGCGAGATCGACGAGCGCGTGATGGACGAAGCCCCGGTGATCCCGCTCGTCCACGACTTCGAGAGCCGCCTCTACAGCCAGCGTCTGGCGGGTTGGTACCGCCACATCACGCGCATCATGAAGATCGAGGATCTCTATTTGAAGCAGCCCTCCGCCGCGCCGGCCGCGGTGGCCACTCGATGAGCGCGGCCACGCGGCGCTTCGTGCGCGACCGCTGGGCCGTGGCCGGGCTCGTCTTCCTGGCCCTGCTCCTGCTCGCAGCACTCACCGCGCCCTTCGTCGTGCCGCACCTGCTGCACGCTTCGGCCTACCGGCTCGGCATGATGGACCAGGTGAGCGTGCACGGGCGCGTGACCGACGTGGTCTCAGACGTGGGCGTGCCCGTCGGCCCCAACCCGAGCTACGGGCTGGGCGCCGATCTCATCGGCCGCGACGTCATGGCGCGCCTCATCTACGGCGCGCGCGTCTCGCTCCTCGTCTCCACCATGGGCACGTTGCTCGCGGTCCTGCTCGGGCTCGTGGTCGGGCTTCTCTCCGGCTTCTACCGCGGCGCCATCGACACCGTGCTCTCGCGCTTCGTCGACGCCATGATGGCGATTCCCATCCTGCTTCTCGCCATCGCGCTCGCCTCCGTCCTGCCCCAGGGCAACGTGTGGACGGTGGTGCTCATCTTGGGCCTCGTGAACTGGACTTATCTCGCGCGCATCGTGCGCGGCGAGGTGATGTCGCTCCGCGAAAAGGAGTTCGTCGAGGCGGCGCGTGCCCTGGGCGCCAACGACTCGGTCATCCTGGCGCGCCATCTGGTGCCCAACCTGCTCGGGCCCTTGCTCGTCTTCGGCACGCTCTCCATGGCCGGCAACATCCTGCTCGAGAGCGCGCTCTCGTTCCTCGGTGTCGGCATCCAGGCGCCCACGCCCTCGTGGGGCAACATGATCCAGGAGGGCATGGCGTTCTCGAGCGTGGCCTGGTGGGTGGTGGTCTTCCCGGGCATCGCCATCCTGCTCACGGTGGTGAGCCTGAACCTCGTGGGCGACGGGTTGCGCGACGCGCTCGTGCCCGGCTCGGGCCAGAGGGTCGGGCGATGACCGCGTACATCATCCGGCGCCTCGGTTGGAGCGTGGTCGTGCTCGTGCTCGTGTGCGCGATCACCTTCGTCATCTTCTTCGCCGTGCCCGGCAATCCGGCCCAGCTCATCGCCGGCAAGTACGCCACCAAGGAGACGATCGCGCTCGTGGAGAAGCGGCTCGGACTGGATCAGCCCATGCCGCTCCAGTTCGTGCACTTCGTCACCCACGCCGCCTACGGCGACTGGGGCTTCTCTTACGTGAGCCAGCAGCCGGTGCTCGGCACCATCATGGTCGCATTCCCCAAGACACTCTCGCTCACCTTCGGCGCGGTGGTGATCTGGCTTCTGATCGGCATTCCGGCGGGCATCGTGAGCGCGCTCAAGCCGGGCTCGTTCTGGGACCGCGCCACCATGGTGTTCACGCTCGTCGGCATCTCGGCGCCGGCGTACTGGATCGGCATTCTCTTTCTGCGCTTCTTCGCCGATCGTCTCGGCTGGTTCCCGCTCGGCGACTACACCGAGATCGGCCAGGGCGGCATGATTGAGTGGGCGCACCATCTCGTGCTGCCCTGGATCACGCTGGCGCTTCTTTACGCCGGCTGGTACGCGCGCATGACACGCGCCCAGATGCTCGACATCGCGCGCCTGGATTACGTGCGCACCGCGTTCGCCAAGGGGCTGCCCACGCGCGTGGTGGTCGGGAAGCACATCTTCAGGAACGCGCTTCTGCCGCTCGTCACCATGCTGGGCATGGACGTGGCGTATCTCTTCGGCGGGGCCGTGCTCACCGAGACCGTGTTCGGCATTCCGGGCATCGGCGGCCTCGCTTGGCGGGCCATCCGCCAGCGGGACCTGCCCATGGTCATGGGCACCGTGCTCTTCGCGGCCATGTTCATCGTCGTGGCCAATCTCATCGTGGACTTGCTCTATTTCGCGCTGGACCCGAGGATTCAGAGAGAGACGAGCTGAGCCCGGGCGCGCCCTGCCTCGCGCGCCCGTTTTCCCGGGGCCATGAGCCAGAAAAAGAAGAAGAGTGGGATCCGGAAGGTCGCCTGGATCGCGGGCTTCATACTGCTCGCGGCGCTAGTGTTCGTCGCGGCCAAGAAGTCGGACCCGAAAAAGTTCCTCGAGATCGCCTCGCATGCCTCGCCGCGCTGGATGGGGGTGGCCGTCGCGCTCCAGATCGGCACGTACGTGTGCGCCGCCGCCGTCTTGCGGCTCGGGCTCGCGCGCGGCCGCTCGACCAAGCGCGTCGGCCTCCTCCGTCTGGTGCCGCTCGGGCTCATGAAGATCTTCGTCGATCAGGCGTTGCCCACGGGCGGCGCCGGCGGCACCATCCTGGTCGTGCGTGCGATGGAGAAGCAGGGCGCCACCCAGAAAAGCGCCACGCGCGCCGTGGTCGCCGGACTCTTCGGGTTCTACTTTGCGTACGCCCTGGCCGTGGCGCTGAGCCTCATCGTTCTATGGATGCACGGGCCCGTGAATCGCACGGTGCGGATCCTCGCCAGCTTGGTCGGGATCGTGCTTCTCGCCCTGCCGGCTCTTCTCGTGTGGCTCGCCCACGTTTCGCAATCGCCGCCACGCTGGCTGCGCAAGATTCCTTTCGTGGGCTCGCGCGCGCGGCTTCTGGGCAAGGCGGCGGCCGATGCCATGAAAGACCGCGCGCTCCTGGCCGGCGACACCGGCCTCCAGCTCGCCATCTTCGTCCTCGACAGCACCACTTTGTATGCGATTCTCCATGCGTTGGGGCGTGACCCGGGCCCCGTGCGCGTGTTTGCGAGCTTCACCATGGCTTCGGTAGCGGCCACGCTCAGCGTGCTGCCCGGCGGCGTGGGCGTCTTCGAGGCGGGCTCGATTCTCATGCTCCGACTCATGGGGGAAGGACTGGAAGTGGCATTCGCGGCCACCATCTTGTTCCGCGGACTTTCGCTCTGGCTTCCCATGCTGCCGGGCTCGATCCTGGCTCGGCGAGTGATGTCATGACGCCGGCGGCTCACGACGAATGGCAAGGGAAGCTCACCTACTTCGACCAACCGGCGCGTCCGGCGACTGTCGCGTTGGTGCGTTACGACCATCGCCAGCGGGTGACGCGCGCCGTCCTCATCCTGCTCGCCTGCTGGGCGGCCGCCGCGGTCACCGTCCTCATTCCCATCCTGCATCTCATTCTCGTGCCGGCCTTCTTCCTGGCAGGGCCGTTCTTCGCCTACCGTCGCCTGCACGAGGTCGCGACGGTGACGCGCGTCCGTGGCGCCTGCCCGGCCTGTGGCCAGCAAATCGATCACGTGGCACGCGAGCCCTGGAAGCCGCTCCTGCGCCTGGATTGCGAACATTGCCGTCGCCGCGTCACGCTCGAGAGCGAGCTCGAGGGACCGCGAGCCGCAGCTCCGTCTGCTTGAGGGCTCGCTTGGGTGCCGTCACGGCATGCGATTGGGTCAACTTGACCTTGGACCCATTGGGTCGCCGTGCGGCGTGCGATTGGGTCAACGCGACCTTTGACCCACTTCGTCGCCTTGCGGCATGCGATTGGGTCACCGTGGTTTTAGACCCACTTTGAAAACAACCGAGGAGGAAGCATGTTGAAGAGACTCGCCTTGATCGCTGTGCTTTTCAGCACGTTGCTGGGTGTGACCGTGGCTCTCTCCGACGGCACGCCGCTGCCGCCCAAGACCAAGTCGGCCGTCACGTTGTTCGAAGGCACGTCGAACAAGGGCGATCTGGAAGAAGCCCTGAAGGCCGCCATCGAATCTGCCATGACTTCGCGCAAGGGCATCGCCGACGCCATGGTGGAATGGAAGTTGAAAGACATCTCCGGCACTCAGGGCGGCATCGCCGGCTTCAACCGTCTGACGGTGACCATCGAGGTGAAGCCCCAGTAGAAATGTCGAATCCGGAGCGCCGGCTTACATCCGGCCCAATCAACAGCGCTTCGTTGAACGATCTAACGCATGGCACATGGATTGCTGTTCGCAAGGAGTAGGAAAGAAGGAGGGCGTCCATGGAAAAGACAACGAGGAAGACCCGCACGCCGCCCGAGCAGCCTCCGCGCGAGGACATCGCGGCGACCTACGACGAGTTCAAGGAGTTCGAAGGGCGCAAGTACACCGGGATGAAGGTGGGCCGCAGCCACAAGTGGTATTACGACAAGGGCACCTGGAAAGAAACCAAGATCACGCCCGAGGAATGGAAGGTCGAGTACCACGTCACCAAGCGGCGCGCCGGTAAGGCGCCCGAGGGCTCCGGTGTCCCGGTGGGCACGGGCTATCACTGGTATGTCCTCGCGCACCAGAACGTGACCAAGCTCAACGCCAACGACTACTCCACCTCACTCATCGGCATGAAGTTCAAGCTCGCGCACCTGCGCGCCGACAAGGGGACGTGGAGCGCGAGCACGCAGGCGCAGCGCAAGCACATGGTGAAGATTCTGCAGGGTGTGATCGAGAATCTCGAAAAAGAGATCGAGGCTGACGCCAAGCGGCCCATGCGCGTGACGGAGAAGAAGACCGTCGCTCGCAAGCCGGCGCGCGTGCCCGCCAAGATGCCGGCTCGCGCGCGCACGCGGCGCACCGGCTGACGGGCGCTGACCCGCGCTTCGCCGCGGCCGCGGATGACGCTCACGCCGCTTTCCTGCACGCAGGGCGCGTGCCCGCGCGCCCTTGTCGGGTGGTTTCTCCCATCGCGCCGGGGGAAATGACGCGAGGCCGCGGGCCCTGACTCATGCGCCTCGCACGAGTTTGCTCTCGACCGCGTCTTTCTCCAGCTCCACGCCATTGCAAACTGCTGTAACCACCTCGGCGACAGTTGGCCAACAAGTTGCTGTGAACGCCTGCACGGGACGGACCCTAGTCGTCGCTCATTGGGTCCGAGGGTCCGCAGCGGGACGTCCCGCGAGCCTCCTCGGCAAGAGTTCCTTTCGGGGAGTGCTCTCATGTCCCGTTTCGCCCGCCTCATGTCATCCCTCACGGTCCTGGCGCTCGGTGTCCTTCTCGCCGGCACGGCTCACGCCGCTCCCTCGGCCACGCTCGACCAGGTGCGCAACGGCCAGGCGAGCTCCCCGACGACTCCGATTCCAACCTGGGTCAACGGCAACGCGGGCGCTTCGAACTCGCACTATCTCGAGAGCCACTCGATCGCCTACCGCACCGTGATGGACGGCTTGCCCACCGATGGCACGGTCGTCGAACTCGTGATCGGTTACGACGCGCGGCGCAGCGGCTCGTACGCGCTCGACTACCTCACGCACTTCCAGCGCCTTCTGCCGCACGTGCTCTTCTCCCATCGTGACCCCGAAGTGTTCGTGCCCCTGAACGGCATCACGGGCGTGACCTCGGACATCACGACCGCTCCGTTTCCGCTGCCCACGAGCAATGTGACCATCGATCCCGACGGATCTGGTCCGGAGCCGGCCGCCGCCCAGCCGCTCAACAGCATGGCGGCGCTGCCCGACAGCCAGCGCGTCATGACGCTCTATGGCGGCACGATTCTCGATGTCACGTGGGATACGCAGGCGGACATGAATCTCACCACGAGCTCGTCGGAATCGCGCGTCAAGGTGCGCTTCATCCCCAGCGGACCCAAGGCGGTCCTCGCCTGGGGCGGTCACATCGCGTGTCGCTGGGATTGGGGCTTCAACGCCAACGGCACCGCGCGATCGGCCGCCGGCATCAGCGGCTCCTCGTATCACATGCGTCTCGTGACCTGGAACCTGGGGAATCTCGGCAATCAAGATCGCTCGATGTCGACCGACGCCGTGTTCCCGGTGCCCACCTGCGCCATTTCGCCGCTGGGCCCGTTCTGCGCCGGCACCACCAACACGCACAGCGCACCGGCGGGCATGGAGTCGTATCAGTGGACGCTCTTCGACAACACCGCGGGCGCCGTGATCGTGGGCACGGACACGAGCACGTCGGTCGTGGTGAAGACGAGCTTCCCCGGGAGCTACAGCTTGCTTCTGACCACCGGGGCGAGCGGGTTCAGCAAGCAGTGCTCGGCCACGGTGAACGTGCTGGCGCCGGCGACCGCCGACGCGGGCGCGGATCTCGAGTCGTGCGCCTCGAGCCCCATGGTGCAGCTCGCCGGCATCGTCTCCGGGGGCACGGTGAGCTGGACGGGCGGCGCCGGAGTGTTCAACCCGAGCCGCAACGTCGCCAATCCGACCTACACGCCCTCGGCGGCCGAGATCAGCGCCGGTGGCGTCACTCTCACCTTGAACTCGATCTCGACCGGACCGTGCGCCTCGGTGAGCGATCAGGTGCGCATCAACGTGCGCCCGGTGGCCACCGCCAACGCCGGCGCCGATCAGACGGTCTGTGCGAGCAATTCGCAGGTGCAGCTCGCGGGGGTGGTGGGTGGAGGTGCCTCGAGTGGCACGTGGAGCGGGGGAGCGGGCACGTTCAACCCGAGTAATGCGGCCTTGAACGCGATCTATACGCCGAGCGCCGGCGAGATCGCGGCGGGCGGCGTGACCCTCACGCTCACCACCAACGATCCGGCCGGGGCGTGTGGCGCCTTCGCGGACCAGATGCAGATCACGATCAACCCTTCGGCCACCGCCAACGCGGGCGTCGACCAGGCCGTGTGCGCGACGAGCCCGCAAGTGCAGCTCGCAGGCGTGCTCGGCGGGGGCGCGACCAGCGGCACGTGGAGCGGCGGAGCGGGCACGTACAACCCGAACGCTTCGGCGCTGAACGCGGTCTACACGCCTTCGGCGGCCGAGATCGCTGCCGGCGGGGTCACGCTCACGCTCTCGACCAATGACCCGGCCGGTCCATGCGGGGCGGCCAGCGATCAAGTGCACGTCACCATCGATCGCGCGGCCACGGCCAACGCGGGCACGGATCAAACGGTGTGCTCGTCGAGCCCGCAAGTTCAGCTCGCGGCCATCTTCGGTGGCGGCGCTTCCGGCGGTTCGTGGAGCGGTGGGGCGGGCTCATACAACCCGAACGCCTTTTCGCCCAATGCCATCTACACGCC
>DASYSL010000176.1:0-12014 GCA_036003365.1 Candidatus Eiseniibacteriota bacterium
GTCGCTTCAAAACGGCGCGAGGCGGGATCGTGCGCGGCGTCGTAGGCGTTCAAGTAGGTGGCGAGCGCCGGAGTCCCTGTGGTGAGCAGACCGGAGAGCGCGTTCGCCGTCTTGTCGTCGCCCACGACAACGGCGCGCGTCCACGCTGCGATGAGGAGCGGTTGGCGCAGACTCGGCCTTTGGTAGTGGGCCGCGGCGTCGGCCACGGAAGACGTGGGCGCCCAGCGATTGAGGACGAGCGCGGCATCGCGATCGAGAAGCGGCTGGCGCAAGTTGGGCAGGGTGTCCTGCAAGCCGAAACCGCCGTAGTCCAAGTAGTCCGGCATCCGGGGCGCGCTCGTGAGCATGTCGTCCAGGCTCTTGGCGAGTCGCATGCGTAACGCGAGCACCGCGTTCCACGAGGAGACGGGGAAGCTCGTCTGCGGCAGCTCGTCCAGCACGCGCCGCGCCTCTTGTTCCTTATCAGAGTTGGCGAGCAGCCGGGCGCGATGGAAAGCCACCGAAGCGAATGCGGGGTCGTCGGGGCGAATACGGGCCGCGGCCTGCATCAAGTCCGCTTCCGGCGCAGGCGCGCTCGCGAGGGCAGCGACCATCCACGGGGTGCTCCGGGTCTGCCGCCAGCGCTCGAGCGCGTGCGTGGCGTTTCGGGCCTGGAAGGTCAGGATCCAATCGGGCATGTCGTATGCCGGATCCCGGTGCGCCAGGGAATCGACTTGCTGGGGCGAAAAGCGGTCGAGCAGCACCGTGAGATCGAAGACCTGCTGCGTGAAGCTGGAAGATTTGGCCCTGAGGGCGCTGCTGAGGTCGCCAAGCCGACCTTCCGGGCGCAACCGCAAGCCGACGAAGGCGAGCAGACGCTGTGCCGATTCGTGCCGCGCGGACAGCGAGGGGTCATCCACGATGGCTTTGAGCTGCCTTTCGGCCTGCGCGAGGGCGTCGCGATCCGGCTCGCGAGGATCGGGGGTCACGGTGCCTTTGCGCACATAGGCGCGTGCGGCGAGATAGGCACCCCACTCGCGCCAGGGTGAAGCGGGATCGGCCGCGATGGCGTGAAAGCCGGCCGCGGCTTCGTCGAAGTGCCCGGCATAGAAGTTCCACGAAGCGACTTGATACGCGCGGTCTTTGACCAGCCAGTCCGGGGAGCCGGCGGCAACGGGTTGCGGGGCTGCCGCACTTTCCTCGCAGGCGGTGAACACGGCATCCTGCGCGCGCGCCCAGTCGCGCACGGCGTCGTCCACGCGGCCTTGACGACGGACGCGGTCGACCAGCGTCACGGCGGCTGTGCGAAACGCGTCGTCGTAATAGTTGGGATAGAAGTAATACGTGTTGCCTTGCTGTCGCGCGCAATACACCGAGAGGTAATGGCGGCGTCCACCCGAGACGAGCGAATCGCGCACCGCCTGCCAGCGCAAGTAGCCAGGCTGGTTTTCGCCGACAGAGGTAGGAGGAAGCTGGAGCGCCGCGTCGAGATCCGTGCCGTGCAATGCATTGCCGCTCAGCGCGCGATACGCCAAGAACAAATAACGTTGGTAATAGGTGGGGAGCACGATCCCGAGCCGGCCGGAGCCGTAGGAGACGGGGTCAACGGGGCCCTGGCGCGAAACGAACACCGCTTCCGGCAAGTCGGGACCGCACGAGCGCGCCGGAAGCACGGCGCCCGCGACGATGCAGAGCATGAACAAGAGTGTGGCGAACCGTCGGCGCATCACTTACGGCTCCGTTCCCATCGCTCGAGGGCGCGCTCGAAGATCTCGCCGGTCCAGGGCCGAGGCGAAAAGAGATAAACGCGTCGTGCGCGCAAGCTCGGCCAATCGGCCTCGTCGACGCTCAGACCAACCGCTTGGCGGCAGGCTCGGCAGGCGAAATCGCCGCGGTGCTGTAGATCGGCGCGCACGCGCGCCTCGTCGGCCCCCATCCGAAAGACCATGGGAACCACTTCATCCACAGGCGCGCCCTCGAGCCAGCAATCGCCTGTGCACCAGGAGGCGAGGGCCGTAACGCTGAGGGGGAGCGTATCGGGCAGAGCGACGCGCAGCTCCTGGAGAAGCGCCGTATACGCGGGACGGGAAGAGCGCGGCGCGTCCCAATCGATCTGCAGGCCAGAGTCGCCCTGGCCGCGCGCCACGGCGACCAGCCGCGTCACCAGCTCGTGCCGCGCCGAATCATTCAGCGCCCTGCTGCCTTCCAATCGAACAACAGGCAGGAGCGGCAAGCCGTGGACGAGGCGCATGTTCTGCGCGCGTCCCTGCCACGTGGCGCCGGCGGAGTCGAGGCGCACGGTGGCCGCCAGGTAGGCGACGCCGGCTTTCTGCCCTTCGAGAAAACGAAAGTCATCGAAGTGCTCCCACGACCAGAGCCACACCATAGGGCGCGAAGCGCCACGCGGCCGCGTATCGCGGGTGGCGAGAAGTGCGGTGACCAGGATGGCGAGCAGCGCGACGGTGATCGCGGCCGGTCGATGGTAGCGTTTCCCTCTTTCGAACACGGCGCGAATGTAGCGTCCGCGGACCGGATCCGCCACTCATCCCAAGGGCCTTGCGCGGCCGAGGCAAGGGGAGCAAGCTTTTGCCCGGCGCCCTCCTCGGGAGGTTCACATGGCGTGTATCACCCGCATGGCGAACCGGCCCGCGCGGACCGCGCGCTTCACCGTCGCCGCGCTCACCTCGCTGGCCGTTTTTGCCATCCTCTGTCTCCCTGGTTCGGCTCGGGCCCAAGGGAATCCACCGAGCTATCTCGGCATTTCCTGGGAAGTCGTTCCCCATCCTGCTTGCCCCGACTCCGTGGTGCGCATCCGCTTCGACGCGTGCCACTGCAACGTCGACTTGAAGAGTGTGGAGATCACGAGCGAGGGTCTCGTCGTCCTGCGCGCGCAGGTGGCGCCTTTCATCGTGTGCGGCGTGTGCGACCCCCGCTCGCTCGAGGTCGCGCTCGGGAAATTCGCCGTCGGCAATTACGTGCAGAAAATCCGGATCGACGCCGACGTAGTCGACTCGAGCGGTACCACGCATCCGGAGAGCGCGAGCTTCGACGTTCCCTTCTCCGTGCTCGAAAGCTGCCTGAAGTATCCAGGCCGCATCTTGCCATTCCTTGACCAGGTCATCATCGGCAGGGCCATCGAGTGCCCGGATTGTCCGCAAAGCGCGTGCGCGGGCGACAGCATCGACGTCTTCCTGGCCGGCGCGTTCCCCAATACGTGCGTTTGGCTGGAGGAGGTCCGTGTCCTGCCGTCACCGGTGGTCGGTCCTCTGCCTCAGCCCGATGTCGTGGAGATCGTGTACGGGCACAACTCGTGCCTGAGAGTCGCATGTAACCCGGTCATCACGCCGTGGAACGCCCACGTGCGCATCGGCCAGCTGCTGCCCGGTCCGTACGGGCTCATGGTCGAAACCGTGCTTAACGACGACTGTGCCGGGATGGCGCCCGAGCCCATCGGCCACGCGACGCTTCCGTTCGTGGTGCAAAGTTGCGACTCGCTGCCGCCGCCCGGTGGATGCATGGACGCGCGCTTTGTACAGCGGCCGGGTGGGGTGTGCGATGACTTCGTCGCTCCCGGCCAGCCGGGGCACGCCACGTTCGAAGTGGCTTCGGCGGTCCCGCTCGCGGGGCTGCAAGGCTCATTCGTGTTCGACCGTCCAGGCTTGCACGTGAGTGCCATCGAGACCACGGGTGCGGCGAGCGGTTTCCAGCTCTTCTGGGACAAGGACTCCAACGGCGCGCACTTCGTTCTCTATTCCGATGACGGTCGCCTCCTCCCGCCGCATATCCGGGACTGGAGCCAGCCCTGGGAGCCGGTGCTGCGCCTCACGGTGGATCAGAACTCTGGAGTCCCGTCGATCGATCAGGTGCGCTTCTACTTCGACCATCTGCTTGGAGCCGACTCGACGGGCCATGAAGTGAACCTCTGTCCCCATCCGCAGCGCGACGAAGTCGGCGATTTCGCGGCCACGTTCTGCTCGGCCGGCTCCTGCGATGCCAATCACGACGGCCGCTCCGACGTGCGCGACCTCGTGATCATGGCGATGTGCATCTGGGGCGGCGTGTGCCCCGACACGAGCGGCGGCGCGTTCGACTGCGACGGCAATGGCGTGGTCGATCTCTCCGACGTCATGTGCTGCGCGCATCACGTGCTCGACCAGAGGCCGCCGGGTGGTGAGAAGGGCGATTCACTCGACGACCATGTGTCGGTGGCGATGGGCGCACCGCGCGCCGTGGACGGCGGCTGGGACGTGCCGGTCTTCGTGAACGGCGCGAGCCATCTGGGTGCCGCGCGTCTCGATCTCTCGTATCCGAGCGATCGCTACGACATCGCGGGCGTCGACCTCCCGAGCGTGCCCGGCTGGCTGGCGCTCTCGCAGCACGGAGAGGGGAGCGTCGCGCTGGCGTGGATCGCGGCGGGCTCGTCGCCGACGATGGAGCCTGAAATCGACGTGCAGCGGGCGCTTCTGCACTTGCAGCTCAAGCCGGGAGCGAAGGATGGCGGCGACATCAGCATCGCCTCAGGCCAGTTCGCCTCGACGACCGGTACGGCGGTGAAGGTGGCCACGGCCGGCCTGTCGCTGCCCCTGGCGGGCGGGCGGGTGGCGCTTTCGAGCCCGCTGCCCAACCCGTCGAGCGGACGCACGAGCTTTTCCGTGACGCTGAGTACTGCGGCCGCGCTCGATGTCGGCGTATTCGACGCCGGCGGCAGGCGCATCGCGACCGTGTTCCACGGTGACGCGGACGCCGGGGTGCGCAGCTTCACCTGGGACGGCCGGCGTGACAGCGGCATCGCGGCCGGCTCCGGTCTCTTCTTCGTGCGCGCCGAGGCCGGCGGCACGCGCGTCACCAGCAAGGTGCTGCTCTTGAGCCCCCGCTAGGCCCGAGAGTCCGACGCCGCCGGCGAGCTGATCGCGCCGGCGGCGTTTTGGGTCCGGAGAAGAGGAAGAGAGGAGTCAGAGCCCACACAGGTATCCATGGGCATATCGCCAAGGGATGGGAGCAGTTCTGGAGAGGTAAGTGGGTCTTTGTTCGCTAGGTTCTAGAGCTGCTAGTTTCTCGCTGGCCTCGGTGCTGATCTACGCGGCGCCGGGCTGGGCTTCGGAGAGCACCTGCGCGTCGACTTCCGTGATTGCGGATACGTTTTCGGTCAATACTGGCCGGGACGACCCATTTTTCGGAAGATCGCTCTCGCAGGTGTTCACGACGCAAGATACTTTGATTTCCGCCGTGACCATCTGGAGAGCCAGTACTCCGGATACCAACATTACTCCGATCAGATTCTACCTCCTCGGAAGTCGAATCTACTCAGGGGGGCTCACGGGGCCAGATCCCTCTCAGATTCTGTTTGAAGGGCCGCAGATCGTGGTGCCTTATGCCCCGACCGACTCCGTCGCAGCGCGTTTGGAATTCGATCCCCCACTTGCTCTGATAGGAGGCGGCTCTTACGCGATTGCATTCAAGGAGGACTCGCCGCACTGCAGTGGCGGGTTTGTCATGGTCACGGACAAGAATGGCCAGTATGCAGGCGGAGACCTGTGGCACATTGCGGCGACTGACCTGTGCACACTTGGCTTGGGAGTTGCCCCAGTGCCCGGTGTCGACCTGCTGTTCAAGATTGAATTCTGCGGGATGACGGTTCCCACAGAGCGGCAGACGTGGGGCACAGTTAAGGCCAAGTATCGATAATCTCGAACCTCTCAATAGCTCACTCTTACCTCAGCCAGCACGTTGCGCGTGGCGGCAGGGATGAACTGGGGCACGAGATTGCCGAGCGCGTCGTAGTCCATGTAGCCGCTGGTCGAGTACTTCAGGTTGCCGATGTTGAAGGCGCGGAAGGACAGCTCGACGTTGCGGATGCGCCAGGCCGCATCCAGGTTGATCACCGTGTGCGGATCGATGCTCGCCGACTTGGTCTCGGTGTTATCGAGGTAGATGCGGCCGACGTGCTGGGCGGCCGCGCCCAAGGCGAGCTTCTTCCACTCCCACCGCGCGCCCAGGTTGGCGAGGATGTCGGGGAAGAATCCGATCTGCTTGCCGTCGTAGAACAGCGTGTCCCCCGGATTGGTGCCGTAGTACTCGCGATACTCGACGAAGTGGTTGTCGGAGAGCGTGGCGTTGCCGAAGAGGCCGAGGCGTGTGTCTTGCGCCACCTGGCGCGAGCCGCGCGCCTCGAGCTCCAAGCCCTGGTGGATCGAGCGCGCGGCGTTGCCCAGGATGGGATAGCCGAGGTCGGTGTTGAACTGGCCGGCGTAGACCAGCTCGTCCTTGAAGTTCATGCGGAAGACGTTGGCGCTCGCCGAGGCGTCCTTGCCGCTCCAGCGCGCACCGGCCTCGAAGTCGTCCACGTGCTCGGGATGGATGAGCGGGTTCGCGTACACGCCGGCGGCGACATCGATGGTGCCGTAGAGCGGCAGGCTGCCCACCGTCTCGCCGTCGTAGAGATCGCGGAACGCCGGCTCGCGGCTCGCGTGTGCGTACGAGGCGAAGGCGCTCACGCGCGCGTTGGCGGACCAGGCCACGCCGAGACGCGGATTCACGAAGTCGTACGACTGATCGAAGCGGATGCCGTCGAACTGATCGTCACGCTGGTAGTAGCCCTGGTGCCGCCAGCCCAGGTCGGCGGTCACCAGCCATGGCGCGGCTGGCTTCCATTCCTCGCGCGCGAACAATCCCGCCGAGAGCGTCCACGGGTGGTAGTCGTAGTAGCGCGCGTCGGCTTCCGTATTGGGCGGCAGGCCGTCGCCGCTCAGCACGTCGCCCGTGTGATGGCCGTCGTGGCGGCGGATCTCACCGCCCAGGGTGAGCGCCCCATGCGCGTGCTCGAGCCGCACGCGCGGCACCCAGCCGTAGTGGCGGTCGGCGATGAAGCGGCGGCGCACCACGTCGAACTTCTCCACCGTGAAGCGCCCCTGTCCGTCCTGCGTCAGGCTGCCGTCGGGGTTCTGCGCGTAGTAGTCGCGCGAGACGAGGGTCGAGTCGGACGTCTGCCAGGGCGTGAGGCGGTAATCCGTGAGGTTCTGACCGAAGCGCTGCTCGTCGTAGTAGCCGCTGCCGTCGAAGTAGAAGAGCGTCTGCGTGAAGGCGAGATTGGCGCGCGGCGCCCACGAGTGGATCAGCTCGTAGTGCGGCTCGAAGAAGTGGTCGCGCTCGTTGGGATAGGTGATGGGGTTGAAGCGCCGGTCGCGATCCGGATCGCCGGTCAGGCCGCCGTCGAGGATCTCCTGCGGGATGCCCAGGTACGAGAGCTTGGTCTCCTCGGGGCCGCCGAAGAGCAGAGCGCGGAGCGTGTGCTGGCCCGCGAGCTTCTGCGCGCCGAAGTAGTACGACCACAGACGCGAGTAGGCGCCGTCACGGTAGCCCTCGGTGCGGATGCGCGAATACCGGCCGTAGAAGTTCCAGTTTCCCGAGAGATCGCCCGAGCCGGCCTCGGCCATGAGACGCGAGGTCTCGTAGGAGCCATAGGAGTAGAGCGCCGCGGCCCCGGGATCGTGGCGGAATTCGCCCGTTTCCAGGTTCACGCTGCCGCCCACCGACGCCGCGCCGTAGATCGCCGAGCCCACGCCGCGCTGCACCTGCGCTTCATTGGTCGAGGCAAGAAGATCGGGATGGTCGATCCAGTACACCTCGTGCGACTCGGGATCGTTGAGCGGCACGCCGTCGACGAGCACGCTGATCCGCTGCTGCGGAAAGCCGCGCAGCGACAGATAGGAGTAGCCGATGCCGTTGCCCGCGTCCGAATAGGCGTAGGCGCCGGGCAGGAGCGCGAGCGCCATGGGCGTGTCCTGGCCCCAATTCACTTGCTTCAAGTCCTTGCGGTCGAGCACCGAGCGCGCGACCGGTGTTTCCGAGCCAGCGCGCGCCGTGCTCACCTCGATGCCGGGCACGGGCACGACGTGCGAGAGCGTGTCCGGCGATGAGGACTCGGCCGCGAGAGCGACGCGGGGTGCGAGAACGACGAGCAGCGTGATCCACCATTTCATGAGGGAGTCTCCTGCGGCGCAAGGCGCGCCCGCGAAGGCACGAGCCAGCCGGTGGCGTACATGAGGAGAGAGGCGGCGAGCCCGACGTAGATGGGCTCGATCGAGCCGGGATAGCCCGGCGCTCGTCCAAACAGCGGCAACGATCCGCATAGCACCCAGGCGAGCGTGAGCGCGAGCGGAATCAACATGGCCCAGAGCGTGAGCCCGGCCGGCAGGCGCCCGCGGCCGAGAATCGCCGTGGTGACGGGCAAGAGAAGCGCCGGGGTGACGATCGAGCCCATGAGCTTCCAGATCTCGACCACGCTCGGCTCGGCGAGTGCGACGGTGCAGGCGAAGACGGCCGAGACCCACAAACCGATCTTGGTGAAGCGCGTGGCGCGTGGGTCGTCGTGGCGCGGCGCCAGGATGTCGCGCCCGAGGGTGCTCGCCGCGATGAAGCCGTAGGCGTCGATGGTGCTCATCACTGTGGCGATCATGGCGAGATAGAAGAGCCCGAGCGCGCCCGCGGGCAGCGTCATCTTGGCCAGCTCGGGGAAGGCGAACACGGGCTGGGCGAGATGCGGCAAGACGGCGCGCGCGTACATGCCGGTCGACGTGGTCAAAAAGTCGAAGACGATCCAGAAGCCGATCGAGATCAGCACGCCGCGCTGCGCGGTGCGCGGATCCTGTGCGGCGTAGGCGCGCTGCCAGAAGCCCGGGTCGATCAAGGTCGACAGCGCGATGAAATACCACACCAAGACGGCGGCCGGCGGATTGCCGCCGTTCCACGTGAAGTGCGCGGGCGGCAAGTGGGTGCGCAGAAATCCCAGGCCGCCGTGCTGCGTCACCAGGAAGCCGAACATGATGATGAAGCCGACGTACATGAGCACGAACTGGATCTGATCCGAGAACACCACGCTGCGCATGCCGCCGTTCTGGATGTAGAAGATCGAGAACACGGCGGCCGCAACCACGCACGGCACCAAGGGCAGCTGGAACATCGAGGCGAAGAGCGTGCCCAGCATGAGCACGTAGGCCGAGGGCGCGGCGAGCGCGAACACGGCCAAGGCGCCGACCAGCGCGGGCCCGCGCCCATAGTTCTCTTGCAGCAATTCGGGAACGGTGAACAAGGCGGCGCGGCGCGCGCGGCGGGCGAAGAAGATCGCGAACAGGAGCGCGCCCACGTAATAGGGCACGCCGAAGACGAGCCAGTTGCTCACGCCGTAGCGATACGAGTACTCGCCCACGCCGAGGATGCCGCCGTACCACGACGCGACGAGCGTGGCCACGAACGCGGGCAGCGTCACGGCGCGGCCGGCGACCAGGTAGTCGACGGCGCGCGTGGACGCGCGGCGCGCGCGCAGCCACACCAGGCCGAGCACGGCGAAATAGAGAACGAGCAGCGCCCAATCGACGGGGCTGTGGCTGAACATGGAGAAGCCGCCCAAAGGGACGGCGTCGAGGCAATGCGGAGAGCTCGATTGCTTCGCCGTTTCCCTACGCTGGTATGACCCAGTTCAGGTTCGAAGGGTGTGCTCTCAGGCCGGCGCTGATCTGCCGACCACCCCTAACGACGCGTTCGCGTGCGCGAACGGGCACAGAATGCTCCCCCGGGCGGGGGAGACGCAAGTGGGGGGACTAGACCTTCGGCTTGGGCGGCGGCAGCGCACGCGCCACCACCACGGACTCGAACGCGCACTCCTTGTGCTTGCCGTCGCAGAACGGTTTGTCGTTCGACTGGCCGCAACGGCAGAGCTTGACGCTCGTGCGGCCGGCCAGCTCGAAAGCGTTGCCGTCGGGGTCCACGATTTCGAAGTCGCCTTCGATCAGGAGCGGCCCGTGGGGGCGCACCGTGATGCGGGTCGAAGCCATGCCGCGCACCTCCATCTTCGTGATATTTCGTGATATGTTGTGGGTACCGCGACACCCTATCAGACCGACGGCCCCGGCCGCATCCAATCCATCAGGAGAAGCGAATGCCCGAAATCATCTTCACCATGAAGGACCTTCGCCGTGTCCATCCGCCGAACCGCGAGGTCCTCAAGGGCATCTGGCTCTCGTTCTGGTACGGGGCCAAGATCGGCGTGCTCGGACTGAACGGCGCCGGCAAGAGCTCGCTCCTGCGCATCATGGCGGGACAGGACGACGGCTACCAGGGCGAGGTGCATCTGCAGGCCGGCCGCACCGTCGGCTTTTTGCCGCAGGAGCCCGCACTCGACGAGAGCAAGACCGTGCTCGACATCGTCGAAGAGGGCGTGGCCAAGACGCGGGGGTTGCTCAAGAAGTTCGAGGAGATCACGGCGCGCTTCGCCGAGCCGCTCGAGCCCGACGAGATGGAGAAGGTGCTGGCGGAGCAGGCCAAGGTGCAGGACCAGATCGAAGCCGCCAACGCCTGGGAGCTGGATCGCCATCTCGAGATCGCGATGGATGCGCTGCGCTGTCCGCCGCCCGACACGCCGGTGAGCGTGCTCTCGGGAGGTGAGCGGCGCCGAGTGGCATTGTGCCGCCTGCTGCTGCAGCAGCCCGATCTGCTCCTGCTCGACGAGCCCACGAACCACTTGGATGCCGAGTCGGTGGCCTGGCTCGAGCGCCACCTTCAGGAGTATCCGGGCACCGTCGTGGCCGTGACCCACGATCGCTACTTCCTGGACAACGTGGCCGGCTGGATTCTCGAGCTGGATCGCGGCCAGGGAATCCCTTGGGAGGGCAATTACTCGTCGTGGCTCGAGCAGAAGGACAAGCGGCTCGAGCAGGAAGAGAAGACGGAGAGCGCGCGCCGCCGCACGCTCGAGCACGAGCTGGAGTGGATCCGCATGTCGCCGCGCGCGCGCCAGGCCAAGGGCAAGGCGCGCTACACCGCCTACGAGAAGCTGCTCGCCGAGGAGACCGAGAAGCGCGCCGACCCGAACGAGATCCGTATTCCACCCGGACCGCGTCTTGGTACCACGGTGGTCGAGGCCGAGGGTCTCTCCAAGGCGTTCGGCGACAAGCTGCTCTTCGAGGATCTGTCGTTCAAGCTGCCGCCCGGTGGCATCGTGGGCGTGATCGGTCCCAACGGCGCCGGCAAGACCACGCTCTTCCGCATGATCATGGGCACCGAAAAGGCAGACTCGGGCACGCTCAAGATCGGCGACAGCGTGATGATGGCCTACGTCGATCAGTCGCGCGACGCGCTCGCGGGCGAAAAAACCGTGTGGGAGGAGATCTCGGGCGGGCTCGACCTCATGCAAGTGGGCGGCCGCGAGATCAACTCGCGCGCCTACGCCGCGGCGTTCAATTTCAAGGGCGCCGATCAGCAGAAGAAGGTGAAGTCGCTCTCGGGCGGTGAGCGCAACCGCCTCCACCTCGCCAAGATGCTCAAGAGCGGCGGCAATCTGCTCATCCTCGACGAGCCCACCAACGACCTCGACGTCGACACGCTGCGCTCGCTCGAGGAAGCCCTCGTGCAATTCGCGGGCTGCGCCGTCGTCGTTTCGCACGATCGCTGGTTCCTCGATCGCATCGCGACCCACATCCTCGCCTTCGAGGGCGATAGCCAAGCGGTGTGGTTCGAGGGCAACTATCAGGATTACGAAGCCAACCGCAAACGCCGTCTCGGCGTCGACGCCGACCAGCCGCACCGCATCCGCTACCGCAAGCTGGTCCGTTAGCCACTCGGGCCGGGCGGCCCGTGCATCCTGCATGGGCCGCCCAATTCTCATCCGCAGACGGCAAAGGGAGGCGGCCTGCTCTGGCCGCGCGGCCCGGCTTTGCGGCGCTCACCGCTGCGACTAAGCCGCGTTTCCTCATTCATTTGCCGCATTGAAATTGCTGCCCAGCGAGATGGCATGGGGCCTGCTTTATCCGGATTGAACCCGGCACACGGGTCGTCCGGCACGCGGGTAAAAACTTAGGGTAAGGAGCCATCCCATGCTTCGGAACAGAAAGGGCTTCACGCTGATCGAGCTGATGATCGTGGTCGTGATCATCGGCATTCTGGCGGCGATCGCCATTCCGAACTTCATCGCCATGCAGTCGCGGGCCAAGGAAGGCTCGACCAAGGCGAACATGCACACGTTCCAGCTGGCCGCCGAGGAC